>NZ_JBEZZG010000023.1:0-160892 GCF_040639085.1 Nonomuraea sp. NPDC023979
CTCAAGAAACGGACGCTTGCTCCCCAGTCCTGCGAGAGGCGCTCATTTCGTTGTGTCTTAATTCTTTCAGCCGTTCAAGTCTCTGTCAAATTGACCGGACTCGCTCGACCTGCGGGAATTTCGACCGCCCCGTCTCCGGAGCAACCCTTCTAACGTACTCCGAACTCCGACTCTTGTCGAATCGGCGCCCCGTGGACGTGAAGCATCCACGGACCGGAGGTGGTTGGAGGAGGTGCCCTGGGCGAGTCCGGTGATCACACCGTCCTCGCGGGACTGGTGAACTCTATGTACGGCTCCCGCAACCGTCAAATCGGCGGCGCGCGGCGGTGTGTTCCCAAGGGCAGGGGTAGGAACCCCGCGTGAATGATCAGCCGGTGCCCAGAGCGCTCATCGTCCTGATGGGGATCGCCGGCGCGGTGATCGCACTGTTCGGGATCCGCGAAGTGGCCTCCATCGCCGGGCCGGTCATCCTGGCCCTGGTTCTCGTCATCGCGGTGTCACCACTGCGCGGGTGGCTCGCCCGGCACGGCGCGCCCGTCTGGATCCAGGTGGCGGTGCCGTTCCTCATCCTCGTGCTGGTGCTGCTCGGGATGGCCGCGGTGCTGACGGTGTCGGCGGTGCAGCTCACCACCCTGATCAGCTCGTACGCGGGGAAGTTCAGCCAGTTGCTGGGCGACGCCGAACGGTTCGCGGTCGCGCACGGCATCAGCGACGCGCAGATCGACCGCGCCTTCGACAGCTTCGACCCCGAGCGGCTGCTCGGCATCGCGCAGAGCCTGCTGGGCGGCGTGATCGGGGTGCTGTCGAGCCTGTTCCTCATCGTGGTGCTGCTGCTGGCGATGTGCCTGGACGCGCCGATCACCTCGCGCATCCTCGCGGCGGGCGAGGGGCGCCGGCGGGGGCTGGTGATCGCGCTGGCCGGGTTCACCCACAAGACGCGCCGCTACCTGATCGTCTCGACGGTGTTCGGGCTGCTCAACGCCGTGCTGGACGTCATCGCGCTCACGCTCATCGGGGTGCCGCTGCCGCTCCTGTGGGGGGTGCTGGCGATGATCGGCATGTACATCCCCAACATCGGCTTCGTGCTGAGCCTGATCCCGCCCGCGCTGCTGGCGCTGCTGCACGGCGGGGTGAAGGAGATGCTGCTGGTCGTCGCCGCCTACGGGGCCATCAACGTGGTGACGCAGTCGTTCATCCTGCCCAAGTTCCTCGGCGACGCGGTGGGGCTGTCGACGACGATGACGTTCCTGTCGCTGATCCTGTGGACGTTCGTGCTGGGGCCGCTGGGCGCGATCCTCGCGATCCCGCTGAGCCTGCTGGTCAGGGCGCTGCTGATCGACAGCGACCCGCGGGCGGAGTGGGCGGGGGCGCTCATCTCCAGCAAGCCCGCGAGCCTCCCCCGGTAGCCCGGTAGAACTGTCAGCCGGTGGGCACCAGGCGGCGCAGCGTGACGCCGCTCAGCCGCTTGACGTCGTTGGCCAGGTGCGCCTGGTCGGCGTAGCCGGCGCGGGCGGCGACGTCGGCGAGCGGGACCCCGGCCCGGGTCAGCCTGAGCGCGCGCTGGAACCGTACGACGCGTTGGAGGGTCTTGGGCGCGTAGCCGAAGCCGGTCAGGGAGCGGCGGTGGAGCTGGCGGACGCTGAGCCCGAGGTCCCACGCCGTCTCGGCGACCGTGCGGCCGGTGCGCAGGCGGGCGGCGATGGCGGGGACGGACGGGTCGGGGGCGGCGGTGCGGCGCAGCCGCGTCTGCACCACCGCGAGCAGCACCCGGAGGGGGTCGTCCGGCGGGTCGGCGGGCAGCCCGGCGAGGGCGTCGAGCGCGGCGGCCGGGACGCGCTGGTCGCGCAGCTCCGACAGCGGCACGCCGAACACGTCGCCGGCGGCGCCCGGCTTGAAGCGGACGCCGGCGAACCGGTCGCCGGCCCGCATCGCGACCGGGGCGGGCCGGGTGTCGGGCCCGGCCACGAACGGCCCTCGGGGGCCCCAGATCAGGTCGACGCAGCCGTCGGGCACCACCAGCTGTGCCCGGTCGTCCTCGCTGGCCTGCCGCCACAGGCAGGCCACGCGATCGGCAAGGGCCGGCTCCGGAGCCCGTTCCGCGTACATGCCCCCAGGCTACGCACGGGCACCGACAGAACTTCAGAGGCGTCCGTACGCCCGCAGGGTGTTGAGGTTGGCCACCGTGATGTAGCCGCCCCACTCGTGCCGCACCAGCGGCGTCCACATCTCCCAGTTGGGCGCCCAGCCGCCCTCGTCGTCCTGGTCGCGCAGCATCACGTCCAGGTGGCGCTCCAGCACGGCGGCCTCGAACAGGGGCAGCGTGAGCGGCTCCGGCGCGAAGTCGAGCGGGTAGTGCACGTGGCCGGGCTGGTCGGGTTCGAGGGAGACCGCCGCCAGCAGCGCGGGCTTGAGCCGGGTGAACTCGGCGAGCGCCCGCTCCCTGTCGGGTACGTGTTCGAGGAAGGTGAGCACGGCGCGCGCCTCGTACTGCTCGGCCTTGTCGGTGATCCGGGCGATCCGCGACCAGCAGAAGGCGGTGGCGGGGCCGAGCCACGGGTGGGTGACGCCGTGCTTGTGGAGCAGGCCCGCGAGCGGGGCGGTGGGGTTGAGGTCGGCGGGCGGGTCGTCGGGCGTCTGCCACCAGGGGGCGCGCGGCTCGCCGGTGGGCAGCATGAACGGGACACCGCCCTCGGGGGTGCTGACGGCGGCGAGGTAGTCGCAGGCGGCGGCCACCATCGGGTCGCCGAACGCGTCGAGCTCGTCCAGCAGCCGGAAGGCGACCTCGACGGGCTGCGGCTGGCTGCCCGCGCCGCGCAGGTCGGGCTCCAGCGCGTGGCCGAAGCCGCCGTCGGGGTTCTGGTAGGCGCGCAGCGCGCCGGCCACCCGCTCGCGCGAGCCGCCGGCGAACAGCGCCTCGAACCTGAGCCTGTCGATGAGTCTGGCGTGCAGCCGCAGGTAGCCGGCCGCACGGTCGAGAACGTCCATGCGGCCGACGGTACGCCACCGGCCGCATGGTTCTCTTGTACGAATCGGCCTCGTCAGGGAGCGGCCAGCGCTTCCGTGGGGGACATGCGGGCGGCGCGGACCGCCGGGTAGAAGCCGGCGACGCCGCCGATGACGAGCGTGGCCAGCACTCCCCCGGCCATCGCCCACGCGGGCACGGTCGCGGGCCAGCCCTGGAGGCTCGCGTAGGCGGCGGTGACGAGGATGCCGAGCGCCACGCCGCCGACGCCGCCGATGGCCGACAGCAGCAGCGACTCGGCGAGGAACTGCAGCCTGATCTGGCCCCGGGTGGCGCCGAGCGAGCGGCGCAGGCCGATCTCCGCGCGGCGTTCGAGCACCGAGATGACCATCGTGTTGGCCACGCCGACGCCGCCGACCAGGAGGGCGACGCCGCCGAGGCCGAGCAGGAGGGCGTTGAGCGTGGCGTCGGTGGCCTGCTTGGCGGCGAGCACGTCCGACGGCCTGGACACCTCGACCTCGTTCGGCGCCCGCGGGTTGGCGGTGGCGGCGAGCACGTCGCGCACCGCGGTCACCGACGGCTCGCCGGCCCTGGCGTAGATCGTGGTCGGGTAGCCGTCGAAGTCCAGCCGCTCCTCGGCGACGGGCCAGCCGACCAGGGCCGCGGTGTCGAGCTCGGGGGCGAGCGGGACGTGGGCGAGCACGCCGACGACCGTGAACCACTGACCGCCGAGCCGGACCCGCTGGTCGGGGCCGGCCTGGACGACGCCGAGCCGGTCGGCGGCCTTGGCGCCGAGCACGACGGCCGGGTAGCGGTGGGTGGCCTCGTTGAGCCAGACGCCGGTGGTGAGGGCGGCGTTCACGTCCGCGGGCAGGTCGAGGCGGGCTGCCAGGACGGAGATGCTGCCCGACTCGCTCTCCGGGATGTGCTCGTTGCGGTAGACCTTGGCCGGGGTGCGGCCGGTGGCGGTGACCGAGGTGACCGGGCCTATCTGGCCGATCATGCCTTCGGCCTCGGCGGGCAGGTGGGCGTCGGCGCCGAAGAGCGTCTGGCCGGGGGCGACGGTGAGCAGGTTGGTGCCGAGCGCGGCGAGCTGCCGGTTCAGGTCCTCCCGGCTGGAGGCGGAGATGCCGACGACGCCGAGCATGGCGGCGATGCCGATGGCGATGCCGAGCGCCGACAGGAACACGCGCAGCGGTCTGGCGCGCAGGCCGGAGCCGCCCGTCCTGATCACGTCGCGGGGGCGCATGCGGGGGCTTTCCAGGACGTTCACCGGCGTGCCCCGTCGAGCATCCGGCCGTCGAGCATCTCCACCTGGCGGGGCAGCGAGGCGGCGATGTCGCGGTCGTGGGTGATGACGACGACGGTGGTGCCCGTGGCGTTGAGCTCGCGCAGCAGGTCCATGACGCCGGCGCCGGAGCGGGAGTCGAGGTTGCCGGTGGGCTCGTCGGCCAGCAGCAGGCCCGGGTCGCCGACGACGGCGCGGGCGATGGCGACCCGCTGCCGTTCGCCGCCGGACAGCTCGTGCGGGCGGTGGCCGAGCCGGTGGCCGAGCCCGACGCGCTCCAGCGCCTCGGCGGCCCGGTCGCGGCGTTCGCGCAGCGCGGGCCCGTTGTAGAGCAGGCCGTCGGCGACGTTGTCCAGTGCCGGGACCCCGGCGGCCAGGTGGAACTGCTGGAAGACGAAGCCGATGACGTTGGCGCGCAGGGCCGACAGCTGCCTGTCGCCGAGCGTGCCGACGTCGTGCCCGGCGATGCGGACGGTTCCGGCGGAGGGCCGGTCCAGGGTGCCGAGCATGTTGAGCATGGTCGACTTGCCGGACCCGGACGGCCCGACGATGCCGACGAGCTCGCCGTGCCCGATGCTCATGGTGACGCCGCGCAGGGCGGCGACGTCGCCGTACTCCTTGCGCACGTCGGTCAGCTCGGCGATCACGTGGGCACCGCCACGGTGACGCCCTCGGCGATGCCGGTGACCTCGACCTGGCCGTCGGCGAACATGCCGGTCTCCACGGCGGCGTAGCGGGTGGCGGGGCCCTCGACGACCTGGACGCCGTAGCCGCCCTCGGCGAGGGCGACCAGGGCGCCGACGGGGACGGCCAGGACGTTCTCGCGCTGCCGGGCGACGACGGTGACCTCGACGGGGGCGCTGTCGTAGGTCTTCTTCAGCCCGGACACCGACACCTCGACCTCGACCGTGGTCGCGGTGTCGTCTGCGTCGCCGCTCTGTTCGGCGACGCGGCCGACGGCGGTGACCTCGCCGTCGACCTCGGTGCCGTCGGGCAGCTCGACGGTGGCGGGCATGCCCTTGCGCACCAGGTGGCTGTCGGCCACGTCGAGGTCGACGAGCACCCGGCGGGTGGTGCCCGTGGCGGTGAGCACGGGGCCGGCCGCGCTGTCGCCGAGCGCCTTCTTGAGCTCGGCGACGCGCAGGGGTCCGCCGGCCACGACGACGTCGCCGGGCTCGACGCGGCCGGTGACGTCGAGGCCGAGGTCCTCCTGCCAGTTCTCGACGGCCTCGCGGGTGGCCCAGGTGTAGGCGTCGTCGACGTCGAACCCGGTGTAGCCGAGCTTGGCCAGGTTGCGTTCCAGGAGCTTGACGTCGGCGCCCTCGACGCCGTCCTGGAGGGTGCGGTAGAGGGGCATGGCGCCGTAGAGGAGGGGGCGGCGGTCGGCGTCGACGCTGTAGACGGCGCGGCCCCGGGTGATGGTGGCGCCCTCGGCGGGCAGCCAGGTGATCGTGCCCTGCGCCTTGGCGGTGACGGTCGTGGCGGGGCCGTGGCCGAGGGCGCCGTCGACGGTCTTGGTCTCGGTGAGGGTGGTCCTGGTGACGGTGGCGGTGGCGGGCGGGGTGCGGACGGCGGCGGCCGGGCCGGTGGCGTCGCCGCCGAAGCCGAGCGCGGCGGCCGTGACGGCCGCGGCGAGCAGGGCGGCGCCCGCGGTCCAGGCGACCGGGCGCACCAGCGACCGCCGGGGCCTCGGCAGGGGTTCCGGTGTGCGGGCCATCCTGGTCACTTCCGCTTCCCGTTGCGGGGCAGCCGGTCCTGGCACGTGTCCATCGCCTTCCGGAACGCGGGGTCCTCCGGGTCGATCCGGCCGTCGGCCTTGAGCCTGAGGCCGCTGCCCGGCTCCGGGTCCGGCATGTCCACGCCGTTGTCGCGCATGCACTTGGCGAAGGCGCGCATCCGCTCCTCGTCCTCGGGGGTGAGCTCGCCGCGGTCCTTGAACGGGGCCAGCGATCGGCAGGCGGCCATGGCCTTCTCGAACTCCGCCTTGCCCGCCTGGGCCTTGCCGATCACGCGCACGTTCCCGCCCGGCTCGGGGTCGGGCATGTCGACGCCGTGCTCGCGCATGCACGCGGCGAACTTCCTGCCCTGCTCCTCCGGGTCCGCCGTGGCGGCCGGGGAGGCGGAGGCCGTCGGCGCGGCCGAGGCGCTCGACACCGAGGCGACGCCGGTGGCGGGCTGCTGCGTCCCGCATCCCGCGGCCAGCGCGAGCAGGGCCGCGGTGAGAAGTGTTCGTCTCATGCCCCCGACGGTGGCGGGTGCGGATCAGAGCGGGCTGGGAGCCGCCTGGGAACCAGGTAGGAGCACCGAGAACGTGGCGCCCCGGCCCGGCGCGGTGTCGACGTCCACGCTGCCGCCGTGGGCGCGCACGATGGCGGCGACGATGGCCAGGCCCAGGCCGTTGCCGCCGTCGGACCTGGATCTGCCCTGGCTGATCCGGTAGAGGCGGTCGAACAGGTGGGGGACGTGCTCGGGCGCGATGCCGGGGCCGGTGTCGGCGACCTCCAGCACGGCCCGCCCGGCCCGGCTGCCGACGCGGACGGTGACGGCGGCCTCGGGCGGGGTGTGGGTGAGGGCGTTGCCGATGAGGTTGGCCGCGACCTGCCGCAGCCGGGCCTCGTCGCCCAGGGCGGAGACGGGGGCCAGCGCGCCGCCCAGGCCGGCCAGCCTGACCTGCCGGTCGGGGACGCGGGCGCGGGCGTCGCGGATGGAGTCGGCCGCCACCGCCAGCAGGTCGACCGGCTTCCGGTCCAGCGGCCGTTCCTCGTCGAGCTGGGCGAGCGTGAGCAGGTCGTTGACCAGGACGCTCATCCTGGCGGCCTCGTCCTCGATGCGGCCCATCATCTCGCCGGTGTCGCCGCCGCCCCGGCGGTAGAGCTCGGCGAAGCCGCGTACGGAGGTGAGGGGGGTGCGCAGCTCGTGGGAGGCGTCGGCGAGGAAGCGGCGCATGCGGGCCTCGGAGGCGGTGCGGGCGGCGATCTCCGACTCGACGCGGTCGAGCATGACGTTCATGGCGGCGCCGAGGCGGCCGGCCTCGGTGTGCGGGTCGGGGGCGGGCACGCGGCTGGCGAAGTCGCCCCGGGTGATGTGGCCGGCCGTGCGCTCCATGCGGGTCAGGGGGCGCAGGCCGAGGCGTACCAGGGCGTCGCCGGCGAGGCCGAGCAGGAGCAGCACGAGCGCGCTGACGGCGGTGGCGATGGCGATGCTGGAGGTCCTGACCTGCTCGGCCTCGGCGAGCGATTGGGCGACCACCCACACGGTGCCGTCGGGCGACGGGGTGACGAGCACCCGCCAGGACGCGCCGGTGGTGCCGGGCACGGTGTACGGGGCGCCCACCCGCAACGTCTCGATCGCGGGGCCGGGGCTGCCCGCGCCGGGCGTCTGGGCGATGACGCTGCCGTCGGCGGCGAAGACGAGGATGCGGAGCTGGCTGGCGAACCGTTTGGCCAGCACGCCGCTCTTCACGACCGCCCCCGACGGCTGGACCCGCTCCCCGCTGATCTTGCTGAGGCCGGTGAGCTCCTTGTCCACCCGGCCGACCATGGTGTTGTGCAGCAGCGTGATGCCGAACACGTTGGCCAGCACGAGCGCGACGGCGGTGAGGGCGAGGACGGCCATGACGAGGCGGGTGCGCAGCGTCCAGGTGGCGGGTCTCACCGGGGCGTCCTGAGCGTGTAGCCGAAGCCGCGCACGGTGTGGATGAGCTGCGGCTCCCACCGGTCGATCTTCTTGCGCAGGTAGTAGACGTACGACTCGACGATGCTGGAGTCGCCGTCGAAGTCGTAGCGCCAGACGCTGTCGAGGATCTGCGCCTTGCTGACGACGCGGCCGGCGTTGGCCATCAGATACTGCAGCAGGTTGAACTCGGTGGGCGACAGCTCGACCGGGACGCCGCCGCGCCGCACCTCGTGGGCGGCAGCGTCGAGCTCCAGGTCGGCGTAGCGCAGGACGTCGTCCGGCGGGGCCGGGGTGCGGCTGCGGCGCAGGATGGCGCGGATCCGCAGCACGACCTCCTCCAGGCTGAACGGCTTGGTCACGTAGTCGTCGGCGCCGAGCGTCAGCCCGCGCACCCGGTCCTCGACGGCGTCGCGGGCGGTCAGGAACAGCACCGGGACGCGCTCGCCAAGCCGCCCGGCGACCTCGAACCCGTCGATGTCCGCCAGCATGACGTCGAGCACCACCAGGTCGGGGTCGAACTCGCGGGCGGCCGCCACCGCCTCGGCGCCGGTCTCGGCGGTCCTGACCTCGAAGGAGACCAGGCGCAGCGTTTGCGAGAGCAGGGCGCGGATGTTGGGTTCGTCGTCGACGACGAGCACCCTGGCCGGACGGTCCATAAGCCAAGGAATACCTCAGGGACTTCAATGCCAGCTCAAAGCGGATTTAATCGGTTGCCGCGCGGGGGCGGCTCTTCCTAGCATCAGCCGCATGTTCGGCACCGTCTACATGCGCATGCGCCGCAGCCGGCCTCTGGCCCGCTAGCGGACGACTGAGCGCGTCCGCGGCGCGCCCGGGGCCCTTCGAGCCTCCCATCGACTCGAAGACCCGAGAGGGCGAAAGCTGTGGCGCAGAACTTCGCGCACGGAAACTATTCACACACCCAGAAGAAGGCCAGGAGCTCCGGCGGCGGCCGCACGCCCCGGGATCGGGCGCGGCGCGAGCTGTCGCAGAACTTCCTGGTCGACAGGCATGCCCTGGAGCTGGTGGTCAAGGCCGCCGCACCGGCCGGGCCCGTCCTGGAGCCCGGGGCGGGCGAGGGCGCGCTCACGCTGGCGCTGGCCGAGGCCGGGGCCCAGGTCACGGCCTACGAGATCGACCCCCGGCTGGCCGGCAGGCTGGCCTCCCGGACGCGCGACGATCCGCGGATCGACGTGGTCCGGGGCGACTTCACGGCGGCCCGCGCGCCACACGAGCCGTTCGCGGTCGTGGGCAACATCCCCTACGCGGTCACGTCGAGGATCGTCGACTGGTGCCTGCGGGCGCCGGGGCTGACCTCGGCGACCCTGCTCACCCAGCTGGAGTACGCCCGTAAGCGCACGGGCGACTACGGCCGCTGGAGCCTGGTCACGGTCGAGTCGTGGCCGTGGTTCGACTGGAGGCTGGGCGAGCGGATCGGCCGGGAGAGCTTCCGGCCGGTCCCGTCGGTCGACTCGGCGATCCTGCGCGTCGAGCGCAGGCCGGAGCCGCTGGCCGGCTCGCGCCGCGACTATCAGGCGCTGGTCGAGCTGGGCTTCAGCGGGGTGGGCGGGTCGCTGCGCGCCTCGCTGCGGACACGCTACGAGGGCGTGGACGCGGCGCTCGCCGCGGCGGGCGTGGCCCGCGACACCGTGGTCGGGTACGTGCGACCCGACCAGTGGATCACCCTGTACGACCGGCTGAGGTGAGGCCGCCCGGGCCCGCCGGAGTGGCGGGCCCGGTCAGGCCGGGCACCTGCGGCTTGCGCCGGCCCCACGGCATGGCCAGCAGCAGCACCGGCAGCAGCACGATCGAGGCCCGCGACCAGTCGGCGTGCAGCACGCCCCACGCCTCGCCCCTGTACTGCGTCATGTAGATGTAGCCGTAGGCCGACCAGAGCGAGACGCCGAGGATCGCCGGCCAGGCGAACCGGGTCGGCCTGGCGACCAGGAACGGCATGAACCACAGCAGGTACTGGGCGCCGAGCCGGGGCGTGACGACCATGAAGATGAGCAGGATCGCGATCGTCATGTCGATCGGGTCGGCGCGCCGCCAGACCAGGATCGCGGCCACCACGCACGCGTAGATCAGGTAGGTGCCGAACGTCGCCAGGTCGGGCCGCAGGTCCCAGTGGCCGCCGGTGAAGTGCGGGGTCCAGCCCCACTCGCCGACGATCGGGCGGATCGACTGGATGGTGCGGATGACCTCGGGGATCTGGTCGAACGCGGTGCCGGCGAACACCGGCAGCGTCACCAGGAAGAACAGCGGCACCGCGCCGGTCGTGAACAGCGCCACGATCCGGGAGCGCAGGTGGGGCAGCAGCAGCAGGAAGCCCGGGATCAGCCAGATGGGCCAGCTCTTGGCGCACAGGGCGAGCCCCATGAGGACGCCGGCCAGCGCGGCCCGCTTGAGGTCGGCGCGGTCCGTGGGGCCGGGCCGCAGCGCCTGGAGCACCATGCGCGGCAGCACCCGCAGCCCGCCTTCGGAGACGGCCTGGCGCACCCGGCCGACGGCGGCGTCGGTGACGCCCACCCGGTGCGGCGAGCCGGGGCCGCGCGCGACGACGAACGCGGCCACGCCGAACACCAGCGCCACCGGCTCGACCTGCCCGTGGATGGAGGCGACCAGCAGGGCCAGCGGGTTGAGCGCGTACTGGAAGGCGCGCAGCGACGCCTTCGGGCCGCCGGCGAGCTTGGCCACGAGCGGGATCAGCACGATGTCGGCGACCACGGTGACCAGGCGGCCGGCGTAGTCCCACGGGATGCCGAGCCAGAGCAGGATGCCGTAGACGTAGGGGATCGTGGGCAGGAAGTGCCAGCCGCCGTTGCTGGCCAGCACCGGATCCTCGCCGCGCAGCACGGCCTCGCCGGCCGGGCGGAAGCTGTTGACGTAGTCGACCGGCTGCCACTGGGTGTCGGTCGCCGCTGTGAAGAGCAGCAGGACCCGCACCGCGATCCCGACGAGGATCGCGACGAGCAGGGACGGCCGCCAGTCTCGCCACTGGGCGATCAGGGCGAGGACGACACCGGTGACGAGGACGACCCCCGTGAGGACTGCGTGTTCCATGGCGGAATCTAGAGTGCCGTACGCGCCCGCATGCTGCCACATTCTTATCCCCGACATGCCGGGTCGTACGGCGTCAGAACATGACTGTCTGTGCTGAACTTTTTCCATGGGGGGATCGCAGGTCAACCAGGCGCTGGTCAGGCTCTATTTCGAGGCACGGGAGGGGCCGGGGGACCCGGTGGCCGCCTGGGCGGAACTCACAGCCAACTCGGAGGTTTACCGCCGGGCGCGCGGCGGGCGGCGGGTCCCGCTGGACGACGGCACGGCCGCCGAGCTGGCCGCCGCCGCGATCGTGCACACCGCGTCCGAGCACGGCGCGGACCAGGTGGCGGCGCTGGCGACGGCGCCGCTGGCCGGGCTGGTGGCGGGGCTCGGCGGCGCGGTGCTGACCGAGCAGTCGAACGCGCCCGCGCAGATGCTCGGGCCGGGCTATCGCGGGCCGCGCCCGGAGGACTGGGCGCGCGCGTCGTACGTGCTGCTGTGGGGTGAGAACAACCGGACCGTACGCTCCCCCGATACCCCGTGGGTGATCGCCGGGCGCTACAAGGGGCAGAAGGTGGTGGCGATCGGCCCGCACCCGACGCGCCTGTCGGACGAGACGGTGGTGGTGCGGCCGGGCGCCGACGGGGCGCTGGCCATGGCGGTCGGGCACGTGCTGCTCAAGGAGTTCTACCTGGACCGGCCCGCGTTCGCCGCGCAGGCGCTGGCGGGCACCGACCTGCCGCTGCTGGTGCGGCTGCGCGAGCGCGGCGGCGCGCTGGTGCCGGGCGGGCTGCACGGGGGCTCGGCGGGGCGGCTGAGCCTGTACGGCGAGGAGGGGGCCGCCGGCGTCGAGGTGGCGCTGCCGCGGTTCGACGCGGGCCCGGACGTGCTGCGGCGCGGGGTGCCGGCGGCGTCCGAGGGCGGGCAGCTGGTGACGACGGTGTTCGACCTGCTGCTGGCGGTGTACGGGGTGGCCAGGCCGGGGCTGCCGGGCCGGTGGCCGTCGGGGTACGACGACCGGGACGAGCCGTACACGCCGGGCTGGCAGGAGGCGTGCACGGGCGTGGCCGCGTCGCGGGCGCTGAAGATCGCGCGCGAGCTGGGGGTGACGGCGGAGAAGACGGGCGGGCGGTGCATGGTGGTGCCCGGCCGGCTGGAGACGCCGCACGCCGACACGGCCTACCGGGCGATGCTGGCGCTGCTGGTGCTGACCGGGTGCCGCGAGGGGTGGGCGCAGCCGGCGGGCGGGACGGACATCCCGCTGGTGCCGTACCTGTGCCTGCACGCCTGCGGCGAGGACCGGGCGGACGTGGGGGCGCTGAGCTGGGCGCTCGGCGACGGGCTGTTCGAGCGGCGGACGGCGCGGTCGATGCTGCTGGAGGCGGTGGGCGACGGGCTGCCGATGGCGCCGCCGCCCCGCGTGCTCTGCCTGCCGAGGTGGATCTACCCGCTGCCGCCCGAGGTGGACCTGCTGATCGGGCCGGACGACCGGTGCGACCTGGCGCCGCCCGACCCCGGCCTGGTCGCCGACGCGGTGGCCAAGCTGTCGGCCGGGCACGCCGGTCACCCGGGTCATGCCGGTCATGCGGGCCACGCCGGGCGGCCGGACGTGCCGGAGCCCGGCGGGCGGCGGATGCGGCTGCTGATCGACCACGCCTGGATGCACGAGTACGGCGAGGCCCTGCCCGTCTACCGCCCGCCGGGCGCCGGCCTGCCGATCAAGCCGACGCACCTGGTGCGGTGAGCCCTACTGGCGGTCCAGGTAGGCCCGGTGGCTGCGGGAGAACTCGTAACCGTTGTACTTGTCCCAGTTGATGGACCAGGTCATCAGGCCGCGCAGCCCCGGGTAGACCCCGCGCGGCTTGTACGGCCCGCAGTTCGTGCCCTTGGACAGGCAGTCGAACGCCTTCTGCACCTCCCCGACCGTGGTGAAGCCGTTGCCGGCGTTGGGCGAGGCGGGCAGGCCGATGGCGACCTTCTCCGGCGGCAGCGCCGGGAACACGTTGGCCGCGTTGCCCATGATGGGGAAGCCGGCCAGCAGCATGTCCGTCATGGCCACGTGGAAGTCGTGGCCGCCCATCGTGTGGTACTGGTTGTCGAGCCCGGTGATCGGCCCGGAGTTGTAGTCCTGCACGTGCAGCAGGGTCAGGTCGTCGCGCATGGCGTGGATGACCGGCAGGTAGGAGGCGCTCCTGCGGTCGGCCGTGCCGTTCGGCCCGGGGCCGTAGAACTGGTAGCCGAGCTGGACGAAGAACGTCTCCGGGGCCATCGTCAGCACGAAGTCTGACCCGTACCTGCTCTTGAGGGTCTTGAGCGCCTGGATGAGGTTGACGATCACCGGGGTGGTGGGGTTGGCGAGGCTGGTGTCGCCCTGGTTGAGGTAGAGGGAGTGGCCCTCGAAGTCGATGTCGAGGCCGTCGAGGCCGTAGCGGTCGATGATGGCGCTGACCGACTGGACGAACTTGTCGCGGGCGGCCGTGGTGGTGAGCTGGACCTGGCCGTTCTGGCCGCCGATGGAGATCAGCACCTTCTTGCCCTGGGCCTGCTTGGCGTCGATGGCGGCGATGAAGTCGGCCTCGGACTCGACGTTGGGGCACTCGGCCACCGGGCACTGGCTGAAGCGGATGTCGCCGGAGGTCACCGAGGTGGGCTCGCCGAAGGCCAGGTTGATGATGTCCCATTCGGCGGGGACGTCGCTCATGCGGATGTAGCCGGAGCCGTTGGCGAACGAGGCGTGCAGGTAGCCGACCATGACCCGTTCGGGCAGGTCGCCGCCGTCGCCGCCGCCCACCGTGGTGGTGCCGGTCACCTCGCCGGTGTACGGGGAGCAGTTGCCGGCGGCGTCGCAGGCGCGGACCTTGAAGCGGTAGGCCGTCTGGGGGGTCAGGCCGGTGGCCGTGTGGGTGGTGCCGGTCGTGGCGGCGGGGGCGCCGCCGTTGCGTGAGACCTCGTAGCGGGCGACGCTCCCGGAGTTGTCGGTCGAGGCACTCCAGGTGGCGGTGAGGCTCGTGCTGGTGGCGTTGCCGACGGCGAGGTTGCCGGGCGTGCTCGGCGCCTCGGTGTCGGGCTGGCCGCCGGGGCCGTCGAGGATCACGTCGTCGAGCACGTACGCGCCGGTGCCGTACCAGCCGTTGACGTGGATGGCGACGCTGGTGGTGGTCGCGCCGGTGGTGAAGGAGGTCTTCAGCTGCTGCCACTGGGCGCCGGGCTGGCCCCAGGTGCTGGCGTTCACCCCGGTGCCGGTCGCGCCCAGGAAGACGTAGCCGCCCTGGACCCAGGCGGAGAGCTGGTAGGCGGTGCTGGGCTGGACGGTGATCGTCTGCTGGCAGCGGGCGAAGTCGGCGCCGGCGGGGGTGCCGCGGACGGCGCCGGCGCCGCCGTGCACCGGGGAGGAGACGGCCTCGGCCGACGAGCAGGTCCAGCCGGACAGGCCCGACTCGAAGCCGGGGTTCAGCACGATGTTCGCGGCCAGGGCGGAGGTGGGGTGGAGGGCGGTCAGGCCCAGCGCGAGGGCGGCCGCCGCCGCGAACCCTCGGAACTTCATGGTGATCCTTCCTTGTCTGGCATGAGAAGGGAGGGCGCCGGCAGGTGTGGCGCCCTCCCCCGTCGATCACCTGCCGGTCAGAAGCCGGCGGTGGTCTTCGTGAACTCCCACTCCGTCTGGGCGATGCCGCTGCAGTGAGCGGTGACGCCGCCGCCCGGGCAGGGGCGGTCGCGGTTGACGGCCCAGTAGGCGAGCCTGGTCAGGCCCTTGGACAGGGCCCAGTCGCGGATCTGCGTCCAGATCGCCGGCGAGGTCAGCTCCTGCTGGTCGGACAGGCCGTTCATGCCGGAGATGCCCATGTGCGCGTACGCCTGCGCGTCGGTCCAGCCGTAGGCGTTCTTGAGCGCGGTCTTCAGGCCCTCGGAGGCGTTGACCGTGTCCTGGTACATGTTGGAGCCGCCGAAGTCGAACGGCATGATCGTGAAGTTGTCGATCGGCACGCCCAGGGCCTTGGCCTGGTTGATCAGCCGGACGCCGTGGGCGTTGGGGCCGGTCCTGGTGGTGCCGAAGGTGACCACGATCTTGACGTTCGGGTTGTTCTGCTTGACGATCTTGAGGCCGTTCAGGATGCGGTCCTGGACGGTGTAGTTCTCGAACTCGTCGGTGTTCTCGATGTCGAAGTCCACCACGGCGGGCCCGACGGCGTTGATGACCTGCTGCACCGCGCCGGCGAACGCCTGCGGCGTGGAGCAGTTCGGGCCGAGCTTGTTGCCCGACCAGCCGCCGAAGGACACCTGGACGCTGCCACCCTTGGACTTGATCGTGGAGATCGCCTGGGCGTCGGCGCCGCCGGTCAGCGGCCGGTTGCCGTCCCACGCCGGGTTGCAGCCGCCGCTGGCCAGGATGAAGGCCATGGTGAACGACTTGACGCCGGTGGCGTCCATGACGGTGCCCGGGTTCGGCGGGCTGCCCCAGCCCATGTAGAGGTAGGGCGCGCCGGGCATCCTGGTCGGGTCCGGCTGGCCGGGGCCGTCGGGCGTGGTGACGGTGACCGCGTTGCTGGCGGCCGACACGTTGCCGGCGGCGTCGCGGGCCCGGACCGTGTAGGTGTAGGAGGTGTTCGGGGTGCGGCCGGTGTCGGTGAACGACGTGCCCGTCGCGGTCGACACCAGCGTGCTGCCCCGGTAGACGTCGTAGCCGCTGACGGCCACGTTGTCCGTGGAGGCGTTCCAGGCCAGCGAGACGCTGGTCGTGGTGGTGCCGGTCGATCGCAGGTTGGCCGGCACCGACGGCGCCTGGGTGTCGTTGCCGCCTCCGGTGGCCGTCTTCCACAGCGCGGGCACGTTCGGCGGCTCCCAGCCGGGCAGGGAGGTGTGGCTCTGGATCGCCTCGTAGTCGGCGCCGTTGTGGGTGACGCGGGTGCCGGCGGTGTAGGCCGTCCACGCGGCCCAGGCCGGGTAGGCGGCGGTGGCGGCGCTCGTGGCGCTACCGGTGGCGCCGTAGGCGGCCGGGCTGATCGCGGCCACCCCGGACGCGGTCAGCGCCGCTGAGGTGAGCAGGGCGAGGGACAGGCGACGGATTCTCATGGCATTCCCCGGAGGTGCGGCTTGACGGTCCTGGAGAAGTTCCAGTTGTGGCTGGCGTCCCAGTTGATCGACCAGGTCATCGCGCCCCGGATGCCCGGGTAGGCGCGCGGCGGCCGGAAGGTCCCGCAATTGGTCAGCTTGGCCAGGCAGTCGAGCGCCTGGTTGACGAGCGTGGGCGACACGATGCCGCCGCCCGCCGCACCCGGCCCGGCGGGCAGCCCCAGGGCCACCTGGTCGGGGCGCAGGCCGTTCTCCAGCTGGATGCAGGCGAGCGCGGTCATGAAGTTGACCGAGCCCTGCGAGTACGCCTGCGACTGGTCGCAGCCGAGCATGGAGCCGGAGTTGTAGAACTGCGTGTGGACGACGGTGAGGATGTCCTTGATGTTCAGCGCGAGCTTGAAGTACTCCATCCCGGTCGACTGCATGTCGATGGTCTGGGGGGCCATCGTGATGATGAGGTCCGCGCCGGCCTTGGCGCGCAGCGAGCGCAGGGCCTGGCCCATGTAGGTGGCGTTGAGGCCGTTCTCCAGGTCGATGTCGACGCCGTCGAACCCGTAGCTCTGCATGAGCCCGTACACCGAGTCGGCGAACCTGGTGGCGGCGGCCGCGCTGGCGACCTGCACCCGGCCGGCCTCGCCGCCGACGGACAGGATGACCTTCTTGCCGCGCTGCTGCAGCGCCCGCACGTCGGCCCTGAACTGGGCGTCGGTGTAGCCGCCGACGGCGGCGGCCAGGGCCGGGTCGAGCGAGAAGACGACCTCGCCGGCCGTGGAGGTGGCCTCGCCGAACGCGATCGCGATCAGGTCGTAGTCGTCCGGCACCTGGGAGAGCTTCAGCTCGGTGGCGGCGTTGACGAAGTTGTGCCAGTAGCCGGTGAGGAAGTGCTTGGGCAGCGGGCCGGGGTTGCCGGTGTCGCAGCCGGTCGTGGTGGCGGTGACGGGGTCGCTGGCCGCCGACTCACCCTGGTCGTTGTACGCCTTGACCGTGTAGGTGTGCGGCTCGCAGGTGCCCAGGCCGCTGATCGTGGCGCTGGTGGAGCTGACTGTGGCCTTGACAGCGGTGCCCTCGTAGACGCGGTAGCCGGTGACGGTTCCGCTGGAGGCGCCCCACGTCAGCGCGATGCTGTTGTCGGTGCTGGTGGCCTGGACGGCGCCGGGCTTGCCGGGCGCGCCGGGCTCGTTGTCGCCGCCGCCGCACGGCGCGCCGTTGAGCGTGCAGTTGGTGATGCCGGGAAAGTTGCCGGGCGTGCCGTTGAAGCCGAAGCTGGCGCTCGCCCCGGCGGCCAGGTTGCCTGCCCAGCTCGGGTTCGTGAACGTGTAGTGCTGGCCGTTCCTGGACATGTTGGCGTTCCAGGCGGACGGGATCGTGAAGCCGGCCGGCACGTCGAACTGGACGTTCCAGCCGTTCATGGCGGTGGTGGTGCCGTTGGTGATGGTCACCTTGCCTTCGAAGCCGGAGCCCCAGTCGGAGACCTTGGCGAAGGTGGCGGTGGCCGAGGCAGCCTGGGCGGGGAGCGCGATGAGGCTGACGGCGAGAGTCGCGAGGGCTACGAGGATGACGCGAGGTTTCACATGTCGTCCTTCTGGATGATGTGCCGTACGGCTCGCGCCGGGGGGTGAGAACGCGAGCCGTACGGCACAGCCCGCAGCGGCGAGGCGCGGGCTCCTGGGGGGGTGTCACGCGGGCCATGATTTCTTTTAGGAAAGTTTCCTAAGAGTTGCCGTGATCGTAGCTTTGACACCGTTGCCTTACAAGACCCAAAGCAGTTCCCAGGTTAAGGACGCCGATAATGCCCGAATCGGCCTTTCCGGTATTACGGCTGCTGGGTGATGCGGACGTCGTCCACAGCCGCCTCCACCAGGGAGGCTGTGCCCGCGTCGGCCGCTTCGACGACGATGCGGACCGTCTGCCCGGCGAAGGCGTTCAGGTTCGCGGTCGCCACACTCCAGGCGGCGTCACGGTCGGTGGCCGCGCCCGCCTGGTTCACCACCGTGGCCGTGGTGGCGCCCACCACCCTGACCCGGAAGTAGTCCGCGCTCGACGCGTTCGAGCCGTGCGCGAGATACCAGGAAAGGGACAGGCCGAGCGTGCCCGAGGCCGGCAGCGTGATCGGCGGCGACTGGATCGACGTCACGCCGCCGTCGATGTCGTACGTCCCGGCCGAGCCGCCCAACCGGCCCGTCACCAGGTCGTTCGAGCCGCTGACCGTGGTGCCGAGCTGCTTGACGCCCGAGGAGTCGGTCTGCTCCGGGTCGCCGCGCTCCCACTGCCCGGCCGTCGCCGTGTCCGTGCCGCCCGGATTCGCCGTCCAGCCCGTGGCCGTCTCGAACGTGTCGGAGTAGACGGTCACCGGCGGGGTGCCGGTGCCGCAGTACTGGGACTCCTTGCCGATCACCCGGTAGACGCAGTCGGCGCTCTCCAGGAAGAGCAGCACCGCCTCCCGGTTGCGCGTCGTCTGCGGCACGATCTGCTCGTCCGGCGGGTAGAAGCCGGGGCTGGCGCCCCTCGGGTACATCTCGAAGGTGTAGCTGAAGATCTTGTAGACGCCCCACATCCAGTCGTTGATCGTGCCGTCGGTGATGTAGAGGTCACTGGACTGCTCGGGCGTGTAGCCGTTGCTGGCGGCCATGCTCTGACCCAGCGTCGCGTGCGCGTCCCGGTCGTCCTGCGTCAGGCCCGGCGCCGTGTCGTTGTAGGTGTAGCCGTACGGCCACAGCACCAGCTCGCTGTAGGTGTGCCAGTCGAGGTGCGCCTTGATCTGCTGCACGCCGCCCACGACCCGGCCGCGCACCCAGTTCGCCGCCGCCTTCACCTCGGGCGCCGACTCGGCCGACGGGCCCCGGTACGTCTCGCTCGACGTCGAGCCGGACGAGCCGCCGCAGCAGCCCCACTGGTAGGCCCAGTTGCGGTTCAGGTCGGTGCCGACGGCCGAGGAGCCGCTGTTCGGCTGCCTGTTCTTGCGCCAGGACCGGTAGCTGCCGGTGGCGATGTCGTACTCGCCGCCGTCCGGGTTGAGGTCCGGCATGATCCAGATCTCCCGCGTGTTCACCAGGTTCGTGATCCGCGAGTCCGTGCCGTACCCGTCGGTCAGCAGGTCCATCATGTACAGGGCCATCTCGACGGTGAGGTGCTCGCGCGCGTGCTGGTGCGCGGTGAACAGCACCTCCGGCTCCGCCTCGTCCGTCCCGGCGTTGTCGCTGATCTTGACGCCCACGAGCTGCCGGCCCTGGTACGAGGTCCCGTACGTGAACGTGCTGACCAGCCCGGGATGGTCGGCCGCCAGGTCCTGGATGAACGCGATCATCTCCGCGTACGTGTGGTAGCCGGAGTCCGCGGGCGGGAAGTCAGCCACCCGCGCACGGGCCGGGGGTAACGGGCCGGGCGCCTCCGTCACCCGATAGCCGAGCTTCCGGATCGCGGACACCTCGGCTTCCGTGGCGGTGACCAGGACCGAGTCCTTCGTCACCTCGTCGATCGCGGCCCCGGTCGCGGCGACCGCGCTGCGCTCCCGCGCGTCCGCCGGGCCCTGCACCCGGTACTGCTTGTTCGCCGGCGGCTCCGCGGTCGCTCCCGCCCCGGTCGCGCCGGTCAGGCAGATCAGACCCAGGACGGCGAGCAGGATGACTAATCGGCGTTTCACCTTCGTCCTCCCAGGCGCGTGGGCTCGGTGTTGACACGCGCCTGAACTGAGAGTGAAGACGACGGCCCGGCTAGGAAAGGCCCAAATCCGGTGGGAACGGCACCAGTGTCTCCTCCAGCGGCTTGCGCGCCAGGTCGGGGACCCGCACGCCGGGGGCCGCGTAGCCCACCGGGAACAGGATGTAGGGCCGCTCGCTGGCCGGGCGCTCGCAGATCTCCGTCAGGAACGCCATCGGGTTCGGCGTGTGCGTCAGCGTCGACAGGCCCATGGAGTGCAGCGCCGCGATGAACAGGCCGCAGGCGATGCCCACGCTCTCGTTGACGTAGTAGTGCTTGACGCGGGAGCCGTCGGGGCGGGCCCCGTACTTCTGCGCGAAGCACACCACCAGCCAGGGCGCCACCTCCAGGTAGCCCTTGTCGGAGTTCGTCTCCAGCGGGGCCAGCGCCTCGCGCCACTCCGGGGGCAGCCGGCCGCCCTCGTAGTTCTGGCGCTCCTCCACCTCGGCGGCCTCGCGGATGCGCTTCCTGGTCTCCCGGTCGCCGATCACCACGAACGTCCACGGCTGCTGGTGCGCGCCCGACGGCGCGGTCCCGGCCGCCCGCACGGCCAGCTCCACGGCCTCGTACGGGACCGGCTCGTCGCTGAACATGCGGACGCTGCGCCGGGAGTCGGCGAACGCGTAGAACTCCTCGCCGCGCCTGATCATCTCTTCGGGGGTGTAGCGGGGTGGGGCATAAGGGATGAAAGGGTGCTCCATGACCCCGCAGTCTCCGTACGCCTCGCTTCTGTGACAACAGGGGGCCGTCTATGCTGCACGTTTCGACACGAAATTTCGGCTTAAGGTGGCAAATATGCCAGCACGGCGCCACGGACTGGACGAACTGGACCTTCGACTGCTGCGCCTCCTCGCCGAGCGGCCCCGCGCCGGGCTCCTGGAGATCGCCCGCCTGCTCGGCGTCGCCCGCGGCACCGTCCAGGCGCGCCTCGACCGCCTCACCGCCGACGGCGTCGTGACCGGCTTCGGCCCTGTCCTCTCCCCCGCCGCCCTCGGCTACCCCGTCCAGGCGTTCACCACCCTGGAGGTCGAGCAGGCCGCCCGCGCGCACATCTCCGAAGCGCTCCACGCCATGCCCGAGCTCCTGGAAGCCCACATCGTCACCGGCCCCGGCGACGTCTGGTGCCGCATCGCCGGCCGCGACAACGAACACGTCCAGCAGGTCATCGACAGCATGCTCGCCATCCCGGGCGTCCGCCGCAGCACCACCGTCATCACCCTCTCCACCGTCGTCCACCACCGCGTCCACCCCCTCGCCGCCCACCGACTCCCCGGAAACTCCTGAGCGAGGCACTTCACCTGGCACCGCCCGACAACGTCCCGGCGATCACGGACCGGTCCGAGGCGGCCAAGGACGTGGTGCTGGCGGCGTTCTCCGCCATCACGCACGGGACCTCACGCAGGGTGAATGTCATACTGGATGCGCTGGCAGCCGCCCTGGACACCATCGACAGCGACCATGCTGGATTCCTCGCCGAGTTCACCGAGGTGGGTCTCGGTGGCACCAAGGCCCGACGACTTTGGAGAGAGCTGATGTCCACCAAGACGTACCGCTACCAGTCCGAGTACGCGCAGCAGCTCCGGGCCGAGGGCGAGGCGCGATCGGTGCTGAAGGTGCTGGAGCAGCGGGGGGTTCAGGTGCCCGATGCGGTGCGGGAGCGGGTGATGGCCTGTACGGACACCGACCTGCTCGACGAGCTGCTCGTGCGGTCGTTGAAGGTCAGCTCGGCGGAGGAGCTCTTCGGCTGAGTCCCGCCAGGCGATACCGTGATGTGTCACCACGTTTCACCTGGAGTGCAGCGGCATGTTCTTCGGTATCACCGACCTGTGGACCTACGTCATCGGCGCCTTCTTCATCATCCTGCTGCCGGGGCCCAACTCGCTGTTCGTGCTGACGCTGGCCGCGCAGCGGGGGGTGCGTGAGGGGTATCGGGCCGCGGCCGGGGTGTTCGTGGGCGACACGGTGCTCATGGCGCTGGCCGCCGTCGGGGCGGCCTCGCTGCTGAAGTCGTCGCCGCTGCTGTTCTCCGTCGTGAAGTACGCCGGCGCCGGCTACCTGGTGTGGATCGGGTTCCAGATGCTGCGCGGGGCGTGGCGGGCCTGGCGTGACCCGTCGCCCGCCGGGGCCGCGGCGGAGGTGCGGCCGGTGCGCGACCCTCGGCCGTTCCGCAAGGCGCTCGCCATCAGCCTGCTCAACCCGAAGGCCATCCTGTTCTTCATCTCGTTCTTCGTGCAGTTCGTGGACCCCGGCTACGCGACCCCGGCGCTGTCGTTCCTCATCCTGGGGGCGATCATCCAGGTGTTCAGCCTGCTCTACCTGACGGCGCTGATCTTCGGCGGGAGCTTCCTGGCGGCGCAGTTCCGCTCGCGCAGGCGGCTGAGCGCCGGGCTGACGTCGGGCGTGGGGGCGCTGTTCGTCGGGTTCGGGGCCAAGCTGGCCACGACGTCGCTCGGCTGAGACTCTTTCCCAAGAAGTATGGCGGCCCCGACATGCGGTAACGGGCGGCGGGCCGATGGAACGCGGCAAAACAGGCCGTCGCGGCCCGGGACCTCAGGTACGGTAAGCCACCGGTAAGTGACCGGCAACCCGCCGGTGCGATCGTCTCAGGCGTCAGGGTGACCGCCAGGTGACATCGAGCGGCCCATCCGGCAAGCCTGCCAGCCCGTAAGCCCGGGTAGTGCCCCGGCCATCGGCCTATCAGCGGAGTCAGCGTTGAATCATCCACCCGTGACCCTGCCCCGTCTCACCGCCCTCGCCCGCCAGGCGGCGCCCCGGCTGCTCGAAGCCGTGGTGGCGCCGATGGCGGTGTTCTACCTGGCGATGGTCGTGCTGGGGCTGCAGTGGGCGCTCATCCTGACGTGCGCCTGGGTGTACGGGGGCGTGGCGTGGCGGCTGATCAGGCGGATCCCGGTGCCGGCGACGATGCTGCTGGCCGCCGCCGCGATCACGTTGCGCACGATCGTCGGCCTGTGGACCGGCACCTGGATGTGGTACTTCATCCAGCCCGAACTCGGCACGATCTGCATCAGCATGGCCTTCCTCGCCTCCGTACGGCTCAACCGGCCGCTCGTGCAGAAGCTCACCCTCGACTACATCCACCTGCCGAACGCGGTGCTCAAGCACGAGCGGGTACGCCGCTTCTTCGCCAGGATCACGCTGCTGTGGGCGTTCGTGCTGCTGGCCAACTCGACGGTGAGCATCGCGCTGGCCGTGTACGAGTCGCTGGCGGGATCACTCGGCGGGTTCATGCTGCTGCGCACCTCAGCGGTGGCCGTGATGAGCGGCCTGGCGATCGCCGTCTCGGTCTTCGCCTTCAAGCGGGTGCTGCGGCGGCTGCACGTCGCCCACGGTTAGCCTCTCCACCAGCACGAATCCCCCGCACATCCCGATCACCAGCCCCGTCAGCGTGGTGAACAGCTCCACCAGCCCCGCCGCCGCCTCGATCTCGACGCCGAGCGGGCCGCCCACGATCATCACGATCAGCGCGTACATGCCCCAGCCGAACATCGCCCCCGAGCCCAGCCAGCCCGCCGCCAGCGGCTGCCAGAACGGCCTGCGCCCGCTCCCCCGCACGACGACCAGCAGCGCCGCCCCGGCCGCGATCGCCAGCCCGCCCTTCAGCACGCCCTGCGCGGCCGCCACCGCCGACAGCCCGCCGCCCAGTGCCCAGACGATCCGCGTCCCGCCGAGCAGCGCGACCACCAGCAGCGCGCCCCACCCGACGACGAGCTGGAACGGCTTGGTCGCCGGCGCGGGACCGTACCCGATCGGGGTGGAGAAGAGGGCGGGCCAGCGGTCGCGCGCGTACAGCACGAACGCCGTCAGCAGGCCCGCGCCCTGGCCGAAGAAGCCGGCGTAGACGGCCAGGTAGACCCACGGCTCGATCGGGCCGCCGTTCGCGAACACCCCCATGCCTTCCAGCCCCAGGCCCAGCGGCGCGGTCACCATCACCACCGACAGCAGGCCCGTGCCCACCCACAGCGGCAGCAGCACCAGCCAGGCGGGCAGCCGCATCCCCCACCGCATCGTGAACGCCAGCGCCAGCACCAGGGCCACGGCGTCCATGCCGAACGTCAGCGCGTTCATGCCGAGCATGGTGGAGGTGCCCATGAGGTTCGGGTCCGTGACGCCCAGCGAACTGCCGGTCAGCCAGAGGATCTTGATGGTGAGGTAGGGGAGCATGGCGGCGATCGCCACGAGCGCCGCGGTGATCCGGCCGATTCCGGCCCTCGGAGTCGTCATACCCCGACCCTCCCCCGGCCCCGCCCCCCGCACCTCCCGCCCCCAGGGGACCCCCCTCCCCCCTCCGGGGGACCTGCCCCCCGCATGCGCCGGGCCGCTCGGCGGGGTCGTGGCCGGCGGGGTGCCGCTCGGCGGTGGGAGGTCGCGTACGGAGAAAGGTCAGGGGAGGGTGGCGGTCAGGATCCAGCCTTGGGGGGTGGGGCCGGCGGTGAGGGTGCCGTCGGCAAGGCGGACGCGTTCGCGGAGGCCGGCGAGGCCGAGGCCGCCGCCGATCGGGAGGGCGGGGCGGGGGCCGGTGGCGGGGCCGTTGCGGACGGTGACGCGGTGGGGGCCGATCTCGACGGTGACGGCGGCGCCCGGGGCGTGTTTGGCCGCGTTGGTGAGGCCTTCCTGGACGACGGCGTGGGCCAGCTCGGGGACGGGGCCGGTGACGTCGAGGGTGATGCGCATGCCGGAGGCGCGGGCGCGTTCGACCAGGGCGGTGACGTCTTCGTGGACGGGGACGAGCGGCGCGGTGTCGGTGTCGTCGCGGAGCACGCCGATGATCTGGTGGAGCCGTTCGGTGGCGTCGGCGGCGGCGAGGCGGAGTTCGCCGGCGGCCTTGACCTGGGCGGGGTCGAGGTTCGGCGACATCTCGAGCCCGGCGGCGCGCACGGCGATGAGGGCGAGGTCGTGGCCGAGGGAGTCGTGCATGTCGCGGGCGATCCTGGCGCGTTCGCGCAGGCGGGCCTGTTCGGCGGTGGAGTGGCGGGCCTGGGCGCGTTGCTGGAGGAGACGGCGGCGCAGGAGCCCGAGCAGGTACGGCACGGCGTAGGTGCCGGCGAGGCCGGAGGTCATGGTGACCCAGAGGGCGAGGGTGCCGCCTCTGGTCAGGACGAGGACGACGCCGATGCCGGTGGCGACGGCGGCCAGGGCGAGGGCGGGCCAGACGCGGGCCAGCCGCCGTCCGGTCAGGTACGCGTACCACATGACGAACGCCGAGACCGGCAGGAGCGGGAGGATCTTGACCCCGCTGGACGGCGGCGAGAGCCAGGTGAGGTCGCTGGTGGCGAAGCCTTCGCGGAAGTCCCACGGCCCGAACGGCAGCAGCAGCGCGACGGCGGCGAGCGGCCACGGCCGGCCGACGAGGACGACCACGCCCATCAGCGCGATGCGGGGCACGGTGACCAGGGCGAAGGCGGGCAGGCCGTCGAGCGGGTCGGGGCCCATGATGGAGACCGCGACGGACAGCAGGAACCAGAGGAGCACGTCCCGGATCACCTGTTGACGGTTCGCGCGGCGCAGTCGTTTCACGGGTCCGAAGCTACCGGCGGCGCACGACCGGCCGGTGCCGCCGATGGTCGGTTCGGGACCCTGACGAAAGTCAGGGGTGGTGCGCCGTCCCCCGGTTCGGGTGGGGCTAGCACCACCACAAAGGCGGATACCTCCACTCCTGTGCCGGGCTTCCTGAACCGGTTTGATCGAAGCAGGTCGCAGGCCGCCCCTGACGAAAGTCGGGGGTGGTGCATGCCGATCGGCCGATGTGCCGGCACCCGCGGGGTTCCTAGTTTCGGAGTGCGCTGGCCCTGACCCGGCTCGGGGAAGGGCCCGCGTTCGACCGGGGGCATCCCCGATGTCCCGTCGTCCCTCACGCCACCAGGCTTGAGAGCGCTCCTGACTGATCGGAGAACACACTGATGTCCCACACCATCCTGGAGTGGCTCCAGCAGGTGATGTCGTCACCGTGGCTGTACGTCGCGCTGTTCGCGCTGGCCCTGCTCGACGGGTTCTTCCCTGTCGTGCCGGCGGAGACCTCCGTCATCACGGCCGGGGTGTTCGCGGCGAGCGGGCAGACGAACCTGGCGCTGGTCATCGTGGTGGCGGCGCTCGGCGCGTTCTGCGGCGACCACATCTCCTACCTGCTGGGCCACAAGGGCGGCGGCAGGCTGCGGGAGCGCAAGGCGTTCGTGTGGGCGCGCGGCGCACTGGCCGAGCGTGGCGGGCTGGTGCTGGTCGTGGCCCGGTACATCCCGGGCGGGCGGACGGCGACGACGCTCACGATGGGCGCGGTGCGCTATCCGCTGCGGTCGTTCACGTTCTTCGACTCGATCGCGGCGGTCTCGTGGGGCGTCTACTCGGGGCTGATCGGGTTCTTCGGCGGGATGGCGTTCGAGAACGACCCGATCAAGGGTCTGCTGCTCGGCCTGGGCATCGCGCTGTCGGTCACGGCCGTCGTGGAGATCGTCCGGTGGGTCAGGAAGCGGCGCGCCATCAAGGCTTCTCCCGAGCGCCTTCCGGCGGACACGTCCGTTTGACCCTTTTTGGCGACTATCCAGGTTGAAAGGAGTGGGCATGACTGTGCTGGCCGCGGTGATCGCCCTGATCGGTTCGCTGTTCTTCGCGCTCGGAGCCGCGTTGCAGCAGTTCGAAGCGGTCGGCACGGCCAAGCCCGGCCTGCTCGCCCTGCTCCGGCGGCCGCGCTGGCTCATCGGCGGCGCGTCGATCCTGGTGGGAGGCGGGTTGCACATCGTGGCGCTCGGCCTCGGCCCGCTGACGGTCGTCCAGCCGATGGGGGTGGCGAGCCTGCTGTTCGCGCTGCCGATCGCCGCCACGCTGCACGGCCGCAGGCCGGAGCGGCGGGAGCTGGCCGCGGCGGGCGTGGTGGCCGCGGGGCTGATCGGGCTGGTGCTGCTGGTGCCGGAGTCCGACGGTCCGACCAGGCTCGACCCGGCCGGCGTGCTCACGCTGCTCGGCGTCGCCGGGGTGGCGGCGGTGCTGCTGTGGGCGGGGTCGAAGGCCGCCTCCCACGCGGGCCGGGCCGCGCTCCTGGCGACGGCCTCGGGGGTCCTCTACGGCGCCACCGCCACGCTCCTGCGGGTGCTCGTCGACGGCGGCTGGAACTGGTGGTACCTGCTGGCGCTGCCCGTCCCGGCGCTGCTGGCGCTGATGATGCTGCAGCGCGCCTACGCCGTCGGCCACTTCGGGGTGTCCTTCGCCTCGCTGCAGATCGCCGACCCGCTCACCGCCGTCGCGTTCGGCGCGCTGCTGCTCGGTGAGCCGGTGCCGACGGGAGTCCTGCCGATCGCGGCGGCGGCGCTGACCGCCGCCGGAACCGTCGCCCTGGCCCGCACCACGCCGCTGGAGGCCAGGACATGACCGCCACAGCGCGCACCACACACGTGAAGCTCCTCCAACCTCGACACAACGGAGTCACCACCATGGCCATGCCCCTGCACGCGGTCGACGATTCGGCCGCCCTCGTCCCGGTCCCCGCCCGCCCGCGCCGCATCCTGATCTCCACCGACACCTACCCGCCCGACGTGAACGGCGCCGCCTACTTCACCCACCGGCTGGCCACCGGCCTGGCCGAGCGCGGCAACGAGGTGCACGTGGTGTGCCAGTCGGACCTGGGCCCGGCCAGCGCGGACGTGGTCGACGGGGTGATCGTGCACCGGCTGCGCTCGGCTCCGGTCCTGGTCCACCCGACCATGCGGGTGACCGTCCCGACGCGGCTGGACCGGCTCGTCGCCGCGATCGAGCCGGACGTGCTGCACACGCAGGGCCACTTCGTCGTCGGCCGGGCGGCCATCGCCGCAGCCCGCCGCCGCGACATCCCGGTGGTGGCGACCAACCACTTCATGCCGGACAACCTCTTCCAGTTCGGCCACATCCCGGCGCGGCTGCGGGCCAAGGCCGGGCGGCTGGCCTGGCGCGACTTCGGCCGGATCTTCGGCAAGGCCGACCACATCACGACGCCGACGCCGCTGGCCGCCAAGCTGCTGAGCGACCAGGGCTTCACCCGCGAGGTGGAGGCGGTGTCGTGCGGCATCGACCTGGCCCGGTTCCAGCCTCGGGCGGAGCCGAAGGCGTGGGCGCGCAAGGCGTTCGGGCTGCCGGACCGGCCCACGGTCCTGTTCGTCGGCCGGCTCGACGAGGAGAAGCGGCTCGACGAGATCGTCCGCGCGCTGCCGTACGTGCTGAACGACACCGACGCGCAGGTGGCGTTCGTCGGCAAGGGCAACCAGCGCGAGGTGCTGGAGCGGCTGGCCCGGCGCATCGGGGTGGGCGAGCGGACGTTCTTCCTCGGCTTCGTGCCGGACGAGAGCATGCCGCAGGCGTTCGCCGCGGCCGACGTGTTCGCCATGCCGGGCGTCGCCGAGCTGCAGAGCATCGCCACGCTGGAGGCGATGGCGTCGGGGCTGCCGGTGGTGGCGGCCGACGCGATGGCGCTGCCGCACCTGGTGGCGGGCAACGGCTACCTGTACGAGCCGGGCGACGTGATGGCGCTGGCCCGGCACCTGTCCGGCATCCTCTCGGACGACGCGCTCCGGGAGCGGCTGGGCAGGGCCAGCCGCGAGCTGGCGCTCACCCACGATCACCAGACGTCGCTCGCCCGGTTCGAGCAGATCTATGACGAGGTCACGCGATGACATCCAGGCAGGACGCCCCGCAGGGCGCGATCGGGTTCGCCGTCGGCGGGACGGTGGCGGGGGCGCTGGTCGCCGTGCTCGCCCTCGGCTACGCGCAGCTCGCGCTGCCGTCGCAGCCGCTGCTGAGCGACTACGCGCTGGTGTCCGGGGGGCTGCTGCCCGTGCTGGCCGGCATGCTGGCGCTCGCGGGGGCGTGCCTGACGCTGGCGTACGGGCTGGCCGTACGGGAGCCGGGGCGCACGGCGGCGACCAGGGTGCTGCTGCTGGCGGCGGCGGCCGGGCTGATGATGAGCGCGGTCTTCCCCACCGATCCGGGCGGGTCGGAGATCGGCACGCTGACCGGGGAGATCCACCGGTGGGCCGCCGCCGTCGTGTTCACCACGCTGCCGGTGGCCGGGTGGTCGCTGGCGCGGGGCCGGAAGGCGCTGCCGCGCTGGAACGCGGTCCGGGCGCTGAGCCTGACGTCCGTGGTCGCGCTGGCCGTCTACCTGGCGGCGCACCCCGCCTCGTTCACCTCGGCGTGGATCGGCGGCGCCGGCTATTACGGCCTGCTGGAGCGGGCGCTGGTGGTGGCTGAGATCGCGTTGATCGTCGCCATGGCGGTGGCCGCGGGCGGACGCGCCGTCGCCGCCCGGACGCCGCTTCCCGTCCCGGCGGCCGAGCCGGTGCGGCCGCCGCAGGAGAGCGAGCGGCTGGTCGCCTGATCAGCGCGGACGACCGGCATGGTTAGACGGGCGGCGAACCGTTGCCGGGCTAGCGTGATCACATGCTCGTCACACGTCATTCCGAAGCCTGTTCCGTGCTCGCCGACTCCCGGTACGTGCCGCCGCCCGTGCGGCAGGGCGCGCCGGTGGGGACGCTCGCCTGGCTGCGCGCCCGGGTGTCCAGGTTCAGCTCCGGGGAGGAGCACGCGCGCCGCCGGGCGACGCTGTCGGCGCCGCTCGCCCGGCTCGGCCCGGCGGCGCTACGGGAGGCGGCCCGGGCGCTGACGGCGGCCCGGCGGGGCGAGTGGCGGGACGTGCCCACGGAGGTGCTGGGCGAGGCGCTCGGGTTCGCGGAGCCCGGCCGCCTGGCCGAGGCCGTCCGGGCGGCGGCGCCCGGCTACCTGTCCGGCGAGGAGTCCGGCGCGGCCGACGCGGCGGTGGCCGAGCTGGTGAAGCTCGCCGAGCGGGCGGCCGGGCCGGAGGACGAGCGGATCGCCCTGGTCACGCTGCTGCTGCAGGCGCACGCCTCCGTGGAGGGGCTGATCGGCAACGCGCTGGCCCACGCGGCGCCCGGCGTCGCGGTGGACGACCTGCTGCACGAGACGCTGCGGCACGACCCGCCGCTGAAGGTGACGCGGCGGGTGGACCGCGAGAGCGGGGACGAGGTGGTGATCGACCTGGTGGCCGCCAATCGCGACCCTGAGGTGTTCGCGTCGCCGGAGCGGTTCGACCCGGCCCGCGGGGAGGCGCCGCATCTGACGTTCGGCGCCGGGCTGCGGCCCTGCCCGGCGTCACGGCACGCGCTGGCGCTGGCCGCCGGGGTGCTCGACGCGCTGGTGGAGATCGGAGCGGGACGATGAGCGAGAGGTTCCGGGCGCTGCACCGGCCGGGCGAGCCGCTGCTGCTGCCCAACGCGTGGGACTACGGGTCGGCCGCGGTGCTGGCCGGGGAGGGGTTCGCGGCCGTCGGCACCACCAGCCTGGGCGTGTCGGCCGTGCACGGCAAGCCTGACGCGGGCGGCGCGACCAGGGACGAGACGGTGGCGCTCGCCGCGACGATGCGGACGCTGGACGTGATGGTCAGCGTCGACGTCGAGGGCGGGTTCAGCGACGACCCCGGCGAGGTGGCCGAGCTGATCGCCACCTTGGCGGGGCTGGGCGTGGCCGGGGTCAACCTGGAGGACGGCCGGGCCGACGGCACGCTGCGGCCGATCGGCGTCCACCAGGCGATCATCGAGGCGGCCCGCGGGCAGGGCGTGTTCGTCAACGCGCGGACCGACACCCGCTGGCTCGGGACCGGCGACACGCTGGAGCGGGTGCGCGCCTACGGGCACGCCGACGGGATCTTCGTGCCCGGTCTGAGCGATCTGGGGGAGATCGCCCGGCTGGTGGAGAGCACACCACTGCCGGTGAACGTGCTCTACCAGCCGGGCGGCCCGTCGCTCGCCGAGCTGGCCGGGGTGGGCGTCGCCCGGGTGAGCACCGGCTCGCTGCTCTACCGGGCGAGCCTGCGCGGCGCCCTGTCGGCGCTGCGGGCCGTACGCGGACAGGACGAGCCGGACCTGCCCTCCTACGCGGACATCACCGCCATGCTGCCCGAGCCACGATAATCGGGGCATGCGCTTCGAGATCCTGGGCCCCAGCGCCGCGCTGGGCGACGACGGCACCCCGGTGCCGCTGGGCGGGCCCCGGGTGCGCGCGCTGCTCGCGCTGCTGGCGCTGGAGGCCGGCCGGGTGGTGGGCGCCGAGCAGCTCGTCGACGGCCTGTACGGGTCGCGCCCGCCGGAAGGGGTCGCCAACGCGCTGCAGTCGCAGGTGTCGAGGCTGCGCCGGGTGCTGGGGCGGGACCGGGTGGAGTTCCATCCTGCGGGCTACCGGCTGGTGGCCGATCCGCTGGACGTCGACGCGCACCGGTTCGAGCGGCTGGCCGGTCAGGGCCGGGAGGCGCTGGCGGCCGGTGACGCGCGCCGGGCGGCGGCGCTGCTGCGCGAGGCGCTGGAGCTGTGGCGCGGGACGGCGCTGGCCGACGCGCCGCACGCGGAGGCGGCGGCGGCCCGACTGTCGGAGCTGCGCCTGGCCGCCGTCGAGGACCGCGTCCAGGCCGATCTGGCGCTGGGCGGCCACCGCGAGGTCGTCGCCGAGCTGAGACGGCTGACCGCCGACCATCCGCTGCGCGAGCGGCCGCGCGCCCAGCTCATGCGCGCCCTGTACGGCAGCGGCCGGCAGGCGGAGGCGCTGGCCGCGTTCGAGGAGGGGCGGCGCATCCTGGACGAGGAGCTGGGCGTCGAGCCGGGCCCGGAGCTGGCCGCCGCCCACCTGGCGGTGCTGCGGGCCGATCCGTCGCTGGGCGCGCCGGCGGCGGGCTCGACCCGGCAGGGGCTGCGCGCCCAGCTCACCAGCTTCGTCGGCCGGGCCGAGGAGCTCGCGCAGGTGCGCGCCGAGCTGGCCGAGGCCAGGCTCGTCACGCTGATCGGCCCGGGCGGCTCCGGCAAGACGCGGCTCGCGGGCGAGGTGGCCGGGCGGGCCGAGGGCGACGTGTGCTTCGTGCAGCTCGCGCCGGTGTCCGACGGCGCGGAGGTGGCGGCGGCGGTGCTGGCCGCGCTGGACATCCGCGACCGCACGCACGGCGCCGAGCTGCCCGCCGTCGAGCCAGCCGAGCGGCTGGTCACCGCGCTCGCCGACCGCACGCTGCTGCTCGTCCTGGACAACTGCGAGCACCTGGTCGAGGCCGCGGCGGACCTGGCCGACCTGCTGCTGGCCTCCTGCCCGGGGCTGCGCGTGCTGGCGACCAGCAGGGAGGCGCTCGGCATCATCGGCGAGCGCATCCTGCCGGTGCCGCCGCTGCGGCTGCCGCCGCCGGACGCCGCCGACCCGCTCGGCTATCCGGCGGTGCGGCTGTTCGCCGACCGGGCGGCGGCGGTGCGGCAGGGGTTCACGGTCGGCGACGGCAACGCCGCGGACGTGACGCGCATCTGCCGGGCGCTCGACGGGCTGCCGCTGGCCATCGAGCTGGCCGCGGCCCGGCTGCGCACGCTGACGGTGCGGGAGGTGGCGGCGCGGCTGGACGACAGGTTCCGGCTGCTGGCGCGCGGGAGCCGGACGGCGCTGCCCCGGCACCAGACGCTGCGCGCGGTGGTGGCGTGGAGCTGGGACCTGCTGGACGAGGCGGAGCAGCGGCTGGCCAGGCGGCTGACGGTGTTCGTGGGCGGGGCGACGGCGGAGGCCGCCGAGCGGGTGTGCGGGGAGCCGGAGGAGGTGCTGTTCTCGCTGGCGGAGAAGTCGCTGGTCGAGTCCGTCGGCGGCCATTACCGGATGCTGGAGACGATCCGGGCGTTCTGCGCGGAGCGGCTGGAGGAGTCGGGCGAGAGCCACGAGCTGCGCGACAGGCATGCCGCCTACCACCTGGAGCTGGTCCGCACCGCCGACGCCCACCTGCGGCGCAGCGAGCAGCTGGAGTGGCTGGCCCGGCTGGACTCCGCCGGCGACGACCTGAACGCGGCTGTGCGGTGGGCGACGGAGTCGGGCCAGGCCGAGCTGGCGCTGCGCCTGGTGGCCTACTCCGCCTGCTACTGGTGGATGCGCGGGCACCGGGTCACCAGCGCGACGCTGGCGGCCGACCTGCTGGGGCGGCTGGACGACACGGTCCCGGAGGGCATGGACGAGGAGTACGCGATGTGCGTGCTCGTCGCCGCCTGGACCGGGCGGGCGATCGACGACCAGATGGCGGCGCGGCTGGAGGCGCTGCACGGGCTGCTGCCGGAGGAGTACCTGCTGCGGCGGCTGGAGTTCCTGACGCTGCTGCTGCCGATGTTCACCGGCCCGCCCACCGACTACCGGTCGGTGGACGTGGCCCGGCAGCTCGTCGACCGGCTGCCGCCCTGGCAGCGGGCGCTCATGCACAGCGGCGAGGCGTTCATCATGCAGTTCGAGGGCCGGCTGGAGGAGGCCAAGGCGCAGTTCGAGCAGTCGCTGGACATCTTCCGGGCGATGGGCGAGCGGTGGGGCGCCATGCTCGTGGTGTCGGGGCTCGGCGACGTGGCGTTCATGCAGGGCGACTACGCGGCGTCGGCCGCGATGGCCGACGAGGCGCTGCGGCTGTCGCGCGAGCTGGGCGCGCTGGCCGACACCAGCGACAACCTGTGCCGCCGGGCCGACACCCGGGCGCGGGTCGGCGACTTGGAGGGGGCGCGTGCCGACTACCGTGAGGCCGCGCGCCTGTCGCGGCGGATCGGCGCGTCCGACACGCTGGCCCGGGCGCACTGCGGGCTGGGCGAGCTGGCGCTGGCCGCGGGCGATCTCGCCACGGCGCGGCGGTGGGCCGAGCAGGCGAGCCAGGAGTGCCCGGAGGAGTGGCACAGCACGGCCGACGTGCGCGAGCGAGTCGCCGCCCTGCTGACGCGGGTCGGCGGGGCCGTCAGCCGGCGGTAGGCGGGCGGTCAGCGCCTGCCGCGACAGTGGCGGCATGACGAAGAAATGGGCCTGTCTGGCTGTCGCCTGCCTGGCCACGCTCCTGCTCTCGCTGGACATGACGGTCCTGCATCTCGCACTGCCCCGGCTGGTCGGCGACCTGGGCGCGAGCTCGACCGAGCTCCTGTGGATCGGCGACATCTACGGGTTCGCGCTGGCCGGCCTGCTCATCACGATGGGCAACCTCGGTGACCGGATCGGCCGCAAGCGGCTGCTGCTGATCGGGGCGGTGGCGTTCAGCGCGGCCTCGGCGGTCACCGCGTACGCGCCCAGCCCGGAACTGCTGATCGTGGCCAGGGCGCTGCTGGGCGTGGCCGGGGCCACGATCATGCCGTCCACGCTGTCGATCATCCGCAACGTGTTCACCGACGCCGCCGAGCGGACCACGGCCATCGGGATCTGGAGCGGCATGAGCGCCGCCGGGTTCGCGGTGGGGCCGGTGGTGGGCGGGCTGCTGCTCGACCACTTCTGGTGGGGCTCGGTCTTCCTGATCAACCTGCCGATCATGGCCGTGGTGCTGGTGTGGGGCTTCCTGGTGCTGCCGGAGTCGCGCAACCCGGACGCCGGGCGGATCGACCTGCCGAGCGTGGTGCTCTCGTTCGCCGGGGTCGTGGCGGTCATCTACGCGGTCAAGGAGGTGGCGCACCGGGGTCCCGACGCGGACGTGCTCGTCGCCGCCGCGCTGGGCGTGCTCTGCCTGGTGGTGTTCGTGTGGCGGCAGACGCGGCTGGCCGAGCCGCTGATCGACGTGCGGCTCTTCCGCAGGCGCGCGTTCACCGCGTCCATCAGCACGAACCTGCTGGCCATCTTCACGATGATGGCGATGTCGCTGATCTTCGCCTGGTACTTCCAGCTCGTGCTGGGCTGGTCGCCGCTGCAGGCGGGGCTCGCGGGGCTGCCGGGCGGCCTGAGCGGCGCAATCGGCGGCATCCTGGCCGGCAAGCTCATCGGCGTCATCGGCAGGAACGGCGTGGTCGCGCTGGGGCTGGCGATGAACGCGCTGTCGTTCCTCTACTACAGCACGCTCGGCATGGAGGTGAACTACCTGGCCATCGCCGCCGTGATGATGCTGGGCGGCATGGGGATCGGCCTGGCGTTCACCGTCAACAACGACAACGTGCTGGCCACGGCGCCGGCGCGGCGGGCGGGGGCGGCCGCGGCGGTGTCGGAGACGTCGTTCGAGCTGGGCGGCGCGCTGGGCATCGCGATTCTCGGCACCGTGCTCAACAGCACGTACACGAGCGGGGTGCGGGTGCCCGCCGGGGTGCCGGAGGAGCCGGCCAGGGAGTCGATCGCCGGGGCGATGGCGCTGGCCGAGACGCTGCCCGCCGAGCAGGCCGGGCAGCTCGTGCAGGCGGCGCGGACGGCGTTCGTGGAGGCGGTGCACGTCACCTCGCTCGCCACGGCCGGCATGCTGGCGCTGGTGGCTCTGCTGGCGCTGGTCGGGCTGCGCGGCGTGCCGAAGGTCATCCCCGAGGAAGTGCTGGCACGCGCTCACTCGTGACGGCCGGGCGGGGCAGCAGGGCGCGGCGGCGGGCCAGGACGAGGGCCGCCGCCAGGCCCGTGATCAGCGGCGGCACGACGAAGGCGAGCGACGGGCCGAACCGGTCCACGAGCTGCCCGGCCGCCGACGAGCCGACGGCGATGCCCAGCCCGATGGCGCCGTTGAGCCAGGTGAACGCCTCGGTGCGGGCGGCGGCGGGCACCAGTCCGTCGATGATGGTGTAGCCGGTGATCACGACGGGCGCGATCACCAGCCCGGCCAGCGCCGCCGCGCCGTACAGCAGGGGCAGGGAGCCGGCGAGGACGAGGGCGCTGGTCGCGGCGGCGAGCAGGACGAGCCCGCAGCCGAGCCGGACGGTCGCGGGGACGTGCCAGCGCACGGCCCCGTACAGCAGCCCGCCGGCCAGGCTCGCGCCGGAGAACGCGCCGTAGACGGGTCCGGCGGAGGCGGCGGTGCCCAGAGCCTCGGTAAGCGAGGTGATGCCGACCTGGAGGCTGCCGAACACCGACCCCATCGCGAGGAAGGCGGTCGCCAGCAGCGCCACGCCGCGCAGGCGCAGCACCCCGACCGCCCGCTCGGGGCCGGGCGAGGCCGCCGAGCGGGCCGAGCCCGGCGGGGCGGCGGTGCGCACGGCGGCGAACGTGAGCGTGCCGGTGACGACGAGGACGAGCGCCACCAGCAGCGCCACCACCGGCGAGTACGACGTCGACAGGGCGACGAGGACGACCGGGGCGAGGGTGAAGGTGAGCTCGTCGGTGACGGACTCGACGGCGAAGGCGGTGTTGAGCGCCGGGCCGCTGAGCCGGTGCGCCCATCGGGCCCTGACCATCGCGCCCACCTGGGGCGCGCTCGCGCCGGTGAGCGCGGCGGCGGCGACCAGCAGCGGCACGGCGGCGTGGGCGGCGGCCAGCGCCACCAGCCCGCCGAGGGCCAGCGCGTGCGCGCCGACCTGCGGGACGAGGACCCTGGCCTGGCCGTGGCGGTCGGCGAGCCGGCCGAAGCGGGGCCCGGCGAGGGCCTGGGACACGGCCGCCGCCGCGGCGGCGACGCCCGCCGGCCCGTAGGCGCCGGTGGACCATTCCACCAGCAGCAGGACGCCGAGCTGGGTCATCGCGAACGGCAGCCGGGCCACGAGCGCGGGCAGCAGGAAGCGCCAGGCGCCGGGCGTGGCCAGCACCGGGAGGTAACTCTTCAAGGGGGGTCTCCGTCCAGGTCAAGACGGAGCCGTCCCGGAGGAGCGCACCGTCTGGTGGGCTTCGACCGGGGTGATACCGGCAGGAGGGCCGGCCGCCGAGCGGTCTATCAGGCGCGTGCGAGACGCGACGGAGTCATCCTACGCGGTCGGCCCGGCCTCGCAGGCCCGGGTCCTGCTGGGCGCGAGGGCGTCCAGGCGGTCGCCGACGAGCTTGGCCAGGCCCTCGATGGTGGCGATGCCGTGGCTCTCGCCGGGCTGGTGGTCGGTCTGCACCGACAGCAGCAGGTCGCGCCCCGGCCCGGTGACGCGGCCGTAGCTGGTGACGGCCCAGGTGTTGTGCACGAACGGCCGGGGCGTCCAGCCGTTCTTGAGCGCCACCCGGTCGCCGGGCCTGGCGGCGGCGCTGACGCCCCAGTCCTGGTCGCGGTGGACGCGGCCCATCAGCCCGAGCACGTGCTCCCGGTCGGCGGCCCGCAGTCCCCTGCCGCCTTCGGCGAGCAGTTTGAGCAGCTTGACGCGGTCGGCGGGCGTGGTGGTGGTGCCGCCCCAGTAGCGGCCCGCTCCGGGCGTCGTCTCGCGCAGGCCGAGCTTGCGGTAGAAGGCGGCCAGCCCGGGGCCGCCGCCGGCCCGCCACCACAGCGTGTCGGCGGCCTGGTTGTCGCTCTCCCTGATCATGCGCGCGGCCAGGTCGCGCTCGCTGCCGCGCAGCGGCTGCTTCCGGCGGGCCAGCAGGGCCATGAGGATGTCGACCTTGGACCCGCTGGCGGTGATCATGCCGCGTTCGTGCGCGCGGTGGCCGATCGTCACGCCGGAGACCAGGTCGAGCGCGCTGTAGGCGACACGCCCCGGCCTGCGGTCGAGGTAGCGGGCCACCTGGCGTGTCAGCCTGGCCTTGGCCGTCCGGCCCGCCTTCGCGTCGGGCAGCGTCAGCACGCACCGGGCCGCCGCGGCGGGCAGCCGCGCCGCCACGCCCGCCGAGCCCCGCACGGGCGCCGCGGCCTCGCTCTCGCACCCCGTCACCAGCAGCAGAACCGCCACCGCGGCCCATGATCGCGCACGCACGCCCTACCCCCCGTGATCTCACCGGGGGTCAGCCGATCTCCTGCCCAGCCGCCGCGCGCGCCAACCCTAGAGGTGCTCGCGCAGGAACCCGGCCGTCGCCTCGACGGCCTGCGTCACGTACGGCTCGCGGTCGTAGAGGTCGACGTGCTGCTTGGCGTCGATCCAGACGAGCCGCTTGGGCTCGTCGAGCCGCTTGTACGCCTCCTCGGCGCCCTCCGGCGAGCAGAACCGGTCCACGACGCTGTGCACGATCAGCGCCGGGCGGGGCGACAGGAAGTCGGCGCCCATCATGTTGTCCATCGTGACCAGCTCGCGGACGCTCGCCCGGGTGACCCGGTTGTCCCAGTGGGGGGACGCTGAGCGGTCGGTCCCGTAGTAGGCGTACGGCTCGTCGCCGGGCATGGCGGCCTCGCCCTCCTCGGCCACCGCGGGCAGGTAGGCGACCGGCCCGCCCTGGTCCTGGCGCTCCAGCACCTCGGCGAACGAGGCCAGCACCGCCGCGTAGTCCATGCCCGACCGCATCGCGTACGGGTTGTTGTAGGCCCCGGCGATGCCCGCGAACGCCTTGACGCGGGGGTCGAAGGCGGCGAACTTGAGCGCGTAGCCGCCGCCCAGGCAGATGCCCACGGCCCCGATCCGGCCGGCGTCGACCTCGGGCCGGGCGCGCAGGAACGACACCGCCGCGCGCAGGTCGTGCAGCTTGCCCTGGGGGTCCTCGTGGCAGCGCGGCTCGCCGCCCGACTCGCCCCAGTTGCGGTGGTCGAAGGCGAGCGTGACGAAGCCCTCGGCGGTCAGGCGCTCGGCGTAGAGCCCGGTGACCTGGTCACGCACGCCCGTGAAGGGACCGGTGAACACGAGGGCGGGGTGCGGCCCCGGCCCGCCGGGCACCCGCAGGTCTCCCGCCAGCACGACGCCGTCGACGGCGAACTCGACTCTCATGCTCCCAGTGTGACGCGGAACGCCCGCGGCGCGGAGCCGCGGGCGTCGCGATCAGGAGTCGAAGCCGAGCCCCATCCGGTCCAGGGCGCGCAGCCACAGGTTGCGCCTGCCCTGGTGCTGGTCGGCCTGGGCGATGGACCAGCGGGTGAACTGGATCACCCCCGACCGCACCGGCTCGGGCGGGAACGGGACGGGCTTCTCCTTGACCATGCGCAGCTCGGTCCGCTCGGTCCGCTCGCCGGAGAGCAGGTCGAGCATGACGTTGGCGCCGAAGCGGGTGGCGCCGACGCCCATGCCGGTGTAGCCGGTGGCGTAGGCGAGCCTGCCGCCGTGCGCCTGCCCGTAGAAGGCGCTGAACCGGCTGCACGTGTCGATCACGCCGCCCCACCGGTGGGTGAAGCGCACCTCGTCGAGCTGCGGGAACGTGGTGTAGAAGTGCCCGGCGAGCTTGACGAACGTCTCGTCGCGCTGGTCGTACTCGGCCTTGACCTGGCCGCCGTTGTAGTAGACGGCGTCGTAGCCGCCCCACAGGATGCGGTTGTCGTCGGTCAGCCGGTAGTAGTGGAACTGGTTGGCCGAGTCGCCGACGCCCTGCCGGTTGCGCCAGCCGATCTCGGCGAGCTGGGCGTCGCTGAGCGGCTCGGTCATCAGCGCGTAGTCGTACACCGGCACCACGAAGTGCTTGAGCCGGCGCAGCAGCGGCGGGAAGACGCCGGTGCCGAGCGCCACCCGGCGGCCGGACACGGCGCCCCGGGGGGTGCGCAGCTCGATCGTGTCGCCGTCGTCGTGCATCGAGCGGACCGGGCTGCGCTCGTACACCCGCACGCCGAGGCGCACGCACGCGTCGCGCAGTCCCCAGGCGAGCCGGGCCGGGTCGAGCATGGCGCAGCCGCTGCGCTCCCACAGCCCGCCCAGGTAGGTGGGCGAGTTGACCTCGGCCCGGACCTGGTCCTGGTCGAGGGGCACGTAGTCGAGGCCGAGCCGGTCGATGACGTCGAGGTTCTCCTGGAGAGCGTCGAGCTGCCACGGCTCGGTGGCGACGTTGAGCTCTCCGGTGCGTTCGAAGGAGCAGTCGACGCCGTAGCGCTCCAGCGTCCGCTCGATCTCGTCGAGGTTGTCGGCGCCCATGCGCTCCAGCCGGTCGATCTCGTCCGGCCAGCGCTCCAGCCCGTTGGACAGGCCGTGGGTGAGGGTCGCCATGCAGAACCCGCCGTTGCGGCCGGATGCCGCCCAGCCGATGCGGCGGCCCTCCAGCAGGACGACGTCCTGGCCGGGGTCGCGTTCCTTGGCCATCAGGGCCGTCCACAGCCCCGAGAAGCCTCCGCCGACGACGACGAGGTCGGCGGTGGTGTTGCTGTCGAGCCGCGGTCGCGGCTCGGGTCTGGCCGGGCTGTCCAGCCAGTACGGCTTGCGCTCCGCGTCAGCCAGCGCCTTCAGCGGATCCACAAATCCCACTTCCCTTACGGTGTCTTATTTTGTGAAATTGCGGGACCAAATTGGTGATCACGCGCGGGTTCCCCCCGCCGGAATCCGATCTCGCCTCCCTGTTCTGGGTCGGAAACTGCTCGTGGCCGAGAAGTACGTGTCACATCCGGCGGCGGGCGGCGACCGCGTTGACGATCGCGATCAGCACGCCGATGCCGAAGATCAGCGTACCCATCACGTTCACCTGCGGGGGAATGCCCGTCTTCACCGACCCGATGATCCACAGCGGGAACGTCGGGGTGGAGCCGTTGACGAAGCTCGTGACGACATAGTCGTCGATGGACAGCGCGAACGCCAGCATCGCCCCGGCCAGCACGCCGGGCATGATCGACGGCAGCGTGACCTGCCGGAACGTGCCCCACGCGGACGCGCCGAGGTCCTTGGCCGCCTCCTCCAGCGCCGGGTCCAGCGTGACGACCCTGGCCCGGACCGTCACGGTCACGAACGACAGCGAGAACAGCACGTGCGCGATCGTGATCGTCATCGCGTCACGCCAGACGCCGGCCGAGACGAACAGCGACAGCAGCGACGCGCCCATGACCAGCTCGGGCGTGGAGATCGCGGCGAACACCAGGAAGTTCGTCGCGCCCCGGCCGCGGAAGCGGTGCCTGCCGAGCGCCAGCCCCAGCGTCGTGCCGAGCACCACGGTGATGACGGTGCTGGCCAGCGCGATCTTCAGCGAGTTCGCGAGCGCCTCGGTCAGGCCCTCGATCGCGAACAGCTCCTCGTACCAGCGCAGCGTGAAGCCCTGCCAGCTCGCGTTGGACTTGCTCTGCTTGTCGTTGAAGCCGAACAGCACCATGACCGCGATCGGCGCCGACAGCCAGGCGATGATGAGCCAGGTGTAGGCGTGCAGCAGCCGGTCGCCCAGCCTGCCGCCCCTCATCGGGCCGCCGCCTCGAGGACGTTCTCGGTGCCCAGCACCCTGGCGTACGCGAAGATGCCCACCAGCAGCACCGCCATCAGCGTGAACGACAGCGCCGAGGCCGTCGGGTAGTCGTTGTTGACCAGATACTCGGTCTGGATGATGTTGCCGATCATGGTGTTGCCGGTGCCGCCGAGCACCTGCGCGTTGACCGGGTCGGCCGTCGCCGGCACGAACGTCATCAGCACCCCGGCGAACACGCCCGGCAGCGACAGCGGCAGCACCACCTTGCGGAAGGCCGCCCCGCGCGTCGCGTACAGGTCCTGGGCCGCCTCCACCACGCGCGGGTCGACCCGCTCCAGCGCCACGTAGATCGGCAGGATCATGAACGGCAGCCAGTTGTACGTCAGCCCCGCCACCACCGCGAACGCCGTGGCGAGCACGTGGAAGCCGGCCGGCAGCAGCCCCCACGACTTCAGCGTGCCGAGCAGGACGCCGTCGTCGGCCAGCAGGAAGCCCCACGAGATCGTGCGCAGCACGAACGACACGAAGAACGGCAGCAGCAGCAGGAACAGGTAGACCGACTTGCGGCTGCCACCCTTGAACGCGATCCAGTACGCCACCGGATAGCCGATGACCAGCATCGCCACCGTGGCGCACGCCCCGTACACGAGGGAGCGGACGAGCTGGGTGCTGTAGCCGCCGATGGCGTCGCCGTAGTTGGAGACGCTGAACGTCATGACGAAGCCGTCGATCACGTTGCCGGTCTGCAGCGACACCGACGCCATCGCGGCCAGCGGCACCACCAGGAAGATCGCCAGCCACATCCAGCCCGGCAGCGCGAGCAGGTAGGGGGTGAGACGTCGCATCGGCCTAGGCCTGGGTGATCGACTGGAAGATCGGGTTGAACACCTGCTCCTGCGCCGTGGTCAGCTTGGTGTAGTTGCGCAGCTTGGCGTAGTCAGCCTCGGTGGGGAACATCAGCGGGCTGTCGGCCATGTCGAGCAGCGCCTGCTTGTCCTCGCCCGAGGCGGTCTCAGCCTTCTTGCGCAGCAGGTCCTGCACGGCGGGCACCGGCGTGACGAACTGGATGAACTCATCCAGCTCGGCGGCGATCTCCGGCTTGTAGAAGTAGTCCATCAGCGTCATGGCGTCGACCGGGTTGGCGGCGTTCTTGGGGATGAGCATGTTGTCGGTCCAGATCGTGCCGCCCTCCTCGGGCACGTAGAACTTGACCGGCTCACCCGCGAGCTGCCGCTGGAACACGTCGCCCGACCAGGCCATGGTCAGCCACACGTCGCCCCTGGAGACGGCGTCGATGTAGTTCTGGTCGTAGTACTTGCGCACGATCCCGGCCTCGCGCTGCGCCTTGAGCTTCTCGCCGGCCCGCTTCCAGTCGTCCTCGGTGGACTTCTCCGGGTCGACGCCGAGGGCGATCATGCCGAAGTTGCCGATCTCCTGGGCGTCGGCCATCATGCCGACCCGGCCCTCGTACTTGGCGTCGAACAGCGCCTCGATGCTGGTCAGCTCGTCCTTGACGTACTTGGTGTTGTACGCGATCCCGGTCACGCCGGAGGCGTAGGGCATCGTGTAGACGTTGCCGGGGTCGTAGGAGCGCTCCTTGTACTTGGCGCCCGCGTTGGCCTGGAAGTTCGGCATCCTGCTCTGGTCGAGCGCCACCGCGTAGCCGAGCTCGATCATGTGCTGGAGCTGGATGCCGTTGGTCATCACGACGATGTCGTAGCCCAGCGACTGGCCCGCCCGCAGCACCGGGTCCGCCTTGCCGAAGAACTCCGCGTTCTCGTTGATGTCCTCTTTGTACTCGTAGGAGATCCCGGTCTCCTGCTGGAACTTCTTCAGCGGCCCGTGGTCCTCGGGCATGTACTCGGGCCAGTTGGCGAAGACGACCTTGCCGTTCTTCTTCTGCTTGGCCCAGAAGTCCTTGACGGCGTCGGGCTTGGGGGGCGCGGCCTTCTGGCCCTGAACGCCGCAGGCGGCCAGCGCGAGCCCGGCGGCGGACAGGCCGGCCAGCCTGAACGCGTCGCGGCGGGTGCGGGGCTGGGTCATCCCTCTGACGAGGGCGGGGGTGTGCAGGCGGTCCATGATGTGCTATCGACTCTCCATCACATAGGAGTGGCGCGCCTGCCACGACAGCCACACGGAGTCGCCCCGCTCCGCGGTGGTGGTCGCGTCCTGCGCGTTCTGCTGGAACACCGTGATCTCGGCCCCGTCGGCGAGGGTCACGGCATAGCTGGTGTAGGTGCCCAGGTAGACGACCTCCGCCACGATGCCCGGCAGCGCGCTCAGCTCGCCGTCGGGCTTGTCCGCGGAGATGCGGATCTTCTCGGGCCGGATCGTCACCGACACCTCGCCGTCGTGGCCGGGCACCAGCACCCGGCCGCCGCCGGTCTCCAGCACGCCGCCGGCCGCGGTGCCGGACAGCAGGTTGGAGGTGCCGATGAAGCCCGCCACGAAGGTGCTGGCGGGCCGCTCGTAGATCTCGCGCGGCCCGGCGAGCTGCTCGACGAGGCCGTCGTTCATGACCGCGATGCGGTCGCTCATGGTCAGCGCCTCGCTCTGGTCGTGCGTCACGTACACGAACGTGATGCCGACCTCGCGCTGGATGCGCTTGAGCTCCAGTTGCATCGCCTGGCGGAGCTTGAGGTCGAGCGCGCCGAGCGGCTCGTCGAGCAGCAGCGCGCGTGGCCGGTTGACCAGTGCCCGGGCCAGCGCGACCCGCTGCTGCTGCCCGCCGGACAGCTCGCGCGGGCGGCGCTTCTCCCGGCCGCCGAGGTCGACGATCTCCAGCATCTCGCCGACCCGCCGCCGGATCTCCTCCTGCGGCGTCTTCTTCTGCTTCAGCCCGAAGGCCACGTTGTCCCACACGCTCATGTGCGGGAACAGCGCGTAGGACTGGAAGACCATGTTCACGTCACGCCGGTTCGGCGGGACGTTCGTGACGTCCTGGCCGTGCAGCCGGACCACGCCCTTGGAGGGCTCCTCGAAGCCCGCGATCATGCGCATCGTCGTGGTCTTGCCGCACCCGGACGGGCCGAGGAGGGAGAAGAACTCCCCCTCGGCGATGTCCAGCGTCACGCCCTTGACCGCCTGGACGACCTCGCCATGTGAGAGGTATTCCTTGACAACCCCCTCAAGCTCGATCGCACTCCGCTCGATCAAACCTTGCTCGGCCATATCCAGGTTTCGTCCCTTGTGCGTTATTCGCCGATGTAGTGCATGACGTGCTTGACCCTCGTGTAGTCGTGCAGGCCGAACACCGAGAGGTCCTTGCCGTAGCCGGAGTGCTTGAAGCCGCCGTGCGGCATCTCCGAGACGAACGGGATGTGCGTGTTGACCCACACGACGCCGAAGTCGAGCCGGTTCGACATCCGCATCGCCCGGCCGTGGTCGGAGGTCCACACCGAGCTGCTCAGCCCGTAGCGGACGTCGTTGGCCTTGGCCAGGGCGTCGGCCTCGTCGGTGAACGTCTGGACGGTGATGACGGGGCCGAAGACCTCGTTCTGCACCATCTCGTCGTCCTGCTTGAGGCCGTCGATGACGGTCGGGGCGAAGAAGTAGCCCTTCTCCCCCACGCGGTGACCGCCGGTGAGCACCTTGGCGTGCGCGGGGGCGCGCTCGACGAAGCCCTGCACGCGGGCGAGCTGCTGCTCGTTGTTGAGCGGGCCGTACAGCGCGTCCTCGTTCGACAGGTCGCCGGTCACGGTCGCGGCGGCGGCCTCGGCGAGCGCGGCGACGAACTCGTCGTGGACGCTCTCCTGCACGAGCACGCGGCAGGCGGCGGTGCAGTCCTGGCCTGCGTTGTAGAGGCCGGCGACGGCGATGTCGGCGGCGGCCTTGCGCAGGTCCTTGACGTCGTCGAAGACCACGACGGGCGCCTTGCCGCCGAGCTCCAGATGGACGCGCTTGAGGTCGTCGGCGGCGCTCCTGGCCACCGACATGCCGGCGCCGACGGAGCCGGTGATGGCGACCATGGCGGCGGTCGGGTGGCCGACGACCAGGGCGCCGGTCTCGCGGTCACCGGTGACGACGTTGAACACGCCCGCGGGCAGCACGCTGCCCAGGATCTCGGCCAGCTTCAGCGTGGAGGCCGGGGTGGTGTCGGACGGCTTGAGCACGATCGTGTTGCCGGCCGCCAGCGCGGGGGCGATCTTCCAGACCGCCATCATCATCGGGTAGTTCCACGGCGTGACCTGGCCGATGACGCCGATCGGCTCGTGCCTGATGACGCTGGTGTGCTCGGCCAGGAACTCCCCGGCCGTCGGGCCCTCCAGGGTGCGGGCGGCGCCGGCGAAGAAGCGGAAGTGGTCGGCGGCGACCGGGGTCTCGTCCTCGGCCATGCGGGCGCGCGGCTTGCCGGTGTTGAGGCACTCGGCCTCGTTGATCTCGTCGGCCCGCGCCTCGATCGCGTCAGCGACCTTGAGCAGCAGGTTCGCCCGCTCCCCCGGGGTCGTCCGCCCCCACGACTCGAACGCGGCTGCCGCGGCGGCGTACGCCGCGTCGACGTCCTCGGCGCCGGAGATCGGGGCCTGGAGGTAGGCCTCCCCGGTGCACGGGTCGACGACGTCGGAGAAACGGCCGCTCTTGGCGTCCACGAACTCACCGTTGACGTAGTTCTGCAGACGGGTGGTCAAGGTGATGACCTCCTGGTGGGGTGGCTGAGATGCCGCGACTCTTACAGAGCACTTGCATCAGGACAAGGGATTTCGTGGTGAAGATATCAAATTGCTACGAATTCGCTTGACAGAGCGCCGAGAACTGACAACATGTCGCACCAGGACGGCAACCCGGCGGGAACGCCCCCGTAACGCCGGACCGCTAGGAGGATTCCTCGCCATGACGACGCCGCCTCGGGTGCGCCGCGGCTCCGGCGCCTCGCCGGGTCCGGTCGTTCTCGACGACCTGGCCAAGCAGATCATCGAGCAGCTCCAGGCGGACGGCCGCAAACCCTACGCCGCGATCGGCAAGGCGGTCGGCCTGTCCGAGGCAGCCGTGCGGCAGCGGGTCCAGCGCCTCCAGGACGCCGGGGTCATGCAGATCGTCGCGGTGACCGACCCGCTGACGCTCGGCTTCCCCCGCCAGGCCATGATCGGCGTCACCTGCGAGGGCGACCTGGAGGCCGTGGCCGACGAGCTCTCGGCGATCGCGGAGATCGACTACGTGGTGCTCACGGCGGGCTCCTTCGACGTCATCGTGGAAGTGGTGTGCGAGGGCGACAGCCACCTGCTGGAGATCCTGAGCAAGATCCGCGCCATCCCGGCGGTGCGCGCCACCGAGTCGTTCGTCTACCTGAAGCTGCGCAAGCAGACCTACTCCTGGGGCACGCGCTGACCCACGCGGGCCACCGCCCGCACCGGCGCCCCGTCGGCGCCGCCGAGCCGGATCGGCATCAGCCACACCTCGACCGCCAGGCCCGCCGCCTGCGCCTCCAGCAGCCGGTCGAGCCCGGTGAGGTTCTCGGCGATCACCGCGTGGGCGCCGCACAGCACCCGGTGGGCGGGGAAGTCCGCCGCCGGCGTCGGGTCGACGCTCAGCGCGTCGATCCCCACCGTCCGCGTCCCCGCCGCGACCAGCAGCTCCGCCGCCTCCTCGGTCAGGTACGGATGCGCCTGGTACGCCTCGCTCCCCCAGTGGGCCGACCAGCCGGTCGCCACGAGCACGATCGGCGCCCCGGCAGGCACGGCCCCCAGACGCTCCGGCGTGATGGCCGCCCGCGGTCCCAGCCCGCGCGCGTCCACCACCACGGCGGGCCCGGCGAAGCGGTCCAGCGGCAGGGCGTCGAGCCGGGGCAGCGTGTCGTCGACGTGGTAGGGCGCGTCGACGTGCGTACCCGACTGCGAGCCCAGGTGCAGCCGCAGCACGTTGACGCCGTCGCGGCCGGTGGTCAGCGCGGGCTCGACGCTCACCTCGGGGTCGCCCGGGTAGACCGGCATCCCGGTGGTCAGCGGCACCGACAGGTCGACGAGCTCCCCGCTCACGCCGCCGCCTCGGCCCCGGCGATCGGCGGCACCGGGGTGTCGGCCGAGCGCACCAGGCGCGGCCCGTCGGGGCCGTAGACCTCGCGCGGCTCGGGGAAGACGGCCAGCAGCGCCAGGTAGAGCACCGCCGCCGTGCCCAGGCCGACCGGCAACGAGATGTCGATCCCGCCCGCCAGCCCGCCGAGCGGCCCGACGAACTGGCCGGGCAGGTTGACGAACGCCAGCGCCAGCGCCGCCGAGACGAGCCAGGCGGCCAGCCCCCGCGCGTTCCAGCCGTGGGCGAACCAGTAGCGGCCGCCTGTCTGCCTCCGGTTGAACACCTGCAACGCCTCCGGGTCGTACCAGCCCCGGCGGGTCACGTACCCCAGCATCATGATCACCATCCACGGCGCGGTGCAGGTGATGATGAGGGTGGCGAACGTGGAGATGCTCTGCGTGAGGTTGGCCGCGAAGCGGCCGACGAAGATGAACACGATCGACAGCGTCCCGATGAACACCGTCGCCCGCACCCGCGAGAAGCGCGGGAAGACGCTGGAGAAGTCCAGCCCCGTGCCGTAGAGGGACGTGGTGCCGGTGGACATGCCGCCGATCAGCGCGATGAGGCAGACGGGCACGAAGTACCAGGCGGGCGCGATGGCCAGCAGCCCGCCGACGTAGTTGGGCGCGGCCGGGTCCATGTACTCGGCGGCCTTGGCGGCGATGATCGACGCGGTGGCCAGGCCGAAGAAGAACGGCAGGATGGTGGCGATCTGCGACAGGAACGCGGCGGCCATCACCTTCGAGCGCGGCGTCGAGGCCGGGATGTAGCGGGACCAGTCGCCCAGGAACGCGCCGAACGACACGGGGTTCGACAGCACGATGAGCGCCGCCCCGATGAACGACGGCCAGAACAATGGGTCACCGGCGGCCAGCGTCCCCGGGTAGGACGGGTCGAAGTCGCCGGCGAACGCGACCGCGCCCAGCACGAACAGCAGCGACGCCGCCGCCACCGCGATCTTGTTGACGAACAGCATGAAGCGGAACCCGTACACGCACACCACCAGCACGAGCCCGGCGAACAGCGCGTACGCGACGCCGTAGGTGACGTCGGTGTCGGGCAGCCCCACCAGCCGGTGCGCGCCGCCGACGAGCGCGTCGCCGGAGGACCACACGGAGATGGAGAAGAACGCGATCGCCGTCAGCAGCGACAGGAACGAGCCGACGATCCGGCCGTGCACGCCCAGGTGCGCCGAGGACGACACCGCGTTGTTGGTCCCGTTCAGCGGCCCGAACAGCGACAGCGGCGCCAGGATGAGCGCCCCGACGGCCAGCCCGAGCACGGTCGCGGCCAGCCCCTGCCAGAACGACAGCCCGAACAGGATCGGGAAGGCGCCCAGCACACAGGTGGCGAAGGTGTTCGCGCCGCCGAACGCGACCCGGAACAGGTCGACCGGCCGGGCGGTGCGCTCGGCGTCGGGGATGCGCTCGACGCCATACGTCTCGATCTCGGTGATGCTCGTGCTCATGGCTTCTCCCGCAGGGCGAGCAGGCTGACCAGGTCGTAGGCGACGTGGGAGGCGGCGACGGAGGTGATCTCGGCGTGGTCGTAGGCGGGGGCCACCTCGACCACGTCCGCGCCGACGAGGTTCGTCCCGGCCAGGCCGCGCAGGATCTCCAGCAGCTCGCGGCTGGTCAGGCCGCCCGCCTCCGGGGTGCCGGTGCCGGGGGCGTGCGCCGGGTCGAGCACGTCGATGTCGACGGACACGTACAGCGGCCGGTCGCCGATCCGCTGCCGCAGCGCGTCGATCACCTCGTCGAGGCCGCGCCGCAGCACGTCGGCGGCGGTGAGGATGCCGAAGCCGAGCCGCCGGTCCTCCTCCAGGTCCTTCTTGCCGTAGAGGGGGCCGCGGATGCCGACGTGGCTGAGCGCCTCGGTGTCGACGATGCCCTCCTCGACGGCCCGCCGGAACGGGGTGCCGTGCGTGTACTCGGCGCCGAAGTAGGTGTCCCACGTGTCGAGGTGGGCGTCGAAGTGCAGCAGCGCCACCGGCCCGTGCTTCCTGGCGGCCGAGCGCAGCAGCGGCAGCGCGATCGTGTGGTCGCCGCCGATCGTCACCAGGCGGGCGTCCAGCGCGTCGGCGGCGGCCTCGATGCTCTCGATGGCCTCGCCGATGTGGAACGGGTTGGCCGCGATGTCACCGGCGTCGGCCACCTGGACCCGCTCGAACGGGGAGACGTCCAGGCCGGGGTGGTAGGGCCGCAGCAGCCGCGACGCCTCGCGCACGGCCGACGGGCCGAACCGGGCGCCGGGCCGGTAGGAGACGCCGCTGTCGAACGGCACTCCGACCACGGCCACGTCGGCGCGGCCCACCTCGTCGAGGCGGGGCAGACGGGCGAAGGTGGCGGGTCCGGCGAAACGCGGGACCCGGGCGGAGTCGACGGGGCCTGTGTGCATGCACGCAGTCAACGTCACCTCTCTGACCTGCGGCAATTGGGCGATTCACGAAGTACTACGGTGGGGGTTGTGGCTGAGCACAAGGTGACGGTCGAGGATTTGCTGCGCTCGCCCGCGCTCCAGCTCCGCCTGCTCGCCGGCGAGGCCGGGGTGGGGCGGTCGGTGTCGTGGGCGCACGTGAGCGAGCTGGACGACCCGACGCCGTGGCTGCTCGGCGCCGAGGTGATCATGACGACGGGCATCGGCGTGCCACGCGCGGCGGCCCGGCAGCGCGCCTACCTGGAGCGGCTGGACGACGCGGGCGTCTCGGCGCTGGCGCTGTCGGCGCAGCTCCACGTGCCGCCGCTGCACGAGGCGTTCTTCGAGGCGGCCGAGGCGCGCGGGATGCCGGTGCTGGAGGTGCCGCTGGCGGTGCCGTTCATCGCGATCGCCCAGGAGGTGGCCGCGGCCGTGCAGGAGGACGCCCGGCACCGGCTGGGCGCGCAGTTGCAGGTGTTCGGCGCGCTGCGCTGGCTGGCCGCCGAGGACCTGGACACGGCCACGCTGTTCAAACGGCTGGAGCGGCTGTCGGGCTACGACGTCTACCTGTGCACGCCGCAGGGGCGCCCGCTGCTGCCCGGGGTGCCCGTGCCGTCGCTCGACGCGCTGCCGTCGGCCCCCGACGCGCCGCCCACGATCCCGGGCGGCTTCGCGCTGCCGGTGCCCGCACCCGGCGGCCCGGCCGGGTTCCTGGTGGCCTTCGAGCGGGAGGGCGCCAGGCCCGCCGGGCTAGCCGTGGTGCAGCACATCGCCACGGTCGCGGCCCTCCAGGTGGCGATGGCCAGGCACGAGCGCGAGACGCTGCGCCGCGAGGGCGCCGAGACGCTGGCCGAGCTGCTGCAGGACGTGCTCGACCAGGCCACGGCCCGCCGCCGCCTGGCCCGGCTCGGCCTGGCCGCCGACGGGGAGACGGTCCTGATGGTCGTACGGGGCGCGGCCGACGACGCGCTGCGCCGGGCGCTGGCCGACCATCCGCACCTGATGCTGCGGCGCGGCAGCGACCACTACGTGCTCGGCGCCCCCGGGCTGGGCGACGCGCTCACGGCGCCGGCCGGGGCGCGGACCGGGGTGAGCAGGCCGTTCGCGGCGGGCGGGTCCACCCGGGTGGCCCGGCGCGAGGCCGTCTGGGCCGCCGACCGGGCCGCCGCGTCAGGCCGGCCGCTCGTCCACTACGGCGACGACACCACCGGCCGGTGGCTGCCCGACGACGCCGACACGCTCACCGCGCTGGTGGACGACGTGCTGGGCGAGGTGCTCGCCTACGACGAGGCGCACGACTCACGGCTGCTCGCCTCGGTGCGCACCTGGATGGAACGCGACCGCCGCACCGAGGACGCGGCGGCCGCCCTGCACATCCACCCCAACACGCTCGCCTACCGGCTGCGCCGCTTCGCCGCCCTGACGGGCCGCGACCTGTCGTCCAGCGCCGCCTTCGCCGAGGTCTGGCTGGCCCTCCAGGCGGCCCGCCAGCTCGGCCTGCACGACTAGGAGAGCTGGACCGTCGCGATCTCCCAGGCCGACAGGGGCAGCCGCAGCACCCCGCCGGTCACCGGCACCTCCGCGCCGGGGCGCCCGCGCAGGTCGGCGAGGCGCGCCCGGGTGAACCCGCCCTCGACGACCGCCTCGGTCGCCTCGTCCGTGAGCGCGACCACGCGCAGCTCCTGCCACCCGTCGCGGACCCGCAGCGACGTCATGACGACGCCGTCACCGGCCACCGACAGCCCCGCGGCGGGCGCGGGCAGCGGCAGCGCCGGGTCGCCGGTGCCCGCCACGGCCAGCAGGTCGTGCCGGAACGTCTCGGCCGCCTCGGGCACCGCCTTCCAGGTGCCGCTGTAGGGCATCAGCGCCAGCTCCACCGAGCGCAGCCCGCGCGACTGCGCCGCCGGGGTCGGCAGCTGCGGCCCGGCGGGCTCGGGGCGCAGCACGTGACGGTTGCGCGACAGGAAGCCGATCGAGCGCAGCAGCGTGAGCGCCAGCTCCTTCCCGTCGTCGACCAGCTCGTACTCGGTGACGTGCTCCAGCAGCGCCGCCACTCCCCCGGCCGCCACCCACGAGGAGGCGGGGAACGTCGGCAGCGGCTCCTCGCCGCAGCCGCCCTCGGCGTCCAGGCCGCGCGTGACGACGGCGAACTGCCCCTCGGCGTGCGACCGCGTCGCCCGCTCGGGCAGCGGCACGTGCAGCCGCACCCGGTGGTCGGCGCACCGGTTGTCGAACTCCACGGTCAGCCGCGCGAACGGCTCGCCCGCGCGCAGCTCGACCCGGGTGCGGACGGCGATCTCCTCGGTGACCTCGGTACGCGACTGCGCCGGGATCTCCGGGGTGCCGTCGATCCCGTCGCCGGCGGCCGGCCACTGGTAGGTGCGCCACACGTCGAACGCCGCCACCAGCGGCCCCGAGCACACCTTCGACACGTGCACCGACTCCGGGTCCTGCACGACGCGGTCGTGGGCCGGAGGCGCGTAGTTGTAGCTGTCGCCCACGTCGCCGCCGTCGACGATCCGCCCCGCCCCGGTCAGCGTGACGCCGTCGGCGCTGGTCAGCGTGAGCGTGCCGTCACGCGCCACCTCGACGTTGAGCAGCCCGTTGTCGAGCATCCGCTCCTCGGCGCGCACCGGCACGAACGGGTCGCCGGACGGGGCCCCGGCCACCTCCGAGTAGGGGGCGGTGCGCACCGCGGCGTGGCCGAGCGGCGGCGTGCTCACGTACGCGGCCAGCGTGCGGCGGGCCTCGGCGAGGATGCGGACGCGGGTCACGCCCTCCAGCGCGCCGCGCACCTGGCCCACGTTGAAGGCCGCGCTCGACTCGCGGGCGACGGTGAAGGTCAGCACGCCGTCCTCGACCGACCAGCCGGTGATGTGCTGGCCGTACAGCTCGGTGCCGTGGATGAAGGTCAGCGCGGTGGCCGGGTCCATCTCCTCGTCGAGCAGCAGCGTCGGGGCGTACTCCAGCGGCTGGAGCGGGACCTTGACCCCGTCGGCGTCGAGCAGCGGGTCGCTGCCGGCCACGTTGATCGCCACGACGCCGCGTCTCGGGGCGGGCGTCGGGTTGACGACGAGCACGGCGCCGGACGGCACCGTTCCGGCCAGCCGGGCGGTCACCATGTCGCGCACGGCCTGGCCCAGGTGCTCGGCCTCGGCGATGCGGGCCGCCACCTGCTGGGCGGTCTCGTCCACGCCGCAGCCGGTGACCGAGTCGTGGCCGCTGGCGTCGACCAGCCGCCACCAGGCCATGTCGAGGAAGCGGCCGGGCCACTCGCCGCCCCAGAGCGCGGCCAGCGGCTCGGCGTAGCGCTCGACCATCCGCTCGGCGCGGCTCATCGCCTGCTTGACGTGGGCGCGTACGGAGATCACGCCCGGCAGGATGTTGGCCCGGGCGTGCGAGCGCAGCTCGCCGGTGACGCGGGGCAGCCCGGTCACGTCGGCGGAGTGCGCCTCGATGTAGCCGGACAGGGTGTCCATGCGGGCGCCGAGCTGCTTGACCATGTCGGGCAGGCCGCGCACCGGGGCGGAGTGGTCGGTGCCGTACATGGCCAGCAGCGGCCCGTCGGGACCGTGCCAGCCGCGCATGGTGCGGACGAACGCGGCGCCGCGCTCGCCGAGCTGGGCGGGGTCCTCGAACAGGTGGGCGCCGTTGCCGTAGCCGCCGGCGGGCAGGTACTGGGCCCGGATGGCGGTGCCGTCGGGCGCGACCCAGGCGAAGGCGTCGGTGGTGACGGACGCGGGCACGCCCCGGTAGACGCAGGCGTGCAGCAGCCCGGCCCTCCTGAGGATCTGCGGCATCTGCGCGGTGTGCCCGAACATGTCCGGCAGGTAGCCGACGGCCATCGCGCCGCCGAGCTTGTCCGCCCTGGCCATGCCGAGCTCCAGGTTGCGCACGATGTTCTCGCCCGAGCACAGGAACTCGTCGAGCAGGATCTGCCACGGCCCCACCGCCAGCCGCCCGGACTCGACCAGGGCGGCGATCCGGTCGCGGTTCTCCGGGCGCACCTCCAGGTAGTCGTCCACGCAGGCGAGCTGCCCGTCGAGCGTGAAGTGGTAGTCGGGGTCCTTCTCCATCGTGTCGAGCACCTCGTCCAGCAGCGCCACCAGCCGCAGCCGGAAACGCTGGAAGGGCTCGTACCACTCGCGGTCCCAGTGGGTGTGCGGGACGACGACGATCTCCGCGGTCATGCGGCTTCGCCTCCGATCGGCAGGTCGTGCTGGACGGCGTAGCGGGCGGCGATGCGCTGAGCGGTGACGATGTCCTCCAGCGCTCCGGCGGCGTCGGTCAGCGGCGGCTTGCCGTCGTTGACGAACGCGTGGAAGGCGGCCAGCTGCACCTCGAACGCCTCGGTCACGTCACGCCACTCGGTGCGGCTCTCGCCGCCGGACACGACGGTGAGCGTGGTGGGCGCGTTCATCAGGTAGGGCGAGGGGAAGACCAGCTCCAGCGAGCCGCTGTCGTGGTGGATGACCACGCTCTCACGGTAGGCCGGGTAGTCCTCCAGGTAGTGCCAGCGGATGGCGAACCGGCCGGCGGCGGGCAGCGGCCCGGAGATCTCGATCGACCCGGGCGCCTCCCCCCAGGTCTCGACGTACGCGATCTCGTGGGGGGAGCCGGTGAAGCGGCGCAGCAGTGACAGGTCGTGACAGATCGACCCGAGCGCCACCCCGTACAGGGAGCGCACGGCGGCGGGCGCGGACTCGCCGAGCGCCTTCGACACCAGCCCGTCCTCGGCCGCCCGCAGCGAGGCGAGCAGCTCCGGGGACACGTCGCGGGCCTGGGTCAGGTTGGCGAAGGCGAGCTGCGACTCCCCGCTCGGGTGCAGCACGGTCACCTCGACCGACCGGATCCGCCCCGGGCCGCCGAGCTCGGCCAGCAACTCCTCGGCCCGGCGCACGGCCGGGTCGTACTGCTTCATGTAGCCGACCATGAGCCGCCCCTCGGGCAGCGCGTCCACCTCGGCGCGAGTCAGCGCCAGCGGCTTCTCGCACAGCACGGCGTAGCCGGCCGCGAGCGCCTGCCGCACGGTCTCGCCGTGGGAGCCGGAGGCGAGCACGAGCACGGCGTCGAAGCCGCCGGCCTCCAGCATCCGGGCGAGCTCGGTGTGGCGGCCGGGGGCGCCGAGCCGGTCACCCACGGCGTCGGCGAGCGTCCGCGACAGGTCGCAGACGGCCGTCACCTCGAACAGATCTCGGCGGCGCGACAGCAACGGCACGTACACCGCTTGCGTGACGGCTCCGCATCCGACAAGCGCGATCTTCAAACCCGCTCCTCCAGCATGGTCTCAACCAGCCAGCCCCTCCGGCGTGGCCTCAAAGTCCGAGTTCCCGTAGCTTCTCGCGATTGGCAGCTTGATCGGCGATGTTCCGCTCAACTGACCGGCGTCCGGGCAGCGTGTCCTGCTCGATGATGACCCAGCCCTGGTAGCCGATCTCGCCGAGCGTGCTGATCACTCCGGGCAGGTCGAGCTCGCCCTCGCCGAGCGGCGCGAAGCCGCCGCGGCCCATCAGCTCGCGCAGGTCCACGCCGTCGGCCAGGGCCTGGGCGAGGATCGCGCGGTCGCCGTCCTTGACGTGGACGTGGCCGACGCGGCCCGACCAGTCGCGCAGCGCGGTCACCGGGTCGCCGCCGGCCAGCAGCAGGTGGCCCGTGTCGAGGCAGAGCTGCACGTCGGTCAGCTCCAGCAGCCGCTCGACGTCCTCGGGCGTCTCGACGTACGTGCCGAGGTGGTGGTGGAAGGCGGGCTCGTAGCCGCGGTCGCGGCAGCGCTGGGCCGCCTCCTGGACGCGGGAGGCGTAACCGGCCCACTCGGACGCCGCCAGCCCGGGCGCGTTCCCGCCGGGGCGGGCGAAGCGCGCGGGCGAGCCGGAGCAGCCGAGCGTGGGCCGGGGCGCCAGGTGCGCGGGCGCGGCCGGGGCGGCGTCGAACACGTCGAGCGTCGCGTCGAGCGCGGCCAGCCCCTGCTTGAACGCCTCGGCGTCGCTGTAGCGCAGGTCGGCCCAGCCGCCCGCGAGCAGCAGCCCGCCCAGCCGCTCGGCCAGGTCGTCCTTGGTGCCGAGGTAGCCGATGGGGCCGAGGTCGATGCCCGCGTAGCCGGCGCCGGCGATCGCGCCGACCATCTCGGCGGCGGTCAGCGGCGGCGGGGCGTCGCTCAGCTCGAACACGCCGAAGCTCACCGGGGCGTTGGCGACACTGATCAGGCGCATAGAGCCATCACCTCGTTCTCGTAGGTTTCGAGTCGGTGCCGCCCTTCGGCGGCGGGCAGCAGCACGCGGTCGCCGCGGATCACCTGGCGGGCGCCGCCGGGGCGGACCAGGATGAGCCCGTCGGCGTCCAGGGCGAGCAGTTCGTCGCCCAGCCGCAGGAGCAGCGGCGCGCCGGGCCCGGCGGAGATCGCCGTGCGGCCCGCCGCTACGGCGTCGAACGCCGCGCCGGGGTCCTCGGCCAGCACCCACGTGGTGGGCGAGCCGGGCAGCCCGTCGGAGCCGGGCCGGTGGAAGTCGCTGGCGCCGATCGCCACCAGGTCGGGGTGCCAGGCGTCGGCCCAGGCCAGGGGCGCGCCCCAGCGGCGGTCCCACCAGCCGGAGTGCCAGACCTCGGCGATCCTGGGCCGTTCGGTGAGCGGCTGCAGCCAGGCGCAGTCGCCGCCGAGCGGGTGGTTGATGGAGATCAGCCCGCCCGCCCGATCGGCGTGCTCGACCCAGGAGTCGGCGGGCTGCCGGAAGTCGACCCAGCCGACGTCGCCGAACACGTTGGCGTGCCCCCGGTCGGTGGTGACCTCCTGGCCGGGCAGCAGCGTGATGGCCCGGCCGGCCTTGGCCAGCTCGGGGTGGTGGCTGACGGTGTTGTGGTCGGTGACGGCGAGGAAGTCCAGGCCGCGCCCCAGCGCCAGCTCCGCCAGCTCGGCGACGGTGAGCGCCCCGTCGCTGTGCAGCGTGTGGGCGTGGAAGTCGCCGGCGAACCAGCGCAGCCCGCCGACGTCCGGGATGTCGCGGCGCGGCGGGCGCTCCCCGTGCGGCGGCTCGGCGCTCTCCGGCTCGGGCACGGGCGCGGTGTCGATCTCCAGCGTGTAGTCGAGGCCCTGCGGCGGGACGCGGTGCAGCCGCAGCCACACCTGCCACTGGCCCGCTTCGAGCTCGCCGGGCAGGTAGCCGGGCGTGGCCCAGCCCGGGGTGATCGTGTAGGAGTCGCGGGCGCCGCCCGACCAGCCGCGGAACCCGCCGGGGCCGCCGCAGCCGAGGTCGAGCACGCCCTGCGACCGGTCGTAGGACAGCCGTACGGTGACCGCCGGGGCGCCCTCGGGCACCTCGAAGGGCACCTCGCGCAGGATGCGCTCCAGCCGGTCGTCCAGGCTCCAGTGCCCGCGGATCACGCTCATGCCGTCACCAGCTCGCCGTCACGGTAGACCAGCGCCCGGTCGCCCCGGGGCACCGCGTAGCCCTGCTCGCCCAGCGCCGGCTCGTGCCCCTCGGGGACGACGGCCTGCACGAGCACGCCCGCCACGTCCAGGGTGACCAGGTGGGAGGCCCCCAGGTTCTCCAGGATGACGACGCCGCCGGTCAGCGACCCGTCGACCGGCTGCGCCGAATAGGTCATGTATTCGGGACGCACCCCGTACACCAGCTTCTCCCCCTCGGTCAGGAGTCCTTCCGCGGAGGCGGGGACGGGCAGCTTGCACCCGGCCACCTCCAGCGTGTCACCCCTGACGACGGCGTCCAGCAGGTTCATCGGGGTGGAGCCGATGAAGGCGGCCACGAACGTGTTGGCGGGCCGCTGGAACACCTCGGCGGGGGTGCCGATCTGGCGGATGTGCCCGGCCTCCATGACGGCCATGCGGTCGGCCATCGCCAGCGCCTCGGCCTGGTCATGGGTGACGAAGACGGTCGTGACGCCGAGCTCGCGCTGGAGCTTCTTCAGGAACGTGCGCGCCTCCAGCCGCAGCCGGGCGTCCAGGTTGGACAGCGGCTCGTCGAACAGGAACGCCTGCGCCTGGGTGGCCATGACGCGGGCCAGCGCGACGCGCTGCTGCTGGCCGCCGGAGAGCTGGCCGGGCCGCCGGTCCATGAGCTGCTCCAGGCCGAGCCTGGCGCCGACCTCGGCGGCCTTGGCGTGGCGGGCGGCCTTGGGGACCTTCTTGATGCGCAGCGGGTAGGCGATGTTGTCGCTGACGTCCATGTGCGGGAACAGGGCGTAGTCCTGGAAGACCATGGCGATGTCGCGTCCGCCCGGCTGCACGCCGGTCACGTCCCGCCCGCCGATCACGACGGCGCCGCCGGTGGCGGTCTCCAGCCCGGCGATCGTGCGCAGCAGCGTGGTCTTCCCGCAGCCCGAGGGGCCGAGCAGGGCGAAGAACTCGCCGTCGGGGACGGTCAGGTCGAGCGAGTCGAGCGCCTTCACCCCGCCGGGATAGACCTTGGTCAGGCCCCGAAGTTCGATAGCGGCCATTTAGCGCTTGATCCCTCCGTGGAAGCGGAAGCCGTACTTCTTGCTGACGAACAGGTACATGAGCACGACCGGTACCGAGTAGAGCAGGCCGAAGGTCGACAGCACCCTGAGGTTGGCCTGGCCGCCCTCGGTGTAGAGGGTGTACATGATCACCGCGGCCGGCTGCTTCTCCACGTCGCTGAGCAGCAGGAACGGCATCAGGAAGTTGCCCCACACGTTGGCGATCGTCCACACCGCGATCGTCGCCAGGCCGGGCCGCACCACGGGGGTGACCACGTGGCGGACGATCTGGAGCGGCGAGGCGCCGAACACCCGCGCCGACTCCTCGTAGGACTTCGGCGTGGCGTCCATGAAGTCCTTGATCATGAAGATCGCGGCCGGCAGCAGGCCGCCGGTCAGGATGAGGATCAGCCCGGTGTGCGAGTCGATCAGGCCGAGCTCGATGGCGAGCTGGAACAGCGGCACCATCGCGGCGGTCCCGGTGATGATCGACGAGAGCAGCAGCAGCGCGTAGAGCAGCGCGTCGCGGCCCGGGATGCGCACCCGGCTGAGCGCGTAGGCGGCCAGCGCCGACAGCACCACCACGAGCAGCGCGGTGCCGATCGCCAGGATCAGCGAGTTCACCAGCGAGCCGAGCGCGTACGGGTGCTCGATGATCGTCTGGAAGTTCTCGAACGTGAAGTCCGGCATCCGGACCTCGTACGTCGGGTCCGAGGTGAACGGCGCCGCCGCCAGCCACAGCAGCGGGATCGTGAAGAAGGCCAGGAGCACCGCGATCAGCGTGTAGAAGCCGATCCGCCCGGCCCAGGTGCGGGTCATTTCTTGCTCCTGAGCAGCCGCAGGTAGAACACCGCCACGACCAGGTTGATGAGCAGGATCACGGTGGAGATCGCCGCGCCGTAGCCCAGGTCGCCGTTCTGCAGCGCGACCTTGTACACGTGCACGGCCAGCACCTCGGACTTGCCGTCGGGGCCGCCCGCCGTGAGCAGGAAGGGGCTGAAGTCGTTGAACGTCCACAGGCTGATCAGCAGCAGGTTGGTCAGGATGTGCCCGCGGATGTGCGGGAACACCACGTCACGCAACTGCTGCCAGCCGGACGCCCCGGCCAGCCGGGCGCTCTCCAGGTGCGACGGCGGCACGTTCCCGAGCGCCGCGCCGTAGAGCATCATCGAGAACGCGGTGCCGCGCCAGGTGTTGAAGATGATGATCGACAGCATCGGGTGGTCGAGCAGCCAGGCGAAGCCGGGGATGCCGAGCAGCGCGTTGAGGGTGCCGGCGTCGCGGTCGAGCAGCGCCACCCACAGGAACGACACCACGGCGCTCGGCAGGATCCAGGCCAGGATGACCAGGCCCTCGACCACGCTCTTGAGCGTGCCGCGCCGGTCCTTCAGCATCCAGGCCAGGGTGAAGCCGAGCACCACCTGCCCGATGACGGCCGAGCCCAGCACGAACTGGAAGGTCAGCCAGGTGGAGTCCCAGAACTCCGGGTCGGTGACGGCCTTGACGAAGTTGTCCAGCCCGACGAACTGCGGCTCGGCCGCGGCGGCGCCGGTCAGCCGGTAGTTCGTCAGCCCCAGGTAGATCACCCAGAGCGCGGGGAAGACCAGGAAGACCGCGATCAGCGCCAGAGCGGGCGCCACGAAGGCGCCCGCCCGCAGCCGGCCCAGGCCCGCCGCGTCGGAGCTGTAGCGGCGGGCGGGGTCCGGGCTGACGACCTCGGCCGGCTCAGGAGGCGATGTTACCTGCGCCACCGACGAGCCCTTCGAGCTTCTTCTGGTAGTCCGCGGCCGCCTGGTCGGCCGGGGTGCCGCCGGCCACCGCGGCGGTGGCCTCCTGCAGCGCGACCGACACCTGCGGGTAGAGCGCGACCGGCGGCCGGTAGGCCGTCAGCGGCAGCACCTGCTCGGAGATGTAGGTCAGCAGCGGCTCACCGGCCAGGATCTCCTTGTTGACGTCGCTGCGCGGGGTGATCCGGACGTTGCCGTCCTTGGTCTCCTCCTTCAGCGCGTCGGCCGAGAGCGTGAAGGCGAGCAGTTCGAAGGCTTCCTTCGGGTGCTTGGTGTTGGGGTTGACCGTGCGCAGCGCGCCGCCGGACATGCTGACGAAGTCCTGGCCGCGGATGCCCTTGCCGGGCTCGATGGCCGGGATCTTGGCGTAGCCGACGACCTGGTCGCGGTCGTCCATCTTGGCGACGCCGTCCTTGGGGTTGACCACGCCGCGCCAGAAGTAGTCGCCTTCGAGCAGGATGCCGATCTTGCCCTCGGCGAACTGCTGGAACGACTTGTCGCGGCCCTTGGCCTCCTGCTGGAGCTTGGGGTCGCCGAGGCCGCCGCCGTAGATCTTCTGGTAGAGGCCGAGGGTGTCCTTCAGCGGCTGGGACGCGCCGGTCCACTTGCCGTCCTTCTGCACCTCGCCGCCCGCGCCCGCGAGCAGCGGCAGCACGCCCTGCATCGTGGTGGCCTCGCCCATCGCGGTGCCGGCGTTGATCTGGATCGGCACGGGGACGCCGGACGACTTGAGCTTGGCGGCCGCGTCGAGGATCTCCTGCCAGCTCGTGGGCTGCCAGTCGGCGGGCAGCCCGGCCTTGGTGAACAGCGTCTTGTTGAAGTAGAGGACGCGGCCGTCGGTGCCGACCGGCAGCGCGTACTTCTTGCCTTCGAAGGTGGCCAGGCCCTGCACGGCCTCGGGGATCTGCTGCCAGCCGTCCCAGCTGTCCGCCTCGGGGCCGACCAGCTCGGCCAGCGGCTTGATGTAGCCGGCCTCGGCGAACTCGCCCGCCCAGATGCCGTCGATGTCGATCACGTCCGCGCCCTTGCCTGACTTCAGGTCCAGGGAGAGCTTGGTCTTGTACTGTTCGTCGTCGACTCCGCTGGGGACGAACTTGACCGTGACGTCCTTGCCCTTGGCCTTCTGGGCCTCCTCGAACTTGGGGATCACCCAGTTGGCGATGTGGTCGGCGGCTGCCGCGTTCTTGCCGCCGGCGATGGCGTTCTGGCTGATCGTCAGCTCGATGGCGTCACCTCCGCCACCGCCGGACGACTGGCCGCACCCGGCGAGTCCCAGCGCGGACGCGGCCAACACCGCGACCACCGACCTTTTCCGCAACACCATGCAAACCCTCCGACACGTCCTAAAAGGGAGGAAGTCAGGGCCAATATGTCATGACATCCATATGACGTAAAGACCTTGCCATATCCAGGAGCGTGCCCTCATGCTGCGACTTTGCCCGTTGGGAGACGGACCGCCAGCCCGACACTATGCGACGCGCCGGCGGGGCCGCCCATCGGGGGATACGGCCAGGGCACATTCAGTAACATAGCGGACATCCGAATGTCATGACAATATGCCATAGTGTTGGGCGGAAGGCTCCATCTCTGGAGGTGCGTTGTTCGACCTGATCACGATCGGCCGCTGCGGCGTCGACATCTATCCGCTGCAGACCGGCGTGGGCCTGGCTCACGTCGAGACCTTCGGCAAGTTCCTCGGCGGCAGCCCGACCAACGTCGCGGTGGCGGCGGCCCGACACGGGCTGCGCTCCGCCGTGGTGACCGCCGTGGGCGCGGATCCCTTCGGCGAATGGGTACGGCAGGCGATCCGCGGGTTCGGTGTGGACGACGCCTTCGTGGGCACGGTCGACGGGCCGCCCACCCCGGTCACGTTCTGCGAGATCTTCCCGCCCGACCACTTCCCGATCTACTTCTACCGGGGCGAGCATCCGCCTGACCTGCAGGTGAAACCCGAGTCGCTGGACCTGGCCGCGATCCGCGAGGCGTCGGTCTTCTGGTTCACCGGCACCGGGCTGAGCCAGGAGCCCAGCCGGTCCGCGCACGCCACCGCGCTGGAGGCCCGCACGTCCGGGTGGACGGTGTTCGACCTGGACCACCGCCCCACGCTGTGGGAGTCGCCCGAGGCCGCCCGCCGCGAGGTGCGCCGCGCGCTCGGGCACGCCAACGTGGCCGTCGGCAACCTCGACGAGGTGGAGATCGCCGTCGGCACCCGCGACCCCGAAGAGGCGGCGCAGGCGCTGCTCGACGCCGGCATGGAGGTGGCCGTGGTCAAGCTGGGCCCCGCCGGGGTGCTGGCCCGCACCAAGGACGAGCACGTCGTCGTCGAGCCCGTGCCCGTCGAGGTGGTCAACGGGCTCGGCGCCGGCGACGCGTTCGGCGGGGCGCTCTGCCTCGGCCTGGTGCGCGGCTGGCCGCTGGAACGTACCCTCCGCTTCGCCAACGCGGCCGGCGCGCACGTCGCCGCCCGCCTGGCCTGCGCCGACGCGATGCCCTCCACCGACGAGGTGCTCGCGCTCCAGACGGGAGCCCGTCCTTGAGCGACATCACGCTGCCCCGAAGCGTCGGCTACGAGCAGCTCACCCACATCCGCGCCACCCGGCCCGAGGAGATCGCCCACGCCGCCGCCCGCCGGCAGCGGCGCGGCCTGCCCGCCGAGGACGAACGCCTGCTGATCATCGCCGCCGACCATCCGGCGCGCGGCGCGCTGGCCGTACGCGACCGGCCGCTGGCCATGGCCAGCCGCGTCGACCTGCTCGACCGGCTCCAGGTGGCGCTGGCCAGGCCCGGCGTCGACGGCATCCTGGCCTCCCCCGACGTGCTGGAGGACCTGCTCCTGCTCGGCGCGCTCGAAGGCAAGCTGGCCTTCGGCTCCATGAACCGGGGCGGGCTCCAGGGCTCGGTGTTCGAGCTGGACGACCGCTTCACCGGCTTCGACGCGGCCTCCATCGGCGACATGCGCCTCGACGGCGGCAAGATGCTCTGCCGCATCGACCCCGGCGACCACGCCAGCGTGGCCACCCTGGAGTCGTGCGCCCGCGCCGTCACCGACCTGGCCCGGCGCCGGCTCCTGGCCATGGTCGAGCCGTTCTGGTCGGTGCGCTCGGAGAGCGGGGCCGTGCGCAACGACCTGTCGCCCGACGCCGTCATCCGGGCCATCAGCGTCGCCCAGGCCCTCGGCGTGACCTCCGCCTACACCTGGCTGAAGATCCCCGCGGTCGCCGAGATGGAGCGCGTCATGGCCGCCACCACGCTGCCCGCGCTGCTGCTCGGCGGTGACCCGCCCGACGTGGCCGCCGCCTACGCCGACTGGGGGCGCGCGCTCCTGCTGCCCGGCGTGCGGGGGCTCGTGGTCGGGCGCGCTCTGCTCTACCCTCCGGACGACGACGTCGCCACCGCCGTGGACGGCGCCGCGACCCTGGTGCGAGAGGCTGGTTCATGACTTACATTCCGTACGGCAAGGCCGCCGCGGCTCCCTGGGCCGTCGAGATCACCCCCGGCCTGGCCGGGTGGGACTACTCCGGGCTGCGGATCGCCGACCTGGACGGCGCCCCGGTCGCCTTCGACACCGGCGGCGAGGAGATGCTGGTCCTGCCGCTGTCGGGCTCGTGCACGGTCACGCACGGCTCCGGCACGTTCGAGCTGTCCGGCCGGCCGTCGGTGTTCGACGGGCCGTCCGACTTCGCCTACGTCCCGATCGGCGAGCACGTCGTGCTGGAGGGCGCCGGCCGGATCGCGCTGCCGTCCGCGCGGGCCGGCCGCCGCCTGGAGGCCCGGTACGTGCCCGTGTCGGCGGTCTCCGTCGAGCTGCGCGGCGCCGGGCAGGCCAGCCGCCAGGTCAACAACTTCGCCTCACCCGAGGCGTTCGCGTGCGACAAGCTCGTGGCCGTCGAGGTGCTCACGCCGGGCGGCAACTGGTCGTCCTACCCGCCGCACAAGCACGACACCGCCGGCCCCGGCGAGGCCGTGCTGGAGGAGATCTACTACTTCGAGGTGGCCGACCAGGGCCTCGGCTACCAGCGCGTCTACGGCTCCGGACGGGGCCACGTCGACACGCTGGCCGAGGTCGGCTCCGGCGACGTGGTGCTCGTGCCCTACGGCTACCACGGGCCCTCGATGGCCGCGCCCGGCTACGACCTGTACTACCTGAACGTGCTGGCCGGACCCGCCGCCGAGCGGTCGATGGCGTTCTGCGACGATCCCCGCCACGCCTGGATCCGCGGCTCCTGGACCGGCCAGGAGATCGACCCCAGGCTGCCCTTCGGGAGGACCTCATGAGGCTTACCGTGGCCCAGGCCGTGGTGCGCTTCCTCGCCGCCCAGCGCACCGAGCGCGACGGCGTGGAGCACCGGCTGTTCGGCGGCTGCTTCGGCATCTTCGGTCACGGCAACGTCGCCGGGCTCGGCCAGGCGCTGGCCGCCCCCGGCGCGGAGCTGCCCTACTACCTCAGCCGCAACGAGCAGGCGATGGTGCACACCGCCGCCGCCTACGCCCGCGCGAGCAACCGGCTGTCCACGCTGGCCTGCACGAGCTCCATCGGGCCCGGCGCGACCAACATGATCACCGGCGCGGCCGGGGCGACGATCAACCGGCTGCCGGTGCTCCTGCTGCCGGGCGACATCTTCGCCACCCGCGTGGCCAGCCCGGTGCTCCAGGAGCTGGAGGACACGCGCTCGTACGACATCTCCGTCAACGACGCGTTCAAGCCGGTCTCCCGGTTCTGGGACCGGATCAACCGGCCCGAGCAGCTCCCGTCGTCGCTGCTGGCGGCCATGCGGGTGCTCACCGACCCTGCCGAGACCGGCGCGGTGACGCTGGCGCTGCCGCAGGACGTGCAGGCCGAGGCCGCCGACTGGCCCGCCGAGCTGTTCGCCCCGCGCGTGTGGCACGTCCCCAGGCCCCGGCCCGAACGCGCCGCCCTGGCCCGCGCCGCCGAGGTGATCAGGTCGGCCGAGCGCCCGCTGATCGTCGCGGGCGGCGGCGTCCTCTACAGCGAGGCGTCCGCCGAGCTGCGCGCCTTCGCCGAGACCTACGGCGTCCCCGTCGCCGAGACGCAGGCGGGCAAGGGCGCGCTGCCGTACGGGCACCCGATGGCGATGGGCGCCGTCGGCGCGACCGGCACCACGGCCGCCAACGCGCTGGCCCGCGAGGCCGACGTGATCATCGGGATCGGCACCCGCTACAGCGACTTCACCACGGCCTCCCGCTCGCTGTTCGCGCCGGACGCCCGGTTCGTCAACCTGAACGTGACCGGCTTCGACGCGGCCAAGCTGTCCGGGCTCCAGCTCGTCGCCGACGCCCGCGAGGGCCTGGCCGACCTGGCCGCCGCCTGCGACGGCTGGGCCGCCCCCGCCGCCCACCGCGCCCGCGCCGCGGAGCTGTCGCGCGCCTGGGACGCGCTGGTCGACGAGGCGTACGCCCTCGACGGCTCGCCGCTCCCGCAGCCCGCGGTGATCGGCGCGGTCAACGCCGCGGCCGGCGACGACGGCGTGGTGATCTGCGCCGCCGGGTCCATGCCCGGCGACCTGCACAAGCTCTGGCGGCCCAGCGGTCCGGGCAGCTATCACGTCGAGTACGGCTACTCGTGCATGGGCTACGAGATCGCCGGCGGGCTCGGCGTCAAGCTCGCCGACCCGTCACGCGAGGTGTTCGTCATGGTGGGCGACGGGTCCTACCTGATGATGGCGCAGGAGCTCGTCACGGCCGTCGCCGAAGGGGTCAAGCTGACCGTGGTCCTGGTGGACAACTCCGGCTTCGCCTCCATCGGCCGCCTCTCCGAGAGCGTCGGCGCCGAACGGCTCGGCACCGCCTACGCCTACCGGGGAGGCGGACGCTACGACGGCGGGCCGCTGCCGGTGGACCTGGCGGCCAACGCGGCCAGCCTCGGCGCCACCGTCGTGCGCGCCGGCACGCTCGCCGAGCTGCGCAAGGCCCTGGACGAGGCCCGCGCCGCCACCACGACCACGGTCATCCACGTGGTCACCGACCCGCACGTCGACACCCCGTCGTCCGAGGCGTGGTGGGACGTCCCGGTCGCCGAGGTGTCCACCACCCGGGCGGCGGGCGAGGCGCGCGGCGCGTACGAGAAGGACAAGCTGGAGCAACGCCCGCACCTGGCTCCGCCCGCTTAGCCCTCTCGGAGGGGTTGCCCCGGGCCGCGGAGGGAAGGCCTCTGAGCAGCGAAAAGGGGGCGGGGATGAGGCCGTGGCGGGCGCTGGGCTGGATCGCGATCATCGCGGTGGTGCTCTACTGCTACTCCATCGTGAGCACCGTGGTCCTCTCGGTGATCATCGGCCTGTTCATCACCGCCCTGCTCTACCCGCCCGCCCGCTGGCTGATGCGGCGCGGGCTCAACCGGGCGCTCGCCACCACCGTCGTCTTCGTCGGCGGCCTGCTGCTGGCCGTCGGCCTGGGCGCGCTGCTCGTGCCGCCCACCATCGCCAGCGTGGCCGAGATGCACGCCAGCGTCGGCAAGGTGCTGGAGGAGCTGCACCGGTTCACCGCCTGGCTGGGGCTCGACGACCAGCAGCTGCTCCAGCAGGCGCGCGACTACTTCGCCAAGCAGGAGCACCAGATCACCACGGGCGCGATCGCCGGCGTGCGGACCGCCGGCGAGATCGTGGTGGGCGGCGTGCTGGCCGTCATCCTGGCGGTCTACTTCGTGCACGGCGGCGACCGGCTGTGGCACTGGCTGGTCGAGCTGTTCCCCGCCTCGGCACGGCAGCGGCTCATGGAGACCGGGGAGCTGGTGTTCTCCGTGATCGGCCGCTACATCCGCGGGGTGGCGCTCGTCGGGCTCGTCGACGCGTTCTTCATCGGGCTCGCGCTGTGGATCCTCGGCGTGCCGATCGCGCTGCCGCTGGCGGTGCTCACGTTCGTCGGCGCGTTCCTGCCGGTCGTGGGGGCGTTCATGGCCGGGCTGCTGGCGGCGGTGGTCGCGTTCGTGGCCAAGGGCTGGCTGATCGCGCTGATCGTCGTCGCGGTGACCGTGCTCGTGCAGCAGATCGAGGGCCACGTGCTGGCGCCGCAGATCTACGGCAAAGCCCTCGACCTGCCCGGCGCGGTCATCCTCGTGGCCATCACGGTCGGCAGCGTAATCGCCGGCATCACCGGCGCGTTCCTGGCCGCCCCGGTGACCTCGGTCATCGTGGCCCTGCTGAGCCACGGGCACCTCAGAGGATCCGGCACTCCGGCTCCGGCTCGCGCCTGACCGGCGCGACGGGTCGCGTAAAGATCGCCAAGGGCGCATGATGAGCCTTATGCGATGGGTCACGTTCGACTGTTTCGGCACGCTCGTCGACTGGCGGCACGGCATCCGCTCCGGCGCCGAGCTGATCGCCCCCGGTCACGGCGAGCGCCTGCTGGAGGCGTACGTCAGGCACGAGCTCGACGTGCAGGCCGAGAACCCCGCGATGCGCTACCGGCAGGTGCTGGCCGAGGCGCTGCGCCGGGCCTGCGCGCAGGAGAAGGTGACGCTCGCCCCCGACGACGCCTTCGTGCTCGGCGACACCCTGCCCTACTGGCCGGTCTTCCCCGAGGTCGGCACCGAGCTGTCGGCCGTGCGCGAGGCCGGCTGGAACCTGGCGCTGCTCACCAACTGCGACCGCGACCTCATCGCCGGGACCCTCCGCCGGCTCCCGGTGCCCTTCGACGCCGTGGTGACCTCCGAGCAGGTGGGCGCCTACAAGCCGTCGCACGCCCACTTCAGCGCCTTCGAACGCGCCCACCGGCCCGCCCACTGGGTGCACGTGGCGCAGAGCTACGTGCACGACCTCGTCCCGGCGCACCAGCTCGGCATCCGCCGCGTGTGGATCAACCGGCAGGGCGAGCGGCCCGCCGACCCCGCGATCCCCCAGGAGACGCAGCCCGACCTGCGCGGGCTCGTCCGGGCGATCTGAGCCGCCCTCGGGTCCTCAGGCCCGCTGCTCCAGCACGTCCGCGATGCCCGCCAGGAACTCGTCCACGTCGGCGATCAGATAGCCCGCCCGGAAGATCACGGTGGCGAACTTCGCCTCCCTGACCTCGGCCGCCGACACCGGGTAGTCCGTCGTGCCCCGCAGCGTGGCCACGATCCGGTCCAGGAACGCGTCGACCTCGTCCTCGTTGTAGCCGGTGCCCACCCGGCCGGGACGGAACGCCACCCGCTCCACCCGGGCCGCCTGGCCCTCGAACCACTCCTCGCGCAGCATCTCCCCCGTCGGCTCGGCCATCGCCAGCCGGACCGGCGCCTTGGCCATCGTCTCCAGCGCCACCACGAACGCCTCCAGCGCGAAGTCGACCGCCGTCTCCTGATAGCCGCCGCGCCGCGCCCGGAACGTCGCCGTGCGCACCTCGTCGGCGGTGACGCGCTCCAGGTCGCGCGGCCCCCTGCCCAGCGTCGCCTCGATCCGCCCGATCAGCGTGTCGACCTCGACGGGGTCATAGCCTGAACGCATACCCATGACGCGCGGAAAGCGGTTCAAGCCCACTCCTCCTGAGTTCTGCCGGGGTCGCCTCCCATTGTGGAGTTCATTTATCACGACAATGCGAGCCGGGCTATACCGTTACAGCACCATGCGCCTGACCAACGTGTCCTTCCGCTACAGAAGACGTGACCAATCCGTCATCCGGGATGTCAACGCACAGGCGTCCCCCGGCGACGTGATCGAGCTGACCGGCGTCAACGGCGCCGGCAAGTCCACGCTCCTGCGCCTGCTGGCCGGGCTGCTCACCCCCACCTCCGGGACGATCGCGGACCGGCCCGCGGTCGTCGGCCTGGCCCCCGACCGCTTCCCCACCGAGCAGCCGTTCACCGTGGCCCGCTACCTCGACCACATGGCCCGGGTGCGCGGCGGCGCCCGCTGGCAGCCGTGGGCCGAACGCCTCACCATGCAACACCTGCTGGACGTGCGGCTCGGCGAGCTGTCCAAGGGCAGCGCGCACAAGGTGGGGCTGGCCCAGGCGCTGATGGGCGAGCCGGGGCTCCTGCTGCTCGACGAGCCGTTCGCCGGGCTGGACGCCGACACCCGTGACGCCCTCCCGCCGATCGTCGCCGACCTGTCCGCGCGCGGCGTCGTCGTCGTGGCCAGCGACCACCAGGGCGGGCTGCGCGGCCTGCCGTCGCTGCGCCACTGGTCGCTCACCGGCGGCCTCCTCACGGAGCCCGCCGCCCCGGCGGAGCCGGTCCTGGAGGCGCCGCCCGTCACGGTCGAGGTCACGGTGCCGGCCGGGGAGGTCGCCGCGTTCCTCGGCCGCATGCGGGCCGAAGGCTACGCGGCCCGCGAGCTGAGCGAGGAGACCCGATGATCGCCCTGGCCGCCTTCCGGGTCGCCGCCTACGTCCGCTCCCACCGCGTCTACCAGGCGCTGCTGGCGATCCTGGCGCTGCTCGCCATCCTGCACGGCAGCCGCGCGCCCGGGGGGCTGGAGGCGGCGGCGCTGACCGACTCGGCGGCCCTGATCATTCCGTTCCTCGCCTGGGCCGCCAGGAGCCTGCTCGACACCGAGCCGGACCGCCAGCGCGAGCTGTCGGCCACCCTCGCGGGCGGGCGCCGGCGCGAGCTCGCCGCCGGGCTGCTGGCCGCCCTCGCCGCCTGTGTCGCCTTCGACGCGCTGGCCCTGGGGTGGGGGCTGCTGCTCGGCGTGAGCGCCACCCCGCAGGGCGCCGAGCTGGCCGCCGTCCTGGCCCTGCACGCCCTGGCGATCCTCACCGGCCTGGCGCTCGGCGCGCTCACCAGCCGGGCGATCCTGCCGTCACCGGCCGTCTCGATCATGGCGCTGGTGGGCGGCTTCCTGGCGATGCTGATGGTGAGCGCGTCGCCGCTGCACTGGCTCAGCGTGCCGGTCACCGCCTGGATGCGCGCCGCGAACTCCGGGCTGCTGGCCGACCGGCTCCCCGCGCTGGCCGCCGCCTCGCTGGCCTGGTGCCTGATCGGCCTGGCCGCGTACGCGTGGCTGCGCCGTACCCGCCCCTGAGGCGGGGGCTTCCTTTCGGGCGGGTGTTATTCGGCGGCGGCGAGCTGGCCGCAGGCGCCGTCGATCTCGCGCCCGCGCGTGTCGCGGACCGTCACCGGCACGCCGTGGAACTGCAGCCGCCGCACGAACGCCCGCTCGTCCTCCGGCCGCGAGGCGGTCCACTTGGAGCCCGGCGTCGGGTTGAGCGGGATCAGGTTGACGTGCACCAGCTTGTTCTTGACCAGCTTGCCGAGCAGGTCGGCCCGCCACTCCTGGTCGTTGATGTCCTTGATCAGCGCGTACTCGATGGAGACCCGCCGCTTGGTCCTGGCGGCGTAGGCCCAGGCGGCGTCGAGGACCTCGGCCACCTTCCAGCGGGTGTTGATCGGCACCAGCGTGTCACGCAGCTCGTCGTCGGGCGCGTGCAGCGACAGCGCGAGCGTCACCGGCAGGCCCTCGTCGGCGAGCTTGCCGATGGCGGGCACCAGGCCGACCGTGGAGACGGTGACGCCCCGGGCCGAGATGCCCAGGCCGTGCGGCGCGGGCTCCACCAGGCGGCGCACCGCCCCGATCACCTGCTTGTAGTTGGCCAGCGGCTCGCCCATGCCCATGAACACCACGTTGTTGACCCGGCCGGGCCCGCCGGGCACCTCACCGGCAGCGAGCGCGCGGGCGCCGGAGACGACCTGCTCGACGATCTCTGCGGTGGACATGTTACGGGTCAGCCCCGCCTGGCCGGTGGCGCAGAACGGGCAGTTCATGCCGCAGCCGGCCTGCGACGAGACGCACATCGTGGCCCGGTCGGGATAGCGCATGAGCACCGACTCCACCAGCGCGCCGTCGAACAGCCGCCACAGCGTCTTGCGCGTGGTGCCGCCGTCGGTGGTCATCTCCCTGACGGAGGTGAGCAGCGGCGGCAGCAGCGCCGACAGCTTCTCGCGGGCGGCGGCGGGCAGGTCGGTCATCGCCTCGACGTCGGTGGTCAGCCGCTCGAAGTAGTGGCGGGAGAGCTGGTCGGCGCGGAACGCCTTCTCGCCGAGCTCGGCGACGGCCGCCCTGCGCTCGGCCATGGACAGGTCCGCCAGGTGCCTGGCCGGCTTGGCCCGGCGCGGCGCGACGAAGGTGAGCTGGCCTGGCTGCTGGGACACGTTCCTGCCTTTGTTCGTACGGTTTCCGACCAGGGTAGTGAACGCCTACCTCGCCGGTGTCATTCCGGAGAGCCTGGCCGGGGATCTACAGTTCTCACGTATGGCGATTTTCCGGTCTGCGTCGGGCGAGGGGCATACCGAGGTCGTCCTCACGGCCGGCAATCCCTACGGTAGCCGGACGCTCGTGGTCGAACGGGACGAGGACTCCTCGGTCGCTTACCTGTGCGCGCCCGACGGCGCCGTGCGGGGCGCGGTCTGGCTGGCCAACCATCGGCCCGCGCCCGCCGTGATCGACCTGTCGCGTGTCAACGCCGGGCTGCCGCCGCTGATGCCCCGCCCCAACACCCTCCACCCGGACGGGCGCCGGCCGCTGGGGCAGCTCACGCCGCTGTGGTTCGAGGAGGGCGACGGGGTGGCGCTCTACGAGGAGGACGACCTGCTGGCCGTCATCCCCGGCTGGGCCGACATGCACCGCGGCATGCCCGGCTACGCGCGTGACGCGGTGGGCGAGTCGCCGTTCGCCTGGGCGCTGTCGGAGGCCCTGGAAGGGCTGCGCCCGCGCATCTCCAACGCGCACTCCTACTGGCGCTGGCGGCAGGCGGAGGGGTCGTGGCCGTCGTTCCAGGAGTTCGTGCTGGGCCACCTCGACCGGGTGCTCGGCCCGGCGGGCCGCTACTGGGACGCCAGCGGCGACCGGCTGCCCACGGTCGGCATCACCGAGCGTCCGCCCCACGGCGAGCGCGGGTTCACCGTGCTGTCGACGGTCGGGATGAGCTGCCAGCGGATGCCGACGGTCGAGCAGTGGCTCGACACGCCAGGCGCGTACGCCAGGATCGAGCTGGCCGTCGCCACCCGCGAGGATCCGCGCGACGCGGCGCTGCTGCTGGTGTGGCTGGCGCAGTATCCGTGGCACTCGGTCACCTGGCTCGGCAACGGGCACACCGCGAAGTGGTATCACGACCCGTCGACGTTCCCGATGGGCGCGCGGTACGCGGGGGTGACCATGGAGGCCGACGCCCCCAATATGCCCGACATGTCAGGATTTGCGTTTGGCGGAGAGATCGTCCGCTGGCTCTGGCTCACGCCCGCCACCGCCGACGCGCTCAGCTGACTTTCACACGAGCAGCCGGCCCTCAGACGAACAGCGCCAGGAGCAGCCACACCGGCACCAGCGTGGCCACCAGCGAGTCCAGCCGGTCCATCAGCCCGCCGTGCCCCGGCAGGATCGTGCCCAGGTCCTTGATGCCGAGATCCCGCTTGATCATCGACTCGATGAGGTCGCCCACGGTCGCCAGCAGCGCCGCCAGCACCCCGATCACCGCGCCCTGCCACGGCTCGCCGTCCAGCAGCCACGTCACCAGCCAGGCCCCCACGGCCGTGCACGCCACCGCCGACCCGGCCAGCCCCTCCCACGTCTTCTTCGGGCTGATCGGCGAAAGCTGGTGCCTGCCGAACAGCACCCCCGCCACATAGCCGCCGACATCACTCGCCACCGTCACCGCGATGAACACCACCACCCGGTGCGCCCCGTCGTCCGGCGCCAGCAGCAACGCGACGAACCCGGCCAGCAACGGCGGATAGAACAGAGTGAAGACCGACGCCGTCGCGTCCCGCACGTACCCCTCGGTGCCGGCACTGACCATCCGCCAGATCAGCAGCGCGAACGCGAACACCACGAACGTGCCCAGCAGCCACACGCCGCCGCCCCAGTAGGCGCCCGCCTGCATGGCGACCACGCCCGCCAGCACCGGCACGGCCGGAACCTGGATCCCACGGGTCGCGAACGCCCGCACCAGCTCCATCACGCCGACGCCCACGGCCCCCGCGACCACCACGAGGAAAAGCTCCTTGATGGTGTAGAGGGAGACGATGACCAGCGCGCCCAGCCCCACGCCCACCGCGATCGCGGCAGGCAGGTTCCGGCCGGTGCGGCTGGTCCCGGCCGTACGTTCTTCCACAGAGTCTCCATGAGCCACGGCCCCCGCCATCAGGCGAGGGCCGCGCGGCGAGCCGCTCAGACTTCGAGCAGCTCGGCTTCCTTGTGCTTCAGCAGCTCGTCGATCTTGGCGACGTGCTTCTGCGTGAGGTCGTCAAGCTCCTTCTCGGCACGCCTGACCTCGTCCTCGCCCGCCTCGCCGTCCTTGACCATCTTGTCGAGGATCTCCTTGGCGGAGCGGCGGATGTTGCGCACCGACACCTTGGCGTGCTCGCCCTTGTTCCTGGCGACCTTGATGTACTCCTTGCGGCGCTCCTCCGACAGCTCGGGGAACGACACGCGGATCACCTGGCCGTCGTTGCCAGGGTTGACGCCGAGGTCGGAGTCGCGGATCGCCTTCTCGATCGCGGCCATCGAGCCCTTGTCGTAAGGCTGGATGATGACCATGCGGGCCTCGGGCACATGGAACGAGGCCAACTGCTGGATCGGGGTCGGCGAACCGTAGTACTCAGCGTTGATCTTGTTGAACATCGAGGGGGTGACACGGCCCGTACGGATGCCCGCGAAGTCTTCCTTCGCAACCGAAACGGCCTTGTCCATCTTTTCCTCGGCTTCGAGGAGGGTTTCGTCGATCACAGCGGCTCCCTGTCTTCTAGCTGGCGGTGTCGGGCTCGCACCCTCATTTGCCTGCGGGACTCACCAGCGTGCCGATTTTCTCACCGCGGACCGCACGCAGGATGTTGCCCTCGCCCATCAGGTCGAAGACCACGATCGGCAGGTCGTTGTCCTTGCACAGGCTGATCGCGGTGGCGTCCATGACCGCCAGGTCACGAATCAGCACCTCGCCGTAGTCCAGGTGGTCGAACCTCACCGCATCGGGATTCTTCCGTGGATCGGAGTCGTAGATCCCGTCCACCTGGGTGCCCTTGAGCAGCGCCTCCGCGCCGATCTCCAGGGCACGCTGGGACGCGGCGGTGTCGGTGGAGAAGTACGGCGAGCCGAGCCCGGCGCCGAAGATGACCACGCGCCCCTTCTCCAGGTGCCTGATCGCCCGGCGCGGCAGGAACGGCTCGGCGACCTGCTGCATGGTGATGGCGGTCTGCACGCGCGTCTCGACGCCGCGCCGCTCAAGGAAGTCCTGCAGCGCGAGGCAGTTGATGACCGTGCCGAGCATGCCCATGTAATCGGCGCGGGCCCGGTCGATGCCCCCCTCCGACAAGGTCGCGCCGCGGAACATGTTGCCGCCGCCCACCACGACCGCGACCTGCACGCCCTCGCGCACGGCCTCGGCGATCGAATCGGCCAGCTGCTCGACCACGCCGGGGTCGATGCCCAGCGGCTCGCCGCCGGCGAACGCCTCACCCGACAGCTTCAACATCACCCGCTTCCAGCGCAGCGGACTCTGGTTCCGGGACGAAGAAGCCGCCGACGTGGCGGGCTCCTGACTGTCCTGCACGGCGGCGGCCTCCCTCTATTGGCGGTTCTGTTGGACTTGCTCCGGCCGGCGGGGCGTTCAGCCCCGATCCGACCGGATTCCACGCGTTACGTCGCGTGACGTCGCACCGGAACCGGCCTTGGCCGGTGCGACGCCGGAGAACTTCGCTCCAGCCTATGCCTGGCCGACCTTGAACCGGACGAAAGCCAGAACCTGCGCGCCGTTCTCCTCGGCGTACTTGCCCACGCTCTTCTTGTTGTCCTTCACGAACGCCTGCTGGAGCAGCGTGAAGTCCTTGTACCAGCCGTTGACCCGGCCCTCGACGATCTTGCCGATCGCGGCCTCGGGCTTGCCCTCCTCGCGGGTCATCTCCTCGAAGAGCTTGCGCTCCTTCTCGATGACCTCGGCCGGCACGGCGTCCGCGTTCAGGTACTGCGGGGCCATCGCGGCAGCGTGCTGCGCGACGTCCTTGGCCACCTCGGGGTTGGCCTTGTCGAGCTGCACGAGCACGCCGACGGCCGGCGGCAGCGCCGGGTCGGTGCGGTGCATGTAGGCGCCGATGTAGCCGCCCTCCAGCACCTTGAAGCGGCGGATCTCGATCTTCTCACCGAGCGCGGCGTTGGCCACGTCCAGGTGCTCCTTGACCGTCTTGCCGTCGAAGGACGACTCCAGCAGCGACGGCACGTCGGCCGGCTTGGTGGCCAGCACGTGCGCGACGACCTGGGAGGCCAGCTCCTGGAAGCGCTCGCCCTTGGCCACGAAGTCGGTCTCGCAGTTGAGCTCGAGCAGCGCCGCGGCGGAGTCGCCGTCCTGCTGGAGCGCGACCAGGCCGTTGGAGGCGGTGCGCGCCTCGCGCTTGCCCACATCCTTGGCGCCCTTGAGACGGAGCAGCTCGATGGCGCGGTCGAAGTCGCCCTCAGCCTCCTCAAGAGCCTTCTTGCAGTCCATCATGCCTGCAGCGGTGATCTCGCGAAGCCGCTTGACGTCGGCCATGTTCACGGAAGCCATTGCGTTTTCCTCGTGGGATGTCGTCGTGGGTTGTTCGTCGTGGAAGGGGTGGGGGCCGCCCACCCGCTTGTCGGTACGGCACCGGGTGCCGCACAGAAGCCTCTCGATGGGCCCGGGAGCCATACCCTCTGCCCCGGGGCCGTGCCCTTCGACCCTCGCCCGGGGGCTCCCGAACCGCTTCACCGTCTCATCCGCGGCCCCTGAGCCCGACCCGCAAGCCGTACGCCCTGAGCCGTCGCCCGTGAGCCGTGGCCCTTGGACCGTGGAGCCTGGGACCGTGGCCCTGGGACCGTGGCCCTTGGACCGTGGCCCTTGGATCGTGGCCCTTGGAGCCTGGGACCGTGGCCTTGTGGGGCCTCGGGACCCTGGGCCTCGGGGCTTTGGCGGTCACCCGCCCGAACCCCGCGGCCCGCCGTACTGCCGCCTGCGACCCCGGCCCTGCGCCCACCTGCGGCGGCCCACCGACCGGACGTGCGGTCAAGCGTCCCGCCACCTGCGGCGGCCCGCCGATCCCGGCCCGTGGCATCCACCGACCGGAGCCTGCGGAACCCCACCGACTGCGGCCTGCGGACCCCACCGGCCTGAGCCTGCGGAAGTCCACCAGCCCGTCGCCTGCGGCGTCGGCCCACCGCTCCAAGCTAGCGGTCCACCTACCGGAGCCTGCGGCGGCCCACCGGTCCGGCTGGCGGTCCGGCGGCTCACCCCTTGCGGCGGCCTGTCGGCTGCGGCGGGCTCACCCCGGGTGCCACCTGTGGCGGCCACTCGCGGCGGCCACAGAGCCGGCCCGGCGGCGAGCCGTCGACCCGAGGGCGGTGGCGAACCACCACCCCGAGCCCCTGGCCCGCCGGTCCGATGCCCCGGCGTCCCGGTGGGCGTCCGGCCGACCTCTCGATCAGCCGGACCCCGGAACCCCTGGCCCGGTCCGGACCCGAAGGCCCGGGCGGGAAGGCGTCAGGCCTGCTGCTCGGTCTCGGCGGCCTCGGCGGTCTCGCCCTCGGCCGCGGCCTCAGCCTCGGCGGGAGCCGCCTCAGCCTCGGGAGCGGCTTCGGCGACCGGGGCCTCAGCGGCCGGAGCCTCGGCGACGGCCTCCTCAGCGGCGGGCGCCTCGGCCGCGGCGGCCTGCTCGCCACCACCCTGCTCGATGAGCTCGCGCTCCCACTCGGCCAGCGGCTCGGCGGCGGCCGGCTTCTCGTCGCCGCGGGCGGCGCCGGAGCGGGCCATCAGACCGGCGGCGACACCGTCGGCCACGACGCGCGTGAGCAGCCCGACGGCGCGGATGGCGTCGTCGTTGCCCGGGATCGGGTAGTCGACCTCGTCGGGGTCGCAGTTGGTGTCGAGGATCGCGACGACCGGGATGCCAAGCTTCTTGGCCTCGCTGATCGCGATGTGCTCCTTCTTGGTGTCCACGATCCACACCGCGCTGGGCACGCGGCCCATGTCACGGATGCCGCCGAGCGTGCGCTCGAGCTTGTCCTTCTCGCGGCGGCGCATGAGGAGCTCCTTCTTGGTGAGCCCCGACGCGGCGACGTTGTCGAAGTCGAGCTCCTCGAGCTCCTTCAGACGCTGAAGCCTCTTGTGCACGGTGGAGAAGTTGGTGAGCATGCCGCCCAGCCAGCGCTGGTTCACGTACGGCATGCCGACCCGGGCGGCCTGCTCGGAGATGGCCTCCTGAGCCTGCTTCTTGGTGCCGATGAACAGGATCGTGCCGCCGTGGGCGACGGTCTCCTTGACGAAGTCGTACGCACGGTCGATGTACGACAGCGACTTCTGCAAGTCGATGATGTAGATGCCGTTGCGCTCGGTGAAGATGAAGCGCTTCATCTTCGGGTTCCAGCGGCGGGTCTGGTGGCCGAAGTGAACGCCGCTCTCGAGCAGCTGTCGCATGGTGACGACGGGGGCCATGTGCTGGTCCTCCAAGTCAGGGCGCCCCGCGAGTGGGCGCGATTCTCGGTTGTGCCGCGGCAGCCGGCGAGCTACCGCCCTGATGCCCCGGAACCGCTCCAGCCGGGCCGAGGCCCGGACCGATGGTGCGGTCCTTCGTGAGGCATGCGAAGTCGGCCTGTGGTCACAGGCCATCGAAAAGTCTACCTCCCATGCCACCCCCGCCTGACCGTCGAGGTCAACCGGCGGCGCGCACGGCTCAGCCGCCGGCGTCGTGGTCCTCGCTGGGCAGCCCGGGCACCGGCCGGTCGGCTTGCGGGAACAGGCTCACCTGCGCCTCCGCCACCCTCGCCCCGGGTGGCGCGTCCTCCGGGCTACGGTGACGGGCGATGTACGGGGCGAGCAGCTTCTCGATGTCGGCGTAGAGGCGTCCCATCTCCTGCGCGTCGAGGCGCAGCGTGATCCGGCTGAAGCGGCTCGCGTCCCGCCATTCTTCGGGCTCCTGCGGCAGGTTGGACAGGGCCCGCTCCAGCTCCTTCTCGGCGTCCTTGCGCACCGCCCGGATGAGCAGGTCCTTGGCCTCCCGCACCTCGGGCCGGTCGCCGGGCAGGATGCCGATCGCGAGTGACCTGTCGACGGCCTTCCACAGCCGTTCGCGCCCGTCGCCGCGCGGCGGGGCGTCCTCCACGAAGCCGTACTTGGCGAGCATCCGCAGGTGGTAGCTGGCCGCGCTGGGGGTGATCCCGGCGTCCTCGGCGACCTCGGTGGCGGTCGCGCTCCTTCCGGCGCCGAGCCGGTTCAGTATGGCCAGCCTGGCTGGATGGGCCAGTGCCCGCATCGCCTTCGGATCGTCCAGCTCCATGCGCCAACGGTACCGGGACATTCGTGAAAGGTTGCCTTCACAACTCTGAAGGACTACTTTCAGAGTTGTGAAGGGTTTCCTTCACAACTTTGCATCCTCTTGGAGTCCCCCATGACCGGCGCACCTCGCACCGATTCCCCGCTGCCAGACCCTCCGCTGTCCGACCTTCCTCTTCGCAAGCAGCGCGACTACCGGCTGCTGTGGTCGGCCCGTACGATTTCCATCACCGGCTCGGAGGTCTCCAAGCTGGCGATCCCCCTCACAGCGGTCACCCTCCTGGCCGCCGGCCCCGCCGAGATGGGCATCCTGACCGCCGCCGCCTCGCTGCCCGCCCTGCTGTTCGGCCTGCAGGCAGGAGCCATCGCGGACCGCCTCAGCCGCCACCGCCCCCTGATGATCGCCTGCGAGCTCGTGTCGGCCGTGGCCGCCGTGACCGTCCCCGTGGCCTGGCTGCTGGGCGTGCTCACGGTCCCGTGGCTGATCGTCGTCGCCCTCGTGATCGGCACCGCCGGCGTCACCTTCCGCGCGGCGAACTTCCCCCACCTGGCCGCGATCGTCCCCGAGAACCAGCGGACCAGCGCCCTGGCCGGCTTCCACGCCTCCTACTCGATGGCGTCCGTGGCGGGCCCCGGCCTCGCCGGCCTGCTGGTGCAGATCCTCACCGCACCGCTGGCCGTGCTCGCCGAATCGCTCTCCTTCCTGAGCTCGGCGCTGCTCCTGCGTTCGATCCGCACTCCCGAACACGCCGAACCCGCCCCCACTCGCGGCATGTGGCGCGACATCGTCGAGGGCCTGCGCACGAGCACCACCATCCCGACCCTGCGCGCCCTGCTCGGCGCCGGCGTCACGATCAACTTCTTCGCCATGGCCTACACGGCCGTCCACATCCTCTACATGGTGAACACCCTGGGCATCCCCCAGGGCCTGATCGGCGTCCTCATCGCCCTCAGCGGCGCCGGCGGCCTGCTGGGCGCCTGGGCCACCACCCGCCTGGCCAAGCGCTTCGGCGAGAACCGGATCCTCCTCGGATCGGTGCTGTTCTTCCCCCTGGAGATCCTCGCGGTGGGCCTCCTCAACGGCGCCCTCTGGTGGAAGCTCGTCGTCCTCGCCACCACGGGCGTCCTCACCGGCGGCATCGTCGTCGCCTTCGCCACCTGCATGGGCGCCATCACCCTGCGCGACTCCCCCACCGAACTCCGCGCCCGCGTCAACGCCACCATGACCTTCGCCGTCCAGGGCGTCATGGCCCTCGGCGGCCTCGCAGGCGGCCTCCTCGCCGAGGTCCTCGGCCTACGCCCCGTGATCTTCATCTGCGCGGCGGGCATCGCCCTCAGCACCGCCTGGATCTGGGCCTCCCCGCTCCGCTCCCGCTGAGCCCTTCCCCTTATCCACAGAACCCCTTATCCACAGAACCCCGCTCGGCCCCCCGCACCCCCTGCCCCCGCCGCAGACTCCCCCCATGCCCCGCCGCCCCTCACCCCGCACCACGCTGAGGTTCCTGGCGATCATCCTCGCCCTGACCTGCGCCGTCCTCGTCCCCACCACCCCGGCCACCGCAGACCGCCCACCGTGGCGCTGGCCCCTCGACGGCACACCCCGCATCCTGAGCCGTTTCGCCCCGCCCCCGGCCCCCTGGCTGGCGGGCCACCGCGGCGTGGACCTGGCCGCTCCAGCAGCCACCCCCGTCCTCGCCGCAGGCCCGGGCACGGTCGGCTTCGCCGGCCCCGTGGCAGGCCGCGGCGTGGTCACGGTCAACCACGCGGACGGCCTCCGCACGACCTACCTCCCGGTCATCCCCGCCGTACGCCGAGGCGACCCCGTAGCGCTCGGAGACCGCCTGGGCGCCATCGCCCCTTCACCACCGCCGCACTGCCCCGAGTCCTGCCTCCACTGGGGCCTCAAACGCGACACCACCTACCTCGACCCGCTCCTGCTCCTGGCCCGAGCCCCCGTCCGCCTCCTCCCCTTCTGGCAATCCCTGCCTCCAGCCCAGAGCCAGGCATCGACCCTCAGCCCAAAGACGGAACAACCCCGAACCCCGACCCCAGCCCCGGCCCCAGGACCTGAACAACCCCCCGCCCTGCCGTTCCTCCCCCGCTCAGCCTCAACCCCGGCACCCCCGTCCATCGCCCTGGCAGCCCTCATCGGCACCGCACTTCTCCTCTTCCTCCTGATCCGCCGCCACCGCCCCCGCCCACCGGAAGGCAGACACTCCAAGAGAAGAACGCCCACCGCCGATCCCCCGCCCACCCCCACCGGCCAGCACCGCAAGCCCCGCCGCCCCCGCCGCCGCCCACCCCGCTGAGCACCCGCAGGAGGTCCCGCCGTCACGCCCTCGGATGCGCCTGCCGATAGGCGCTACGCAGCCGTTCGATCGACACATGCGTGTACACCTGCGTACTGCTGAGCGAGGCATGCCCCAGCAACTCCTGCACGCTGCGCAGATCCGCCCCACCCTCCAGGAGATGGGTAGCCGCGCTGTGCCTCAACCCATGAGGCCCCATGTCGGGCGCCCCTTCCACCTGCCGCACCCGCGCATGCACCACCCGCCGGACGGTCCCGGCATCGATGCGCCCGCCCCGCACCCCCAGGAACAACGCCGCCCCGGACCCCGGCCGCACCCACAACGGCCGCCCGTACACGCACCACCCGTCCAACGCCCGCATCGCCGGCCCCCCGACCGGCACCGACCGCTCCTTACGTCCCTTGCCCAGCACCCGTACGACCCGCCGCTCCCGATCCACGTCATCCACATCCAGCCCGCACAACTCGGACACGCGAATCCCGGTGGCGTACAGCAGCTCCAGCAGAGCCTGGTCGCGCAGATCCTTGGGCTCCCCCTCCACCGGCACGTCCAACACCCGCCGCGCCTGCTCCTGATCGAGCACGGCAGGCAACTGCCGCGGCGCCTTGGCCGTCCCCAACAGCAACCCGGGATCGCTGCCGAGCCACCCCTTGCGATGGCAGAAGGCGGTGAACGTCCGCACACAGGCCGACCGCCGAGCCAGCGTCGCCCGCGCCTTCCCCGCGTCATGCTGCGCCGCCAACCACCCCCGCAGCGCCACCACATCCAGCGCCTCCACCGCCCCGCCCACATAAGCCAGCAGCTCGGCCACATCCCCCAGATAGGCCCTCACGGTATGAGGCGACAAATCCCTCTCAAACCGCAAATAGGCCTCGAATTCCGCAACAACGTCCCCGACCGCAGGCCCATCCCCCACAACCGCCTCCATTTGCTCAACAACTAATGAACTGCACGGCTGAACACCACTCCCAGTCTGCCCCCGCACCCCCTACCTTCACCGCACCTCCACCCGCCAGCCCCGAAGCCGAGCTCCCCTTCTCGCACCCGGAGCCGCTACACCAAGGCGCCCGCCCACTGCCTGCATCCACAGTTTCGGCTGCTACCAGCAAGGACGCCTCGCGAGCCCCGCTGGCCAAGGCGAGCACGGTTTACGGTTGCCTCAGCCACCGCGGACTGCCGGTTGCGGTGCTGCAGGGCCAGCGCGGATTGCGGTAGCCCGTGGCCAGAGCTGATTGCGATGGTCCGGGGGCCTGGCACGGAGCGCAGCAGCCAAGAGCCAGCACCGGAAGCGGTGGCCAGGGCAGCACTTCGCGGTGGCCGGAGGCGAGGCGTGGGACGCACCGGCCGGAGGCACGACGCGGGACGCACCGGCCGAAGGCGCGGCGCGGGATGCAGTGGCCAGAGGCGTGACGCGGGGGCCACTGGCCGAAGGCGCAACGCGGAGCGCACTGGCCGGGAGCGCGGCGAGGCGGCGACAGGACCAGCGGCCGGTGCAGAGCCCTTCCGAAAGTCAGCCGACAGCCGAGGCACGCCCTTCCCCGCCATGCGAGGCACGCCCGGCCGCTACCAGCACCACAGCAGCCGCAACAGCAGTGAGCGCCGTCAGAAGAGCGCCGGCAGCCAACGTCAGGACGTCAGGCCGGATCAAGGGCTGAGCACGCAGCGCCTGCCAGGTGAGCAAGGCGATCAGGCCGGTGTAGCCGACGGCGGCCACGCCGATCAGCCGAGCACGAGTCCGGTCGTCACGTAAGAGCGGGTAGCGAGCCGCCAGAGCAGCCAGCAGCAGGGCGCCGATCAACATGACCTGAAGCCCATGCAATCCGACGAAATGAGGAATCCGCAGGTCACCACCCGTGGTGCTCCACTCCGTCAGAGGCAGGCCGGGGCCACCGTCGGGCACGCCCACGCTGTGCCCACTGCTCAGCAACACCCGCTCACCCCCGGTGGTCAGCGCGATCTCCGCCTTCCCCTGCATGGGGATGAGGAAGCCCAGGGCCATGCCGACGACGGCCAGGGTGAGCCCCGCGTGAATCGCCCGGCTCATCGCACGATCGGCATGGACGCGCTGTACGGCCAGAATGACCGCGAGCGCGATGTTGGCCAGCATGATCAGAAGCACCCCGTTGCCGAAGATGACCTGCATGACTCTCTCGGCCGATTCGGTGGACTTGTTGAAATGGCTGAAGGTGCCCCGAGCAGCCTGGATCGCAACGATGGCAGTGTCGACGAACCCGGTGACGGCGAAAACCGTGGCCAGCCCAGAGGTCCATTTGCTGCCCCGATGAGGCAGAGACAGCATCCAGGCCAGAGTGGTCCCGTAAACGGCCATCGACACCGCGAACTTGAACGGCTTGAGCCACACGGGAGCCCCCAGAAGCACCCGGCCGTCGACCACAAGCCCAACCGCCGAGACGACCAGCAGCAACAGCATCGAGGCGACCATCAGCATCAACGGCCGATGCCACCGCGCCACCCGGCGAAGCAGCGCACCAAGAACAGCGGACACGGCACCTCCTGGAGGACAACCGGAGCTACGCCCAGAGTCCCCCTCGCCGGATGCGGACACATTCCCGCACACCCCCGGCTTGCAGGGAGGCCAGCCCTACCCCCGGCCCCGCCCTGCCGAAGGCCGCCCATACCTGAAGCCGACATTAGGCGACACCCCCGCGAAACCGGTCCACACGGAAGCCCGTTCGCGTGGAAGCCCGTCCACACGGAAGCCGGCCCGCGTGGAAACCGGCCCGCGTGGAGAAGCCCACCCGGAAGCGGCCCGCACGCAAACGCGCCGCACGGAAACGGCCCGCGCGGAGGGTGCCCCGCACGCAAACGCGCCGCACGGAAGCAGCCTGCACAGAAGGCAGCCCGTACGGTAGGCGGCGGATTCCGAGCGGGCGACAGGGCGGAGACATTCAGTTGCCGTGTCGAAATGGCCGGTCCCAGCGCCAGTCAGAATGTCTGCGTTGAGCTTTACGATCACGGCTCATGACGGAATTCCAGCCCAGCGCTCACACCATGACCATCGCCCTCGGTGTCGATTACGGCCAGGCGTACCTGCTCGACGACTATGACGAGACGGACATTCCCGAGCGCTTAGGTCAGGACGATGAAGGGCAACCTCTCGGGGTCATCAGCGTGATGGAAGGCGCCGCCTTGCTGACCATCGGCACGCACTACGGCAAGGTGCGGTTCGACGTTCAAGTGACGCCGTTCGAGCCTGATCCGGACTTGGACGCGTACGAGGACATCGTGGAGATTGGGTTCACCTCGGCGACGGGGAGCGTTTCGCTTCATGAGTGGGGAGACGAGGAGATTTACGCGCTCCCGCCCCTTCCCTCCGGTCCTGGTCAGTATCGTTTGCGGTATCACGTTCCTGGTTTGGACGAGAGCCACTGCGATTATTACGAGGAGCAGGCACCCGATCGCTACCTCCTGCAGATCTGGCCGTCCGGCGACTCCGCGGCCCGGGTCGTCAAGAGCGCGAGCCGGCGGCACCGGAGGTGGATGCGCGCCGATTGACGAATGCATCCCTGCTCGGGGATACGGGACGCCGCACGGGAAGCGACGCGCTCGACGTACGGCGAACGTCGATCATGGCGGCTCCGGGCGGGGTGACGGGATCATCTGATTCTCCGGGTGACAGGGCTGCGACGCGGGCGTCGATGAGGGGAGCGGCGTCTCGTCCTCTTGCGAGCTGGCGTTGGGCGGGGGCGTGAGCGCCGGAGAGCCGGTGCGGGGTGAGGGGATGAGAGTGGGCCGTCCCTCGGGCAAAGCCGGGCGAGGAGGAGAGGTTCGCTCGGGTGTGGCGGAGGCGTCGAGCAGTGGGCGGTCCGAAGGGACGGGCGATCCGGGCGTTCCGGGCGGGTGAGCAGGTGGTTGAGCTGATCCAGCGGGCGGCTCCGATGGCGCAGCGTCTCGTTCCGACGGAACGCTGGGTGGGGCGGCGCGCTGCTCGGGAGGCACCCTGGGCGATTCCGGTGAGACAGCGGGCTGTCCGGAAGGGACGCTAGACGGCCCTGTAGAGATGGCTCCCTGCTCTTGAGGCGCCCCGGGCGGCCTCGGCGAGGCAGCGCGCTGCCCCGAAGCGTGGTGCCCCCAAGCGTGGTGCTCGGAAGCGTGGTGCTCGGAAGCGTGGTGCTCGGAAGGGACGGCGTGCTGTTCCGAAGGGGGCGTGGGCTGGTCGACGGCGGTGGGGGTGGCTTTGGGGTAGACGGGCGAGGGGGCTTTGCGGATGCGCCAGCCCTTTGGGACGCGTTCGACGTAGCCGGCGGCCGCTAGAGAGCCCAGGGCGCTCAGGGCGGTGTTGAGGGGGACGCCCGCGGCCACGGCGATGGTCGCCGGGCCGGCGCCGCCTCGCGAAGGGATGGCGTCCAGGACGGCGCGGGTCTGGAGTGACAGGGCGTCTCTGGGTAGGGCCGGAGCGCGCTGGGGCGGGGCGAGGTCGTCGCCGATCGTGCCGACGAGCTCGATGAGCTCTTCGGGGGAGGTCACGCAGACCGCCTTCTGCTCTCTGAGGAGGCGGTGGCAGCCCGCGGACTGGGCCGAGGTGATGGGGCCGGGGACGACGGCCAGGTGGCGGTCGAGGGTGAGGGCGTGGGTTGCGGTGTTGAGCGCGCCGCTGCGCAGGGCGGCTTCGATGACGGCCGTGCCCCGGGAGAGTGCGGCGATCAGGCGGTTGCGGATGAGGAAGCGGGCGCGGGTGGGGTGGACGCCCGGCGGGCACTCGCTGACCAGGACGCCCTGGTCGCGGGCAGCGGCGAAGAGGGGCCGGTGTTCGGCTGGGTAGGGGATGTCCACGCCGCAGGCCAGGACGACGACCGTCGGGGAGTCGGCGGCGAGGGCGCCTCGGTGGGCGGCGGCGTCGATGCCGATTGCGCCGCCCGAGATGACGGTCCAGCCTGACTCGCTCAGGCCGATGCCGAACTGGGCGGCGACGTGGGCGCCGTAGGGGGTGGCGGCTCGGGCGCCGACGACGGCCGCCGATCTGAGGCAGGAGAAGCGGAGGTCGGCGTTGCCGTGGAGCCACAGGCCGAGCGGGCGACCGGCGCCGAGCTGGTCGAGCTGGGTGGGCCACTCCGGGTCGCCGGGGATGACGAGCCTGGCTCCGGCCTCGTGGCCGGCGGCGAGGTCCGCCGCGGGGTCGGCGGCGGTCAAGCGGGCGTGCCAGGTGGCGAGGCGGGTGTGCCAGGTGGCAAGGCGGTGGCTCAGGTCCCCGGGGTGGTCTCCCGGGCGGTCTCGGGAGTGGTCTCCGGAGTGGTCTCGGGAGTGGTCCCCGTCGGCCGGGAGGGGGTCGCCGGGGTCGGGGAGGCGCTGGGCGCGAACGGCTTCGGCGGTCCGGACGGCGCCGTAGTGGGAGACTAGGCGGCCCATCGCGGTGTCGCCGGCGTCGGCGGCGCGCATGAGGGCGGCACGGGCCTCGTGGTCGGGGGTGTGCACGGGGGGCTTCTCCTGGAGACGGAAGGCGAACGGACAGGGAAAAGGGGCGGGTCAGGGGGTCAGGCCGAGCCACAGCGCCAGGGCTGCGGAGGTCTCGTCCTCGTCGGGGCGGTCCTTGCCGGCCAGGTCGGCGAGGGTCCAGGCGACGCGGACGACGCGGTCGAGGCCGCGCGCGCTGAGGGTGCCGGAGTCGAGGCAGCTCGTGATGGGGCGCATGGCGGCGTCCGCCGGACGGTAGTCGGCGTGCAGAGACGACGAGGGGATCTCGGCGTTGGTGCGCCAGGGGGTGCCGGCGAAGCGCTTGGCGGCGCGCTCACGGGCCAGCAGGACGCGCTGGGCGACCGTGCGGCTGGACTCGACGAACTGCCGGTCGGCCAGGAGCTCGCGCCTGCTGGAGCGAGCCACGGTGACCTTCATGTCGATGCGGTCGAGCAGCGGACCCGAGAGCCTGCCCAGGTAGCGGCGCCGGACCGTGGGCGAGCAGTGGCAGCTCTCGCCCTGGTCCTGGGGCTGGGCGCAGGGGCAGGGGTTGGCGGCCAGCACCAGGATGAAGCGGGCCGGGAACGTGACCGAGCCCGCCGATCTCGCCACCGTGACCTGGCCCGACTCCAGCGGCTGGCGGAGCGAGTCGAGGACGTGGCGCGGGAACTCCGGTGCTTCGTCCAAGCATGCAGATATACGCCTAAATCGTTACGCTCGTCACATGAAAACCAAGCGTGTCCTAGGCGTCATACGCCTGTCGAACCTCACAGATGACACCAGCTCGCCCGCCCGTCAACGGGCGAAGATCGACGGTTGGGCAGACCTGAAAGACGCCCACGTCGTCGGCTACGCCGAAGACCTCGACGTGTCCGCCATCACGAAAGGCCCGTGGGACCGGCCCGAGTTGGCCGCCTGGCTCGACAAGCCCGACGCATACGACGTCGTCGTGTGTTGGAAGCTCGACCGGTTAGCACGAAACGCGCTCGACTTCCTGGAACTGCTCAGGTGGGCCGATGACCACAGCGTTGAGATCGTCGCCATAGACGACGGTATCGACCTGTCGTCAGACGTAGGCCGCATGGTGGCAACGATCCTTGCCGTGTTCGCCGAGTTTGAGGGAAAGACGATGCGAGCCAGGGCTAAGCAGGCATACGACCACAACGTGAAAGCTGGCAAGTGGCGGGGCGGCTTCCTCCCCTACGGGTACCGGCCTGTCAAGGCCGACGACGGTTGGCGCCTAGAGATCGACCCGGAGACGAGTGCAGTCCTGCGGGAAGTCGTCGGCCTGGTCATCGAAGGACGGTCCATCAACAGCATCACAAGGGAGCTGAACCGGCGCGGTGTGCCCACATCCTTGGACGTACAGCGTGTGCGGGCAGGCAAGGAACCTAAGGGCGCCCTGTGGCGCGTGGGCAACCTGATCAAACTTCTACGGTCTAAGACGCTGCTAGGTCAGTACGAAGCACAGGGCAGCGAGTACGACTCACCGACCGGCGAACGGAAGGTTGTGCGAGGCAGCGACGGCATGCCCGTGCAGCGGGCAGAGCCGCTGATCTCGCTTGCTGAGTGGGAGCGGCTACAGGCAGCGCTCGACGGCAACAGCAACAAGCGGGCGGGGAACCGCAAGGGCGGATCTCCCCTCTTGCAGGTTGCATACTGCGCTGTCTGTGCGAGGCCGCTGTACAGGAACCCATCTGGGCACGGCGATTGGTTCTCCTACCGGTGCTCGGCTAAGGCCGTATCGGGCCTTTCCTGCGGCAACGGCAGCATCAGGGACAACGTCCTAGAAGCGCGGGTTGAAGAGGCGATCCTTGAGCGCATCGGGCACCTTCCACGACACGTCAAGGTTCATGTTCCAGGGGAAGACCACAGCGAGGCGCTAGAGCAGGCGCAGATGGCCCTAACGGAGCTTTCGGAGCAGCTAGGGGCGATGACATCCAAGTCAGGCCGTCAGGCCGTTCTAGCGCAGATCACCGCCCTGGATGAACGCATCGCCAAGCTAGAGACAATGCCGTCCCGGCCGTCATCGATCGAGTGGTTGCCGACCGGCGAAACCTTCGGTGAGCACTGGTCGCGGCTCGACACCGAGGGGCGGGGCAGGTTCCTGCGTTCGGCAGGCGTCCGCGTGGAAGTCCTCAAATGGCCCGACCTGCGAAGCCCTGACGAATGGCCAGACCTGCCTACGTCCACACTCGGAGGGATCACGTACGCCCTCGGCCCCGACGGGACCGGTAAGCGGAACACGCCCCCCATGCTCCACCTTGTGATTCCAGACCTTGACGAGCTGGTGAGGCTTGGCACCCGTTCCTGACGGGCTGGCCCCCGCTGCGGCGGGGGCTTCCCCGCTCGCCCTGCAAAGATTCGTCGGATAAGTCCTACGCGTACGTTCCGTGAAAGCGTATGAAACTGGACATCGGGGGTCGACCAGGGGCTTAGCAAGTGCCGGCGGGCGCGGAGAGTGATCGAATCTGTCGCTGAACGCCCGCAGCGGGTGTAGACACTACGGCGGCTGGGTCATGGTTTCCCGTTCTCTCAACTCACACAGCTTGACCCCTCTCCGCGCGCCCTCAAGCATGGAGATCACGACACGAGAGGGGCAGACATGCGGCTAACCAAGCTGGGTGGCGAGGACTGCGACGAGGGCACCTGTCCCACCATCTACAAGACCGACCGGGGAACCATCGTGGTCCAGGGTGCCAGAGTGCAGGACGACCACGGCGTAAACGTTCCCGATCACGAAACGCTCGCCGAGATCCCCGAAGAACTCTTCCGGCAGGTTGCCCGTGCTCTCGCCTGAGGAATTCGGCAAACTCTTCGAAACCTTCGACCGCGAAGCGTTCAGGCTCGAAACGCTGGACTACTACGACGCGGCAGGAACACGCAAAGGACTACCGGCCTTCCTCGCTGGCGAGGAAGAACCCGAAGAGTTCAAAAGCTCGCCGTGGGTTACGACCGTGAGCAACGCCGTACGGGCCGGAAAGCGCATGTACCGAGTACATGTCGTTACTACGCCCCTCACGGACTATCTTCGGTTTGAGTTCGCTTGGGGCTATCACCGCAACGCGAAGGCCGGGGAAGAGTTCTATATCCTCGACCTGGCCGAACGCGACGTACCCGGACTTCCGGATCACGACTTTTGGCTATTCGACGACCGCACAGTCGTCCGCATGGATTACGACGAGCACGGCGCATACGTCGGGGCAGAGCTATTGCCTCAAAGCCAGGCCGATAAGTACATCGGATACCGAGAGCTAGCTCTCAGGCACGCCGAACCGCTGGCGACCTTTTGGGAGCGTCACGGCTGAACAAAGAAGATCTAGCAACAGCACTCCGGGAACTGCGCCAAGCTAGCGGCCTACCCGCTAAAGCAGTCGCCCGGAGTGCCGTCATGTCCCCGTCAAAGCTCAGCAAGATTGAGAACGGCCACCTGGCCCCAACGCTCACCGACGTTGAACGTATCCTCACCGCCCTTGCCGTCTCTGAACAGGTCAAGGCCGGATTCATTCAAGCGGCGCGCCTAGCGGCAACAGAGGCTACGGCTTGGCGCCTGTACCGGCGCATGGGGCCACACAAGAAGCAAGCGCAGATACAAGCCGTAGAAGCGCAGACAAGCGCGCTGCGACTCTTCCAAATCTCTACGATACCCGGCCTGCTCCAAACGCCTGAATACGTACGTGCGGTCGTCGCGCGGCGAGACTACACGCCAGAAGAGACAACCCGCACCGTAGGTGCGCGCCTGGAGCGACAAGCGATCCTCTATGAGACAGCGCGAAGCTTCCATTTCGTCATCACGGAATCCGTGCTTCGGTGGCTCATCCTGCCCCCGGCTATGTTGGCCGGACAGCTAGACCGACTCATATCCATCTCGCGATTGCCCAACGTGAGTATTGGCGTAGTGCCCATGTCTGCGCCTCAGCGCGACTTGCCCGGAACGCCATTCTGCATCTTTGATGACCGGCTAGTAACCGTAGAAACCCCGCACGCCGAGATTGTGACAACCGACCCGCGAGACATAGGCACATACCGCACCAAATTTGATGGCTTCGCTCAGGCGGCGCTATACGGCGATGAGATGAGCGTGTTCGTTGCAGGCATCCGCGATGAACTATTGCTAGAACGGGAAACACCCTAGGCCGCACCGCCCCAGCCTATATACCGTCGAAGCATGGCTACCATACAGAGAACTGTGTCGCCCGGTGACTCGCTCTGCGACCCAATCCCCGAGACGGTGGCAGCAGCACAGAAAGCCGCACTAGACCAGGTCCTAGGCCACCTAACGGCCACCGGCATCAATGCGCAATTGATTAGGCGCGTCGCGGTTCAATGCGCGACCTCGCCCGCGCCTTCCGCGCAATCGCTCTGGTATCCGCCACAGCTCGTCATCTACGCGGACAAGGGAAGGCAGATAGCCAGAATCAGCGTAGGCCCGCGCTCCGGTAGCTATCTGGTTGAGCTGGTGGACGACAGGCCCGACCGCGCCGGGCGGGTAGAAGTGGTTCGAGGCACGGAGGCAAAGCGCGTCGCCTGGTTGATCTCGCGGGCGGCAGCATGACGAATCTTGGTGCGCTGCGATCCCGCTACGGGCGAACCTGGGCGTTCAGCGACAAGCTTATTTACGGCGTGGCCGCCTGGCGGCACGCGGGAATTACCCGCGAAGAATCGCAAGCTGGTTTGCTCAACGTCCTACTTGCTTGGGACGCCGCCGAGCTTGAGCGGAAGCTAGATACTCAAGCCGCGCGAGAGCCGCGACGCGGGCTTGCAGCCGAGAATCACGCAGTGGGGTAACCAATGGGCACCGCGACAGGGAGTCGCCCGGCTAGGTCTTTCGAGATCGTTTGGGAGAAATCCAACTTCGGCGAAATCGAGTACGGCTATGTGGGCAACATAAAGGCTTTCTCAGTCACGCAGGAAACCTCCCGCCGGTTTGTCCTGCGCCCGCGACTCCCCGACCCAAAGGGCGTCACATGGCCGCCTGAAGAGTTCAGCAATCGGGAACGCGCTCACGACCGCGCGAACGGGATTCTTCGCGACTTCCTTGCCGACTTCACCGCCCGGCGTCCGGGCAGCCGTCGTCAGGCATCCGATACGCCCCCGGTAGAGCAGGCCGTGTAGCTCTCTGCCGGGGCGCTGGCCCCCGACCGGCCTGGCAGACGAACCCCCCTTTCCGGTTTCCTGCCAGGGGGCGCAACACTGGCGTACTGCGCCCCTCCCTCACACTCCCGGTCGGGGGCTCTCAAACAGCCCTAGAACGCAGAAAAGCCCCCTAAGGTCACTAGACCCTAGGGGGCTTACTGCTAGGCCCTAAAAGGCGATCTCAGGGCGTTTTGAAGCAATTTAAGGCCGTTTCTCGACGGCCAGAATCAGCGCCAAACCGCAGGTCACTACGCGTAACGGCCCCTTGTGGGCCAAAGTCCCAGACCCGTAAGGATTGCGAAGGACAGCCCCTCCACTGTTCTCCATTGACTGGACCGTGGGGGTACCCCCTGGTAGGACCGGGGGGCGTGTACACGCTGTGTTACGTGCCTCGTGCTTCGCCGGTCGCCCCCGTGTGGGGGCGCTCTCTGGCTTGCAGCTTTGGCCTTTTGGCTTCGTGCTTGTGTCGTGCTGACACGTCGTGCCGTCTTCTAGGTTGGCCGGCACATGCCTTCCTAGTGGGTGCAACGAAGAAGGCCGCGCCAAAGCGGGGCCTGTGGTGCTACTCAGTAAAGAACCGATCCTTGTAGGAACCGCTCGGCTCTTCGTCACGGTTATAGGCGGGATTATCCTTCAGCCTGGCGTACATAAACCTCAGCGCGGCATTGGTTACGTTGCGATAACCTGTTCCCACCAAAACGTCTAGCCTGTCCTTATGCCGTTCGGAGTCGCCAAGAATAGCTGTCACGTTGATCTCTTCACGTTCCCTGCGCGGCGGCGGGGGGATCTTTCCCGCCGGAACGGTCGGAGTAGTATCGGCATCACCCGCCGACTGCGCTACCGCCCACCGGACGGCGGTAAGGGATTCTCTGTAGTGGTCACGTGCTTCCAGCATGGCACTAGTGTGCTCGCGATACTTGACGGCGCGTTCCTCCGCGATCTCAAGAGCGCGTTCAATCAAAGCGTCATTGCCGGGCTTGGAAATTTCAGCTTCAACCAGCTTTTCAGCTTCGATCAGCTTCTCTAGCCATACCTCATGGCGGACTGCATACACGGCAGCCTTGCTACGGTATTCGTCCGCGTGCTTTGTCGGGTCCTTGACCGGCTTGCCCGCCTCAACCGCCTTGCGGGCGGCGGCCTGGTCGGCAGTCTTAGCCCGGCTCTCGTGAGCGGGATTGATGGTCTGGTCATACTCGGCTTTGAACGCCTTGTATTCGCTCACCAAAGCCTTATAGGCGTCGAGCTGCCTAATGGCAGCTTCAGAAGCAAGGAAGCGCGGAACCTGGTCAAGGTATGGGATCGGCTTATAGATGTTTTCGGTCCGGATCGTGTTGTCCGGCTGCTTCTCGCGAGAGACGATGATAGGCACTTTAAGCGGGCTTCCTTTCTGCGACTCCAAGTAGGTCGTTTAGCTGCCCGGCGAGGCGGGCGGCATTGATCTCTTCATGCGTCATGCGCTGGAGATCGGATCGTGTGAGCTGCGGCGGACCTTCGGCAAGAACATCGCGAACAAACTGCTTAGGGTCGTCCACGAGGCGCTTATAGGCGCGCAAGGCTTCTAGCTGGGATTCCCCGCCGCTGTCCTGCGTCGCTTCGCTCTGGCTACGATCACGCACATAGTTGCCGGTCTCCATGAGAGCGTTAAGCTGCCCTGCCTGGTATGCCTCATGGATGGCTTCGTGTGTCATTCCGGCAAGGTCCTGCCGGTCGAGCTGGGCCGGATAGACCACGTCATCATGCACTGCTTGATTCCTTCGGTTGTGCTTACAGGATTCCATCCCCTGTCGGGGAAGCTGTAGAGAGCGAGAGGGCGCCCCCGCTAGGGGAAAGAATGGGGGCGCCCATTGCGATGTTTCCCCGGAGGAATCAAGCCGGGAATGCATCGCGCGGCTAGCCTGGCCTGACAGCGGGGCGGCTAGCCTCTGTGGCAGCGCTCGACATCCCGGAGAAAGGACAACGACGGGACGGAGCGACACACCAAATGTGAGGGAAGCGACCTACTTGGATTGTGCGGACTTCCCTCACTCTAATAGACGTGTCGGGAAGCCGGGTTTTCCGACAGTCCGTGAGTGTGACTTTGCACACATATAGCAGGTGCACGCCTCATGCGTTCACCCGTGTACGGCGCATGCTCTCGCGGTTGGATTCCCGTCTACGCGCCCGCGCGCACGTCGGGCAGTAACGGCGCTGGCTTGCTGCCCCAATGGGCAGCCTCGCCGGGCACCTAATGCAGTTGCGCACCACAGCGCGTCTCCCTTCAACGTCCGGCAGGCATGCCGGAATCAGCGGTTATCGTGAAGCCCCCACGCGCCTCTAGCGCGGTCACCACGCAGTTTCCGGGGCGCTAGGCGCGCCGGTAGCGTCAATGGGCTTGTACGCGGCTCTGAGGGCCATAGGTGGGCATTCCGCTCCCAAGGGCGGATGCCCTGGTTTCAACGAAGAGTTCTAAACGGCTCTGCAAGCCGCCTTGCGGCTCGACTCCGGCCCGTTAGGGATCGCCGGAGTCTCCGAAGCGTTCTATGGCTTTGCAAAGCCCTAGCGGGCATTCCGCCCTGACGGCGGAATCCCTGTTCAACGGTGTCTAGATAGGGCGCCTGACTGGCGCCTGCTATCGACGACTGTCGTCGTCTCGTTCATCGGCCGTCGAAAGGGCCAACAGGCCCAATGCTCGACGGCAGCCAAGCTGCCTCTATCGTTGGAAGCGCCATAGGCCCTTAGGCCGATAGCGCTTCATGCGTACTTAGATGCGCCCTTCCCGGGCGCTCATGGCTGACAAGCGTGCCTATTGCACCGGCCTACGATTCGCCGGTGCTACAACGCTCTTGGCTGTACTAGCTAGCTGGGCCGATGCTCGGCCCTACTGGGTAACTGCACTTAACTGCGACCCCTTCGTTCCGGGGGGTCGCTCGTAGGCTTGTTAGCTTGCTTGTAGATCCTGACCAGGCCCAACCCGTTGGGCCTTACTTGTAAGCCCTTAAAACCCTTCCTTTCAAACCTCCGTTGAGCTGCTTCTATATATGGAGAGCAACAATCAAACTTCCGCAGGTCAGTGCATTTTCGGTGACCATCTCGTGGTTCCGGCGGCTGGGCTACAGACCACGAAATGGTTTGGTGTCTTGCCACGCCTCGTCAGGCACCCCACGCAGGCGCATGCTCTCGATCATCCGCTGAAACTCTTCCCGAGCGTCATCCCACAGCGCCTCAGGATCTATCCACCCGTCCGCAGTCCAGGACAGAGTATGTCCGTGGACCGGGCAAGGGTGTGGAGACCTCTTGATGTCCGAGTCGATCATTTGGAACGGCAGCACCAGGCATTCCACCGTTGACGGCTGACCCAACAGCCCGGCGTCCACAAGCTTGGCGATCCACCGCTTAATGTTCCTGTCCGGCGACGGCTCTAGTTCGCCGGTACTGGCGTTGACCTTCCGGATCAGCCCCCCGATCTCACCGGGGGCGAAGTGCGCATGCCCGCCTTGCTGCGCTCGTCCGATGGCGAGCATGTGAAGCCTGTGCGCGCTGTCGAGTCCAGCGCCGTCCTGCAAAGCCACTTCAAACGTGGGAACCCTGTGAAGCTTCCACCAGCTAGGCCGGTATCTGTCGCCCTTCAAACCCGTGTCCTTCCAATAGAAAGCCCCCGCCATCGAGACGGGGGCGGATGTCACGTGCTGTGATTAGTGCCCTTGTGGCGGGCTCCGCGTTGACCAGGGATGGAAGAGCGCCGGCCAGCGCGGAGAGTGACGAACTGCCCGCCGAAGCGGGCGCCGTCCGCGACGGGCTAGGCAGCTTCCCAGAACGCCGCGTAGGTGCGCTGTCCGCCCTCGTCTGTCTCCCAACCGCGCCCATCAGGAACAGCGACAGGAGGAATGCAACCGAGGGCTTCCGAGACAACGGCCCCGTTGGCGCCTACAGTCCAATTGACCTCCCACAGGCGCCCGTCTTCATAGTTCACATAGTTGATCTGTACGTTTGCGTCCTGCCGGACAATCACCATGTCTCTGAATCCGGCGGTGTCCTTCGGCCCATAAATCATGCTGTCTTCCCGTTCGTCATGCTGTCTGAGTAGCTGTGCCAGTAGCAGTCTGAGTATGTGTTCCTGCGGTGCTGGGAGCGGACTTAGCCGATCGATCTCCCTAGCGACCCGCTCACATACCGGGGTGCGGCCCAAACGTTCACCTCGTGTACACGCTCTATGCAGTTATCAAGTGACCAGGCGCCGAAAGCGGAGCGCTCCGCCGAGGGATGGCGATGTGGGGGTGAAGCGGCCCCCGCCCCCGGCGGGGCTTTGACGCCTGCCTGGCTCCGCCGTAGCGGTTGAGGCAGAGCCGACGCAATAGCCCAGTGGGCGCCTGCGGCGGTGTAGAGGCGTTTGCCCCTACATGACCAATCTTTCACACTGCCCCGACAAATGATGGGGTTGTCACTCCGGGAACGGTTGGTAGCGCCTTTTAGCCCGTGTACACGCGGTGAGTCAATCGGTGAAACTCTGAATGCGCCCCCTAACTGCCCTGAAGGGCGGCGGTAGAGGAAAGGGAGAATGGAGCCGTCATGCGCTTTTAGGCGCTGTCTGGCCGTCCTAGGCGGCCTTATGCAGACGCTCGGCCATGAGGCGGCGGGCAAGGGCAGCGCCCGACAGGGCAGGGTCGTGCGCCTGGTCGTCGCCGATGGGATTGACCTTCGCCTGTGCCGACGTGCGACAGGCAGCGCAGAAGCCAGCCACACGGGCAGGCTTGCCGCATCCGTCACACTCGACCAGAACAGGCCCCACGGGCGTCACAGGGGCGCTTACAGGCTCACGAAGGGGCATCTTCCGGGTCAGCCGGTTCATCACCAGGCCGACCGGCGAGCGCAGCTCGGCAGGAAGCCCCGCACAGACAGCTTCGACTATCGCCCCGTCCGATGCGCCACGCTTACGCCACGCCTCGACCAGCGGGGCGATACGGGCTGCGTCCGACGCCGAGAACAGCATGCGGGCGTCACGCTGCCGCATGCACGCCAGCAGATCCACGACGCCAGCGATAGAGCGGTCCGCCTCGACGGCGCCCCCGGCGCCCGTGTCGTTACGAGTGTCGGCAGGCTTGCCGCCCTTCGGCCTGTCGTCGTCCGGCCCATCATCGTCGCGGTCGTCGGCAGGGGCCTGCCCCTGCTCGTTGCTGCCCTTCGGGTTGTCCTCAGGCGAAGACTCTCCCCGCCCCTCCCCTTCGGGCAGGGCGGTGATGTCCGCCAGATCCTCACCAGCGGCCAACCGCTCTGGGAGGGTAGGGAGGGGGGTTGTTTCTTTGAGAGGGTTCTTTACGGGGTTGCTGCCCGACTTGCCGGGGGTCGGCCTACCGGCGGTCGCTGACACGGGAAGCGGAGCACCGGTCACGCTGATCTGCGGCACGTCGTAGACCGCCGTCGCGGTGCGGACCCTGCCCCACCTGTCACGCGTCGTCGTACGGACGTAGAAGCCGAACGCTTCCAACTCATCCAGCGCCTTACCGGCGCCACGCTTGCCGAGACCGGGGATCATGGCGGAGATGTCACGCACGTTGATCTGAAAGCCGTCAGGCAGCGACAGAAGCATGAGCAGCAGCCCACGGGCCGCGAGGCTCATGGTGGGGTGCTGGGCGATCGCGTTCGGGATGACCACGAACGCAGACGTGTGCACGGTACGCTGAACACGCATCGGGAGCTGATACCTCCTGGTGAAGGGCGGGGAGTCCCGGTGTTGGCGCACCGGCCCCGCCCGTTTTCTGTTGTACGGCAGGACGATAACCGGTTCCCGCGCAGGGCGCGACCGCGTGTACACGCTCCCGACGTGCACGAACACCGCTGGCTCAACAGCCCAGAACCCGTGTTCCTGCTGCTCACACCGCCTATCGCTTAGGCGTCAATCTGGTTACTTCGGCTCGTCCATGAACAACACGCCCCGGTGGGCGAGGGAGATCGCGCCGGGGCGCACGACCGTGCTGCCGCCCCCGATGACGGCCGCGGCGGAGGCGGTGTGGTGGGGGTTGACGAAGGGCGGGCGGCTGACCATGGGGCTGTTGGGCGGTAGGACGCCCGCGACCGAGTGGATGGCCGTCACTTCGAGCGCGTGGTCGAGCTCCAGGTCGGGCAGCAGGGTCGGGAGGCGTTCGGCCAGCAGGGTCTTGCCGGTGCCGGGTGGGCCGAGCATCCAGAGGTTGTGGTTGCCCGCGGCGCAGACTTCCAGGGCGCGTCTGGCCATCGGCTGGCCGACCACGTCCGACAGGTCCAGGTCGGAGCGGGCGGCGGGGGCCGGGCCGCCGGCCTCCGCCTGGGCGGCGGGCCCGGAAGCCTCGGCGGACGTCGAAGCGCGGCCCGAAGCGCGGCCCGAAGCGGACCTCGAAGTCGGGCCTGGAGCGGGGCTCGAAGCCGTGCTCGAAGCGAGGCCCGATGCGAGGCTTGCAGCGGACGCCACAGCGGAGCCTGAAGCGGGCGCCACGGCAGGGTCCATAGCGGGGGCTGCGGCAGGGGCCGGGATGGCGGGTGGGGGGTCGCCTCGGCGCAGCCATTCGACGAGCCGGCGCAGGTCGGCGACCGGGACCACCCGCACGCCCGGCACCAGGGCCGCCTCGGCCGCGTTGGCGGCGGGGACGACCACGGTGGCGGCCCCGTCCCCGGCGGCGCCCAGAACCGACGGAAGCACGCCGCGCACCGGCCTCAGCCGCCCATCGAGGCCGAGCTCGCCGAGGAAGAACATGTCCGCGACCCGCTGGGCGGGCACCAGCCCGGCGGCGCCCAGGATGGCCACGGCTATGGCCAGGTCGAACTGACTGCCGCGTTTGGGCAGGCTGGCCGGGAAGAGGCTGACGGTGATGCGGGCGTCGGGCCAGGCGTAGTGGCTGTTGACCATGGCCGACCGGACGCGCTCGCGGGCCTCGCTCAGCGCAGTGTCGGGCAGGCCGATGAGGTGCATGCCCGCCAGCCCGCTGCCGACGTCGGCCTCCACCTCGACGGTGCTGCCGGTGACGCCGACGAGGGCGACGCTGCGGGTGGACGCGACCGCCATCTAGCTCACCCCCCGCACGTGACGCAGGGAGTAGTCGCCGGCGAAGCGCTCCAGCGCGATCACGTCGACCCGCACGGTCGCGTAGGGCTGGGGCTGGGCGGCGAGCCAGGTGGCGGCCAGGGCGCGCAGCCTGGCCACTTTCGCGGGGCGGACGGACTCGAGCGCCGTGCCGTGGGATCTGCTCGATCGGGTCTTGACCTCGACCACGACGAGCGTGGCGCCATCCTCGGCGATGATGTCGATCTCGCCCCGGCGGCAGCGCCAGTTGCGGTCGATGATGGTCATGCCCTGGGAGCGCAGGTAGTCGGCGGCCAGTCGCTCGCCGTGCCTGCCCAGGTCGTTCTTCGCGGCCATGTGGCACCTCCGGGGAGCGACTTTCGCTCATGGAGGCGGGGCCGGCAGTGGCCGAACGGGGTTCTGGGGATAAGTGCGGGGCACCGGGGCCGGGCCTGTGGACGAACGCGTGCGCACGCGCCGCCACCAGCCCCCGGAAACGACCGGCTCCAGGAAACCACAGCCCCGGACGTGGCCAGCCCAGAAAACCGCCAGCCCCGGAAACCACCAGCTCAGGAAGCGGTCACCCCCGGAAACGGTCAGCCCGAGAAGCCCTCCTTCGGCATTTCCAGGTCGGCCTTGGCCAATTCCTCGACGTTCACATCCTTGAACGTCACCACCCGGACATGCTTCACGAAGCGCGCCGGTCGGTACATGTCCCAGACCCAGGCGTCCTGCATCTTGACGTCGAAGAACACATCGCCGTTCTCCGCCGTGCGGACTTCCAGGTCGACCGAGTTGGTCAGATAGAAGCGCCGCTCCGTCTCCACCACATACGTAAACAACCCGACGACATCGCGGTATTCGCGGTAAAGCTGCAGCTCCATCTCGGTTTCGTACTTCTCGAGATCCTCTGCGCTCATCGCGGTCCTCCTGTCGTACCGGTCCCCCGGTGTGCCCGGCTAGGCAACGCCGGCCCCCATTTCATTCTCGCCCATCTCCCTGGCCACCGTGACGAACGAGTAACGGTGGTGCGGACACGGGCCGTGCGCCCCCAGTGCGAGGCGGTGTTGTGGTGTCACATACCCCTTGTGCTCGGCGAAACCGTACAGCGGATAATCGTCGTCCAGCGCGACCATCAACCGATCCCTTGTCACTTTGGCCACGATCGACGCGGCCGCCACACAGGCGGCCACCTGATCCCCCTTCCACACGGCGAGCGACGGCGCCGGCAGGCCCGGCACCGGGAATCCGTCCGTCAGGATGTACCCAGGGTCGCAGGACAGCCGCGCGACCGCCCGCCGCATGCCCGACACATTGCACTTGTGCAGGCCGCGCGCGTCGATCTCGCCGGGCGGGATGATGACGACGCCCACGTGGGCGGTGTCGACGATCCGCTCGTAGAGGCGCTCACGTACGGGCGCGGAGAGCAGCTTGGAGTCGCCCAGGCCGTTGATCTCCTTGCGCAGGATGACCGCGGCGACCACGAGCGGGCCCGCGCAGGCCCCGCGGCCTGCCTCGTCGACCCCCGCGATGGGGGTGAGGCCGCGCCGGGCGAGCGCCCGCTCGTAGGCGTGGATTCCGGAATCACGCCGGACGACGCTCGGTCGAGGGCGGAACGCAACTGTCATGACACACGAAGCGTACGCCCCATTCGCCGCATACCGCGACCGAAGCTACTCGATCTTCGCGAAGCTGTCGGGAGTGGTGAAGATCGTCCCTCTCGACAGCGGCCAGTAGCGCACCACGGCGGTGCCGATCACGTCGTCGACCGGGATGAACCCCTTGCCCGGCTCCTCCATGTGGCTGCGCGAGTCGGCCGAGGCGCTGCGGTGGTCGCCCATCAGCCACAGCTTGCCCTTGGGCACCGTGATGTCGAACTTCTCGTCGGAGGGGAAGTCGTCGGGGAAGAGGTAGGGCTCGTCCAGCGCCTTGCCGTTGATCGTCAGGCGCTTCTTGGAGTCGCAGCACACGACCCGGTCGCCGGCCACGCCGATGACGCGCTTGATCGTGTCCTCGCCGTTCCAGCCCTTGAAGACGATGATGTCGCCCCGCCCGGGAGCGCCGGCGAGCTTGTTGACGAACACCCGGTCGTTGATCTTGAGGGTGTTCTCCATCGACTCCGAGGGGATGTAGAACGACCCGATCACGAACGCCTGGAGCACCAGCGCGATCCCGACGCCCAGCACCAGCAGGTAGATCGTCTCGCGGAAGCCGCCCTTTTTCTTCTTCTCCACGCCCTCTGCCTTCTCGGTGACGGCCGTCATCGCCTCTTCACCAGCCAGCGCCGACGGACCACGACCAAGGGTACGGCCAGCGCGAATCCGGCGACCAGCGGGGCTGACCCGCTCAGCGCCTGGAGCGCGGGCTGGGCGAACGTGTCGGGGATCGGGATCGTGGTCGCGCGGGAGAACGGCCAGACGATCACGAAGGCGCGGCCGATGACCTGGCTCTCGGGGATGGACCCGCCGCCGGGGTCGCCCGTGTGGGAGCGCGAGTCCAGCGAGACCTGGCGGTGGTCGCCCATCACCCACAGGCGGTTGGGCGGCACCGTGATGTCGAACGGCTCCCGCGAGGGCAGGTTGCCCGGATAGAGGTAGGCGCTCTCGTCGATCGCCACGCCGTTGACGGTGATGCGCTGCTGGGAGTCGCAGCACTTGACGTGGTCGCCGCCGACGCCGATGACGCGCTTGATGTAGTCCTTCTCGCCGGGGACCACGCCGAACGCGGTGCCGACCCAGCGGAAGAAGCCCGCGACGGGGTTGGCCGGCTCCTCGAACTGGAACTCGCCGTCCCAGGAGTCGACGCCGGAGAAGACGACCACGTCGCCGCGCTCGATGTCGCGCGTGTGGTAGACGAGCTTGTTGACCAGCACCCGGTCGTTGGTGAGGAGCGTGTTCTCCATCGACTCGGACGGGATGTAGAAGGCCTGGATGACGAAGGTCTTGATGATCAGCGCCAGCGCCAGCGCCACGACGACCAGAACGGGAAGTTCTTTCCAGAACGACCCCTTCTTCTTCTCTTTCTTCCCGTCTTTTGCCGGCTTCTGAGTGTCTTCGGCGACCACGTCCACCTCGTCCTCGACAGGGCGGCGCGGCGCGCCGTGCTCCTGGCTCTCGCTAGTCATTGCTGACGAGCCTAGATGATGTCCCGGCCCGACAAGCCTCGACCGACGTTACACCGCTCACGAGTCGCTCCACATAAAGGAAAGGGCCCCGCAAAACCGAATGGCCCGCACCTCGGTGCGGGCCATTCGGGGAAAGCATGCTTACTTCGCGGGCGTGCTCTCACGCTTCTCGCGGATGCGGGCGGCCTTGCCGCGCAGGTCGCGCATGTAGTAGAGCTTGGCACGGCGGACGTCGCCACGGGTCACGAGGACGATCTTCTCGATGACCGGGCTGTGCACCGGGAAGGTGCGCTCGACGCCGACGCTGTAGCTCACCTTGCGGACGGTGAAGGTCTCGCGGGCGCCGCTGCCCTGACGGCGCAGCACGAACCCCTTGAAGACCTGGACGCGGGAGCGGTTGCCTTCGACGACTCGGACGTGAACCTCGAGCGTGTCACCGGGACGGAAGTCCGGCACGTCGCTGCGCAGGGTCGCCTTCTCGAGCTCCTGGATCTTCGTGTGCATGAGAGCTGTTCCTCAAGTCTCGCGAGCACGCGGAGGTCCACCCGGCCTGGGCTCGTGGCGGACACGCTTGCTGATCTGGTGGACCCGGGAACGCTTTCCCGGGCATGGCTGACCAACCACCTGACGATTGGCAACGCTTCAGTGTGCCACATCTTCCGGCGGGAGGCGAAACGACAGCTCGTCGAGCAGCCGCCGGTCGTGCTTGTCGAGCGTCGCGGGGTCGATCGCCGCCGCCAGCTCGGGCCGGTTGGCGACGGTGCGGCGCAGCGCCTCGTCACGGCGCCAGCGGGCGACCTTGCCGTGGTGGCCGGACAGCAGCACGGCGGGCACCTCGTGCCCGCGCCACACCGGCGGCTTGGTGTAGACGGGGCCTTCGAGCAGGTTGCGCATCGCGCCGGGCGCGAAGGAGTCGTCGACGGCCGAGTGGGCGTTGCCGAGCACGCCGGGCAGCAGCCGGCCGATGGCCTCCACCATCACCAGCACCGCCACCTCGCCGCCGGCGAGCACGTAGTCGCCGATGCTGACCTCGTCGACGCGCAGCCGCGTGCCGTACTCGGCCATGACGCGCGAGTCGATGCCCTCGTAGCGGCCGCAGGCGAACAGCAGCCACGGCTCGGCGGCCAGCTCCTGGGCGAGCTCCTGGGTGAAGGGGCGGCCGCTCGGCGTCGGCACGATCATGCGCGGGGCTCCGTCGCCGATGACGTCGTCGAGCGCCTCGCCCCAGACCTCCGGCTTCATCACCATGCCGGGACCGCCCCCGTACGGGGTGTCGTCGACGGTCTTGTGCACGTCGTGCGCCCAGTCGCGGAGCTGGTGGGTGCGCACGTCGAGGATGCCGCGCTCGCGCGCCTTGCCGATGAGGGAGACGTCGAGCGGCGCGAAGTACTCGGGGAAGATCGAGATGATGTCGAGCCGGGTCACAGCAGGCCCTCCGGCGGGTCAACGACCAGCCTGCCGCCCTCCGGGTCCACCTCCGGCACCAGGGCCTTGACGAACGGGATGAGCGCGTCGTCACCGCCGCCCGCGCGCTTAACGACGAGCAGGTCCTGGCCGTGGTGGAGCACGTCGGTGACCTCGCCGACGGGCTCGCCGCCGGTGGTGACGACCGCGAGGCCGATGAGCTGGTGGTCGTGGAACTCGTCGGGGTCGCCGGTCGGCGCCACGTCGGCGGAGTCGATGACCAGCATGGTGCCGCGCAGCTCCTCGGCCGCGTCACGGCCCGCGACGCCGGCGAAGGCGACCAGGAGCATGCCCTTGTGCCAGCGGCGGCTCTCGACGACGAGCGGCCCCCGGCCCGGCGGGTCGGTGGCGATCGACGTGCCGGCGGCGAAGCGCACCTCGGGATCGTCGGTGCGCACCTCGACGGTCACCTCGCCGCGTACGCCGTGCGGGCGGCCTATCCGGCCGACGACCAGCTGCACCTGTACCTCTTTCCAACGCGGAGCGCCCCCATCGGCGGCAACCGATGAGGGCGCGGGGAATTTCCTGACGCTAACGGACTGCTTCGTGCAGGTCGAGCAGATCGACCCGGACGTACTTCCCGTCGGCCAGGGCGTTCACGACGGTGCGCAGCGCCTTGGCGGTGCGCCCACCGCGTCCGATGACCTTGCCCAGGTCCTCGGGGTGCACCCGGACCTCCAGGACGCGCCCGCTGCGGATGCGGCGTGCGCGGACCCGGACATCGTCGGGATGTTCGACGATGCCCTTGACGAGGTGCTCGAGGGCCTCCTCGAGCACCTCAGGCCTCCGCCTCGGCCGGGGTCTCGGCAGGGGCCTCGGCCTCGTCCTTCTTCTTGGCCTTCTTCGGCGTGGTGGCGGCCGTGCCGGTGTCGCCACCGGACAGCGCCTCCTTGGCCGCGGCCTCGTAGATGGCCTGACGGTCGGGCGCGGGCTCGGCGACCTTCATCGGCGCCGGCGCGGGCTCGCCCTTGTACTTCTGCCAGTCACCGGTGAGCTTGAGCAGCTTGAGCACCGGCTCGGTCGGCTGCGCGCCGACTCCCAGCCAGTAAGCGGCGCGCTCGGCGTTGACCTCGATGCGCGAAGGGTTCTCCTTCGGGTGGTACAGGCCGATCTCCTCGATCGCCCGGCCGTCACGCTTGGTGCGGCTGTCGGCGACGACGATACGGTATTGAGCGTTGCGGATCATGCCGAGCCGCTTGAGCTTGATCTTGACTGCCACGGGTGTGGTCTCTCCTGCATTAGAGCGCGGGTGAGCGGCTCCTCATCGAGTGGGGCACGATGCGAATCCGACTCCAGGGACAAACGCGGCCGGCGGGAGGTGAGAGGGCACCCGCCTGGTCACGGTGTTCCAACATGCCATTGTGCCAGACGCGCGCCACTGCCCCGCACTCCGCACCGGCGTCGCGCGGCAAAAATTACTTCTGGCCCGGCAGCCTGAGCTTGGACGGGTCGAAGCCCGGCGGCAGCTCCATGCCCGGAGGCAGCTTGCCGCCGAGGTTGCCCAGCACGCCGCCCGGCTTGGGCTCGTCGGCGGGCGCCTCCTGGGCCTGCTTGCCGAGGGCCGCCTTGCGCGGGTCACCGCTCACGCGGCGCCCCTTCTTGCCCTTCTTCTGAGCCTTCTGTGCCTTGCCCCGGCCGCCCGGCATGCCGGGGATGCCCATGCCGCCCGCCATGCGCTTCATCATCTTCTGGGCCTCGAAGAAGCGGGTGACGAGGTTGCTGACGGCGCTGACGGTCACGCCAGAGCCGGCGGCGATGCGGGCGCGGCGGGAGCCGTTGATGATCTTCGGGTCCTGCCGCTCGCCGGGCGTCATCGAGCGGATGATGGCGGCGATGCGGTCGAGGTCACGGTCGTCGATGGCGTTGAGCTGGTCCCGCATCTGCCCCATGCCGGGCATCATGCCGAGCAGGTTCTTGATCGGGCCCATCTTCTGGACCATCATCATCTGCTCGAGGAAGTCGTCGAGCGTGAAGTTCTCGCCCGAGGTGAGCTTGCCCGCCATCTTGGCGGCCTGCTCCTCGTCGAACGTCTTCTGCGCCTGCTCGATCAGGGTGAGGATGTCACCCATGTCGAGGATGCGGGAGGCCATCCGGTCGGGGTGGAAGGCGTCGAAGTCTTCCAGCTTCTCGCCGGTGGAGGCGAACATGATCGGCCGGCCGGTGATGTGCCTGACCGACAGGGCCGCGCCGCCTCGGGCGTCGCCGTCGAGCTTGGTCAGCACGACGCCGTCGAAGCCGACGCCCTCCATGAACGCCTGGGCCGTGGTGACGGCGTCCTGGCCGATCATGGCGTCGACGACGAACAGGACCTCGTCGGGCCGCACCGCGTCGCGGATGTCGGCGGCCTGCTTCATCATCTCCTGGTCGATGCCCAGGCGGCCGGCGGTGTCGATGATGACGATGTCGTGCTGCTGGCGCCGGGCCTCGTCGATCGACTGGCGGGCCACGGCGATCGGGTCGCCGACGCCGTTGCCGGGCTCGGGGGCGTAGACGGCGACCTGGGCGCGCTCGCCCATGACCTGGAGCTGCCCGACGGCGTTGGGCCGCTGGAGGTCGGCGGCGACGAGCAGCGGCACGTGGCCCTGCTCGCGCAGCCAGCGGGCCAGCTTGCCGGCCAGCGTGGTCTTGCCGGCGCCCTGGAGGCCGGCGAGCATGATGACCGTCGGCGGCGTCTTGGCGTAGCGGAGCCTGCGGGTCTCGCCGCCGAGGATCTCGATCAGCTCGTCATTGACGATCTTGACGACCTGCTGCGCCGGGTTGAGCGCCTGGGAGACCTCTGCGCCGCGGGCGCGCTCCTTCACCTGGGCGACGAACGCCTTGACCACCGGCAGCGCGACATCGGCCTCGAGCAGCGCGATGCGGATCTCGCGGGTGGTGGCGTCGATGTCCGCGTCGGACAGTCGCCCCTTGGATCGGAGGGAGGAGAAGACCGATGTCAGCCGGTCGGATAGCGTCTCGAACACGTGGTTGGCCAGTCCTCGAAAGCGAATGTGGGTCTGGTCTCAGCCTATCCGCTTCGCTAGCCGTTCCAGCCTGGCACGGCCATCCGGACCGAGAGCGCGTGCTCGACCAGGTTGATGAGCGTGCTCTTGACCGAGTCCTTGGACCGGGCGTCGAGCCGCACCAGCGGGATGTGCGGGGCCAGCGTGAGCGCGTCACGCACCTCCGCGTCGGTGTGCGGGTACTGCCCCTCCCAGCCGTTGATCCCGACCACGAACGGGAGCTGGGCCTCCTCGAAGTAGTCGATCGCGGGGAAGCTGTCGGCCAGCCGCCGCGTGTCGACCAGCACGACGGCCCCGATGGCGCCCCGTACGAGGTCGTCCCACATGAACCAGAACCGGTGCTGCCCGGGCGTGCCGAACACGTACAGGATCAGGTCGCGGTCGAGCGAGACGCGGCCGAAGTCGAGCGCGACGGTGGTGGTCGACTTGAGCGGGGTCATGCCGAGGTCGTCGATGCCGGCCGAGGCGTCGGTCATCACGGCCTCGGTCGTGAGCGGCATGATCTCCGACACGGCCCCCACGAACGTCGTCTTGCCCACCCCGAATCCCCCGGCCACGACGATCTTCGTCGAGGTTAGGCCGGGGCTAGAGCCTGCGAAGTCCACTGAGCACCCTTTCAAGCAGGTTGACATCCGGCCTTCCGGCCTCCAGCTGCGGCTGGTGGACGCGGACCAGGCCTTCGGCGGCCATGTCGGCGATCAGCACCCGGACCACGCCCAGCGGCATCCGCAGCAGCGCCGAGACCTCGGCCACCGAGCGCACCTGCCTGCAGAGCTGGCTGATCGCCTGGTACTCCGGCGTGATGTGGGAGAACTCCCGGTGCTCGGCCGTGGCCGACGACACCAGCGCCTCCATCGCCAGTTTCAGCTTGGGCGCGGTGCGCCCGCCGGTCACCGCGTAGGGACGGACCGGCGACGCGGGGTCGGAGGCCGGCTGCGGGGGCGGCTGAGGGTCCCAGCCGCCGGTGTTCCATCTCGGGTCCGTCACCTACATCACCTGGTCTGGCTGGCGCGCAGCTCCGCGCGCACCGCCGGGGTAAGCACCTGTCCGGCGCGATCCACCATCAATGTCATCTGGTACGCCACCAGTCCCATGTCGCAGTCGGGGGCCGCGAGCACGGCCAGGCAGGAGCCGTCGCTGATCGCCATGATCAACATCAGCCCCCGCTGCATCTCCACGATGGTCTGATTGACCGCACCGCCTTCGAACACCCGGGCGGCGCCCTGTGTCAGGCTCACCAGGCCGGAAGCGATGGCGGCGAGCTGGTCGGCCCGGTCCGCCGGGAACCCCGACGACGCGGCCAGCGGCAGCCCGTCGGACGACACCACCACCGCATGCGCGACGCCGGGGACGGTGCTCACGAAGTCGGTGATCAGCCAGTCGACGCCGCGCGCCGAATGACTCAGGTCGTTCACGCGCCCTCCTCCCTGTTGTCGTCTTTCCTCGGGTCAGAGGAGAATGCCCTGCCCCCGCTGATGTCGTCGCGTGCCGCCCGGAAGCCCTGCTGGAAGCTGGACAGGCGGCTGCGTACCCGGTCGGGCGAGACCGTGGGCATCGGGACGACGCCCTTCGGGGCCGATGCCGTGTCGGCCGAGCCCGGCACCAGGTTGGCCTTGGGCACCCGCTTGGGCAGCCCGGAGGCGGTCGCCCCGTCGCGCACCGGCTCGGCGGCGGCCTGGGCGGCGCTCCACCCGGCGTCGGCCGTGGACGAGCCCCAGTTGGCGCTGCCGCTGCCGCCCTGCTCGAACCAGGCCGACTCCACCGAGGCGAAGATCGGCAGGAACTCGTCGCCGGCGGAGGGGGCGTTGCCGCCCACCACGGGCATGGGCCCGGTGGCGGCGGACTCGGTCTCCGGGAAGTCGTAGCGGTTGCGCTTCTGCGCGCCGGTGTCGGGCCAGTCGTCGAACTCGCGCGGGACCGGCTGCTCGGTGGGCCGCTTGGGCAGCGGCTCGCCTTCGCCGGCCCAGCCGCCGGGGACGCGGGAGGGGATCCACACGTCGGCGGTGTCGTAGCCGCCGCTGGTGCTGCGCGGGTCGGAGGGCCAGCCGTCGGCCTGGGAGGGCCACTGCGGCGCGGACGGCCAGGACCCGGTGGGGTCGGCGCCCGGGTACGAGGGGTGGGCGGGGCTCATCTGGAACGAGCCGCCCTGCCACGGGGGCGCCGCGGCCGCCGCCGGCTGGGCGGGGGTGAAGGCGTCCATGCGGCCGCCGCGGTCGGCGACCGGGGCGGGCGCCACCGGGGCGGCGCCCGCGGCGGCCGGGGTGTCGAAGGCGGGCGTCTGGGCGCCGAGCAGCGACTCGGGCACCAGGACCATGGCGGTGAGCCCGCCGCCGCCCTGGGGCCTGAGCTGGACGCGGATGCCGTGCCGGTGGGCCAGCCTGGCGACCACGAACAGGCCCATGCGCCGCGAGACGGACACGTCGACGGTGGGCGCGTCGGTCAGGCGGTCGTTGGCCTGGGCCAGCTCCTCCTGGGTCATGCCGATGCCGGAGTCGGTGATGGACAGCATGACGCCGCCGCCGTCGATGCGGCTGCCGGAGACGGTCACGCGGGTCTCGCGCGGGGAGAACGACAGGGCGTTCTCGACCAGCTCGGCGATGAGGTGGATGACGTCGTTGACGGCCTGACCGGCGACGGAGACGCCGTCGGGGACCTGGAGGAGCACGCGCTCGTAGTTCTCGACCTCCGACAGCGAGGCGCGGGCGACGTCGACGAGCTTGACCGGCTGGCTCCACCGGCGCGGCGGGTCCTGGCCGGCCAGCACCAGCAGGTTCTCGCTGTTGCGGCGCATGCGGGTGGCCAGGTGGTCCAGCTTGAACAGGTTGCCCAGCCGCTGCTCGTCCTGCTCGCCCTGCTCCAGCCCGTCGATCAGGGTGATCTGCCGCTCCACCAGCGTCTGCGAACGCCGTGAAAGGTTCACGAACATCGCGTTGACGTTGGAGCGCAGGCGGGACTCCTCGGCCGCCAGGCGGACCGCTTCGCGGTGCACCTCGTCGAAGGCGCGGGCGACTTCACCGATCTCGTCCTTGGAGGCGATGTCGATGGGCGGCACGTGCAGTTGCTCGGGCTGGACCTCGTTCTCGCGGAGCTGGCGGACGAGCTCGGGCAGCGTGTTGCCGGCGACCTTGAGCGCGTCGCCGCGCAGGCGGCGCAGCGGGCGCACGAGCGAGCGGGCCATCACGGCGGTGACGGCGAGGACCAGCAGCAGCAGCGCGACGACGACGCCGATGCTGATCGCGGCGGCCTGCCGGTCGGCGCTCTGGAGGTCGGCGCTTCGGGTGGCGATCTGCTGCGACAGCGACTTCTGCACCACGTGCAGCTTGTCGACGGTCTCGCTGATGGCGTCGAACCAGAGCCTGACGTCGTTCCTGGAGGTGGTGTCGAGCCGCTGGAGCGGCACGCCGCCGTTGTGCAGGAAGACGGCTCTGGCCACGTAGAACTCGGCGCGGCCGATCTCCTGGCTGGTGACGGTGTTGTCGTAGAACTGGCGCTGGGCGGCGGTGGCGACGGCGCGGAACGAGGTCCGCTCGCTCTCGCGGCGGGCGCGGGCGTCCAGGAACGCGTTGAAGCCGGGCTCGCTGAACTCGCCGCGGATCAGCGCGATGGACAGCAGGGCGCGCTGCTTGGAGGCCTCCTCCTGGACGCGGGCGACGGCGCGCATGGCCGAGCTCGTCGCGGTGAGCTGCTCGTCGGTCGAGCCCTGCGCCACCTCGTCGTAGAGCTGCAGCAGCTCGGCGATGGTCTCGGAGTACTTCTCCATTGTCGGCAGCGGCGGCAGCTGGGTCTTGGTGACCGTCTCGCGCATCGAGGGGATCTGGTCCAGCCGGACGCGGATGTTGGCCAGGCGCCTGCGGCCCAGGTCGGACAGCGACGCCTCGGCCGAGGTGGCGGCCTCCTCGGTCCGCTTGACGCTGACGTTCACGATCTCGTACTGCGAGGTGAGCGCCTGGAGGTCGGCCTGCCGCTTGTTCTGGGCGACGAAGCGGGTGGCGAGGTCGCGTTCGAGGGCCAGCTCGCGGGAGAGCTCGCCCACCTGCGCCACCAGCGCGCTCGTCTCGCCGATGCGCTGGTACTCCTGGGCGCTGCTGAACGAGGTCGTGATGCGCAGCGCGCCCAGGATGACGCCGACGATGGTCGGGATGGCGATGAGGGCGATGAGGCGGGTGCGTACACGCCAGTTGCGCAGCGCGAAAGCGCTGCCCGGTTTGGGCGCCTCCGGCACCGGCGCCCGAGCCGGCGCGGGCTCTTGCGGCATGTCTGGAGCCCTACGACGACCGGCTTCGGTCGTTGTTGTCCTCACTGTGGAGCCTCTCGCCATGGCCTGCTGGGGGATGAGCGGCTTTGTCACGCCGACGGAGTGATCGCAGGCAAGTTCGGGCCCAATTTGAGCACAAACCTCATAGTTCAGCCAACGTCTCACAAGTATTAGACCGTTCCAAGCCCGCCTTGGTGCACGTCGCGAGGTTTCATACACGGAGCGCGACCGCCGCCAATCCGGACATATACCCCGTAAGACCCAATAGGGCAGGTTCTAGCGGCATAACGCGATAATTACACCTCAAAGCAGAAAAATTAACATATACGCGGCATAGTGCTTCAGCTATGATCCCCTGCTCCGGTACGCTCACGCCCGGCAACCGATTGCCAGTCTCTAAAAGCTTCCCCCCTGGTAGGAGACCTTCCCATGACACGCACTTTGCGCGGTCGCGCGGTCGTCGTCGGCGCCGCGCTCGCGCTCACCCTCGCCGGCTGCGGTGCCGGCGAGGAGGCCGGCACGACGTCCGCGAACGGCTCAGGGCTCGAGAAGACGACCATCAAGGTCGGGGTGCTCCCCATCCCCGACCCCGTTTCCGTCTATATCGCCAACGCGAAGGGCTTCTTCAAGGCGGAAGGCCTCACCGTGGAGCCGGTCATCATCACCGGTGGCGCGGCGGCCATCCCGAAAATCAAGAGCCGCGAGCTCGACATCTCGCAGACCAACTACGTCTCGACGTTCGCCGCCGTGGCACAGGGCGAGAAGATCAAGCTCGTTGCCGACATGTATCAGGCAGGTCCGAACACCTTCAACATCATGGTGCCCAAGGATTCTCCCATCAAGACGGTGGCTGAACTCAAGGGCAAGACCATCCTGGTCAACAACCTGAACAACGTCGCCCAGCTCGCGGTCGAGACTCAGCTGAAGGTCGCGGGGCTAACTAAAGACGACGTCAAATTCGCCGAGAAGCCGTTCCCCGAAATGGGCAACGCGGTCAACAGCGGCCAGGCGGACGCGGCCTGGATCACCGAGCCGTTCATCACCGCCAACCAGAGCCAGTTCGGCTTCACCAAGCTCGCCGACACGATGACCGGCCAGACCGAGAACCTGCCCATCGCGGGCTGGATGGCCACCGACGAGTGGGTGCAGAAGTACCCGAAGACGCTGGCCGCGTTCCAGCGGGCCATCTCCAAGGCGCAGGAGCTCGCCTCCAGCGACCGCAAGGAGATCGAGAAGATGATCCCGACCTACACGAAGATCGACGCCAAGACCGCGTCGGTCATCACCCTGGGCACCTTCCCGAGTGAGCTGAACCGCGACCGCCTGCAGAAGGTCGCCGACCTCATGGCCGAGTACAAGTACCTGAGCAGCCCCATCGACGTCTCCTCGGTCATCGTCCCGGCGCCGACGAGCGGATGACCAGAGCGCGCCTGACCCGCGGCGTCATCGGCGCCGCGGGCTTCCTTGTGGCCGGCGAGCTGTTCATCCGCTTCGTCATGAGCGAGGATCTGCTGTTCCCGCCGCCGTCCGTCATCTTCCTGGAGGCCGCGCGGCTCCCCGCCGACCCGGACTTCCTGGCCGGGAGCCTGACGACGATCGGCAACTGGGGGCTCGGCCTGCTGATCGCCGTGGCCGTGGCCGTCCCCCTGGGCGTGCTGCTCGGCGCGGTGCCGCCGGTGGAGCAGGCGGTGCGGCCCCTGGTGGAGTTCCTGCGTCCCATCCCGTCCGTCGCGATCATCCCGCTCGCGATCCTGCTGATCCCGTCGGACCAGTGGATGAAGGTCTCGGTCATCGTGTTCGCGTCGTTGTGGCCGATCCTGATCAACACGCTGTACGGCATGCACGACGTCGATCCGCTGGCCAAGGACTCGCTGCGGACCTTCGGATTCGGGGAGCTGGCCGTGCTGAGGCGGGTGAGCCTGCCGAACGCCGCGCCGTTCGTCGCGACGGGCGTGCGGATCGCCGCCGGCATCGCGCTGGTGCTGGCGGTGAGCGCCGAGCTGGTCGCCGGCGGCTCCGACGGGCTGGGCGTGTACGTGGTGATGGCCGGCAGCGCCAACCGGATGGACCTCATCATGGCGGCGACCGTGTGGGCGGGCGTCTTCGGCGTGCTGGCGAACCTCGCACTGCTGGCCGGGGAGCGCCGCCTGTTCCGGTGGCACGCGCTGCGGACGGGGGCGGCACGCTCGTGAAGACGCTCAACAAGCTGTGGTTCGTCCCGGTGGTCCTCGTCGTGTGGGAGCTCGTCACGCGCGCCGCCGGCGACCTCGACTTCCCCCCGCCGACGACGATCGTCGCGCGCATGTACGAGCTGTGGTTCTCGGGCCCGGCCTCCCGGCTGTTCCTGACCGACGACGCGATGGACAACGTGCTGCCCAGCCTCGGGCGCATGTTCAGCGGGTGGATCCTCGCCTCGCTGATCGGCGTGGTGCTGGGCGTGCTGCTCGGCCGTTCCCGGGTGGCCACCGACTACGTCGACGCGCTGATCGAGTTCGGCCGCGCCATCCCGCCGCCGCTGCTGCTGCCGCTGTTCGTGGTCCTGCTGCAGGGCCTGCTGGCGACGCAGCTCGCGGTGATCGTGTTCGGCGTGATCTGGCCGGTGCTGCTCAACACGATCGACGGGGCCCGGGCCATCGACCGGACCTACACCGAGACCGCGACCGTGTTCGGCCTGTCCAGGGCCGAGCGCCTGCGCGTGGTCGTCATCCCGGCGGCCTCCCCGAAGATCTTCGCCGGACTGCGGATGAGCCTGTCGCTCGCGCTGATCCTCATGGTGATCTCGGAGCTGTTCGGCGGCACCGACGGCATCGGCTACCAGCTCCTGTACGCGCAGCGCACCTTCGACGCGCCCGGCGTCTGGGCGGCCATCGCGCTGCTCGGCGTGCTCGGGTACGCCGTCAACGGGCTGTTCGTGCTGGCGGAGCGCCGCGTGCTGGTGTGGCACCGGCAGGCCAACCGCACGGTTTGACCTCTCATCTCTACGGAAGGGCACATGTCCCCATCTGAAGACCTCCTCTGGGGGGCCGTATCCGACATTTCGCGATTCGCGGCTCTGCTGACCATGGCGGAGCTGGGCCTGGCCGACCACCTGGCGGACGGGCCGCTCGACACCGGCGAGCTGGCCCGGCGCAGCGGGGCGCACCCGCCCGCGCTCCGCCGGGTGCTGCGCGAGCTGGCCGGCATGGACGTGGTCAGGCCGCACGGGGACGACGGCTACGACCTGACCGCCCGGGGCACCGCGCTGCGCTCCGACGTGCCCGGCTCGATCCGCAGCTCGATCCGCATGCTGGGCGAGGAGAGCTTCTGGTACGCCATGGGCAACCTGCCGTCCACCGTGCGCGAGGGCAGCTCGGCGTTCGCCAGGCGCTACGGCCACCTGTACGACCACCTGGCGGTGCAGCCGGAGGCCAGCCGCCTGTTCGACGAGTACATGACCACCCGGGCCATCACGTTCACCGACGGCCTGCTCAAGCGCTACGACTTCGCCGGCGCCGCCTCCATGGTGGACGTCGCCGGCGGCCGGGGGCACATCCTGGCCACGGTGCTGCACGCCAACCCCGGCATGCGCGGCATCCTGTTCGACCTCGACCACGTGACCGGCAGCGCCCGCGAGGCGCTGGCGGCCGAGGGCCTGGCCGACCGGACCGAGGTCGTGGCGGGCAGCTTCTTCGACGGGGTCCCGGCCGGCGCCGACGTCTACCTGCTGTCCAGCGTCCTGCACAACTGGGACGACGAGGACGCGGTGCGGATCCTGCGCAACGTCCGCGCCGCGATGGGCCCCGGCGGCCGGGTGCTGGTGCTGGAGGTGGTGCTGCCGGACGAGCCGGCTCCGCACCTGGGCAACGACCTCGACATGCGCATGCTGGCCATCTTCGACGGCGGCACCGAGCGCAGCGCCGCGCAGTACGCCACACTTCTCGATGAGGCCGGTCTCCGGCTGACGGAGGTCATCGAGCTGGGCGCGGCGGCGAGCCTCATCGAGGCCGTTCCCAAGTGATCGCCCGGGGAGCGTCCGGTGCGGCGCTCCCCGCCTCATGACAGGGGGACATCCGATGCGGGTGTTGATCGTCGGCGGGGGGATCGGCGGCCTGACGGCCGCGCTCAGCCTGCACGCTGCGGGGATCGGCTGCGTCGTCGTCGAGGGCGCCGCCCGGATGCTGCCGCTCGGCGTGGGCATCAACCTGCAGCCGCACGCCGTACGCGAGCTCACCGAGCTGGGCCTGGCCGCCGAGCTGGCCGCGACCGGCGTCGAGACCACGTACATGACCTTCACCGACCGGTTCGGCGGCGAGATCCTGGCGCTGCCGCGCGGCCGGCTGGCGGGCTACCGCTGGCCGCAGTACTCCATCCACCGGGGTGAGCTGCAGATGCTCCTGCTCGCCGCGGTGCGCGAGCGGGTCGGGCCGGTACGGCTGGGCGTCCGGTTCGAGGAGTTCGAGCAGGATGCCGCGGGGGTCACGGTCACGCTGCGCGACACCGCGTCGGGCGAGGTGCTGCGCGAGCGGGCGGACGTGCTGGTCGGCGCCGACGGCGTGCTGTCGGCGGTGCGCGCCCAGCTCCACCCGTCGGGCGACCCGCTGCGCTGGAACGGGATCCGCATGTGGCGCGGCGTGGCCGACGCCGACCGAGTCCTCGACGGCTCGACCGTGCTGGTCTCCGGCACCAACGCGGCGGGCAAGTTCGTCTCGTACCACATCTCCCCCGCCCATCCGCGCCGGGTCAACTGGGTCGCCGAGGTCAAGGTGGCCGAGCCGGGCGTGACGGGCGCGGCCGACTGGTCGCGGCCGGGGCGGCTGGAGGACGTGGCACCGCACTACGCCGGGTGGGCGTACCGGCACTTCGACATCCCGTCGTTCATCGCCTCCTCCGCGCGCATCCTCGAATACCCGATGGTGGACCGCGATCCGCTGCCGTTCTGGGGGACGGGCCGGGTGACGCTGCTCGGCGACGCCGCGCACCCGATGTACCCGGTCGGCTCCAACGGCGGGTCGCAGGCGGTGCTGGACGCCCGGGTGCTGGCCCGCCGCCTGGCGACCACGGCCGACCCGGCCGAGGCGCTGGCCGGTTACGAGGCCGAACGCCGGCCGGTCACCTCCGAGCTGGTCCTGGGCCACCGCTCGCTGCCGGCCGACGAGATGGTCCTGCTGGTGGAGCGACGGGCTCCCGGCGGCTTCGCCGACATCCGGGACGTCCTGGCCGAGGACGAGCTGGCGGCCCTGGCGGACGCCCAGCACGCGATCACCGATTCCGATGTGCGCGCGCTCAACGAGCGACCCTCGTGGAGCGTGCGCTGAACCTGCGTTCAGTAAGGAGTGACATGCGGTTGGCACGCACGTGCGCCCTCGGGCTCGCGCTGGTCCTCGGCGTCGCGGCCTGTGGCGACGACGGCCCGGCCCCCGCCACCGGCGGCTCCGGGCTGGAGAAGACCCAGCTCACCGTGGGCATCGTCCCGGTGCCGTCGTCGGCGCCGCTGTTCATCGCGGAGAAGCGGGGCTTCTTCAAGGAGGAGGGCCTGACGGTCAAGACCGAGGTGATCCAGGCGCCGCAGGCCGTCATGCCGAAGATTTTGAACGGCAGCATGGATGCCTTCCTGACGAGCTACGTGTCGCTGCTGGCGATCAACGACTCGGGGGCGGCCAAGCTGAAGCTGCTCCAGCACAGCCAGGAGGCGGCGCCCGGGGTGGCGGGCGTGGTGGTGCCCAAGGGCTCGCCGATCAAGACGGCGGCCGACCTCAAGGGCAGGACGGTGGCGGTCAACGTGCTGAAGGCGCTCGGCCAGACGCTCACGAACGCGCACGTGCAGGAGGCCGGGCTGAAGCCGGAGGACGTCAAGTTCGTCGCGGTGCCGTTCGCCGACCAGCTCAACGCGCTGTCGGGCGGCCAGGTGGACGCGGCCTGGCTGGTGGAGCCGTTCCTGACGGCGGCCAAGACGAAGATGGGCGCGACCGAGGTGATCGACACCACCGACGGCGTGACCGCGGGCATCCCGATCGACGGCTGGGGCGTGTCGGAGGCGTGGCTGGCGCGGAACCCGAAGACCGCCGCCGCCTTCCACCGGGCGCTGGCCAAGGCGCAGAAGATCGCGAGCGAGGACCGCGCCGCCATCAACGAGGTCATCCCGACCTACACGCAGATCGACGCGCAGGCGGCGGCCGCGATGAAGCTCGGCGTGTTCTCGATGGAGGTCGACAAGGCGAGCCTGCAGAAGCTGGCCGACCTGCTGGCCGGCTACGGCTACCTCAAGACCAAGCCGGACGTGACGCAGCAGATCGCCGCCGTCGGCGGATGACCGGAGCGCGCATAAGGCGGGGGGTCCTGGGCACCGCCGGTGTCCTGGGCTTCCTCGCCCTGCTTGAGGCAGCGGGCCGCATCGGCCTGATCGACCGCGACGCGCTGCCGTACGTCTCCGTGGTGCTGGTGACGGCGGTGGAGCTGGCCGCGGACGGCGAGTTCCTGCGGCACGTGCTGATCACGCTGTCGGCGTGCGCGGCCGGGCTGCTGATCGCGGTGGCGGTGGCGGTGCCGGCGGGGCTGCTGCTGGGCACGGTGCCGGTGGTGGAGCGCTCGGCGCGCCCGCTGGTGGAGTTCCTGCGGCCGATCCCGTCGGTGTCGCTGATCCCGCTGGCGATGTTCCTGTTCCCCGACAGCGGCGACGCCAAGACATCGCTGATCGTCTACACGTGCGCGTGGCCGCTGCTCGTCAACACGCTGTACGGCCTGGCGGACGTGGACCCGCTGGGCAAGGACACGCTGCGGGCCTTCGGGTTCGGGCCGGTGGCGGTGGCGGTGCGGGTGTCGCTGCCGAGCGCGGCGCCGTTCATCGCGACGGGGGTGCGCATCGCGGTGGGGGTGACGCTGATCGTGGCGGTGAGCGTGGAGCTGATCGCGGGCGGCGACGGCGGCATCGGCGCCTACCTGGTGCAGGCGGGCAGCGCCGCCCGCACCGACCGGGTGCTGGCGGCGACGGTGTGGGCGGGCGTGCTCGGCCTGGCCGCCAACCTGCTGTTCACGGCCGGGGAGCGGCGGCTGTTCCGCTGGCACCACGCCAGGACGGGAGAGACGTCATGATCGCCCGGCTGGGCTGGTACTGGATGCTGCCGGTGGCGGCGCTGACCTGGGAGATCGCCGCCCGCGCGGCGCAGGCCGTCTACTTCCCGCCGCCGAGCGTGATCGTGCCCCGGCTGCGGGAGCTGTGGTTCTCCGGACCGGCCGGGCGGCTGTTCCTGACGGACGAGGCGGTGGCCGACCTGCTGCCGAGCCTCGCGCGGCTGTTCGGCGGGTGGGCGCTGGCGGCGCTCGCGGGCGTCGTGCTCGGCGTCGCGCTGGGCCGCTCGCGCACGCTGTCGGCGCTGGTGGAGCCGCTGCTGCACTTCGGCCGCTCGGTGCCGCCGTCGGCGCTGCTCCCGGTGTTCCTGCTGCTGTTCGAGATCGGCACGCCGATGCAGGTGGCCTCGATCGTGTACGGCGTGGTGTGGCCGGTGCTGATCAACTCGATGGACGGCAGCCGGTACGTGGACCGCCAGTACGTCGAGACCGGCCTGGTGTTCAGGATGGGCGCGGGCGCCCGGCTGCTGCGGATCATCCTGCCCGCCGCCGCGCCGAAGATCTTCGCCGGGCTGCGGCTCAGCGTGTCCCTGGCGCTGATCATGATGGTGATCTCGGAGCTGTACGGCAGCACCGAGGGCATCGGCCACCGCCTGCTGGAGGCGCAGAGCCAGTTCGACATCCCCGCGATGTGGGCCGGGATCGTGCTGCTCGGCCTGCTGGGCGTGCTGCTGAACGCGGGGTTCCTGGCCGTCGAGCGGCTGGTGCTGCGCTGGCACCACGGCGCCCGCGCCTGAGCGGTCAGCCGTACAGCCGCTCGATCACCTCGCGCTGGCGGGCGGCGAACCAGGCGCGGTCCGGGGCGCCGGTCAGCGCCCCGGGCCGCTCGACGTCGTGGCGGCCGTACTCCTCGGCCCACAGCCGCGACTTGACCCGGCTGGGCAGGTTGCCCATGCCGGGCCTGCGGCGCAGCCGGCGCAGCGCGGCCAGGTCCAGCTCGGCGGCGGCGACCAGCGACTCCCCCGCCCCGGCCCTGGCCAGCACCCGGCCCTCCGGGTCGACGATCTCCGAGCCGCCGTTGGTCGAGTCGCCGGGGATGGCGATCCCGCTCAGGCCGCCGCTGTTGGCGCAGACCACGTAGGCCAGGTTCTCCACGGCGCGGGCGCGGCGGGCGATCGCCTTGGGGGTGAGCTCCGGTGACGACGCCTCGGAGGTCGGGTTGCAGATGATCTCCGCGCCGCGCAGCGCCAGCGAGCGGGCCAGCTCGGGGTAGAGGATCTCCTCGGAGGCGACCACCGCGAGCACGCCGATCTCCGTCTCGGCGACCGGCAGCACCCCGTCGATCCCGTACACCTCCAGGTAGCGCTCCCAGACGTCGTACGGGCTCGGGGTGAACATCGAGTGCAGCCGCCGATAGCGCAGCACCGGCTCGCCCTCGGGGGAGAAGATCACCGACGCCTGGAAGTACAGCTCGGGGAAGTGCTCGTCGCTCTCGTAGGCGTTGACGCAGAGGAACACGCCGTGCCGCCGGGCGACGCCGGCCAGCGCCGCGTACTCGGGGCCGCCGGGGGCGAGCGCCGCCTTGTCCCGCCACTCGCCGAGGCTCTCCCGCAGCGGGAAGCCGGTCAGCGCGTATTCGGGCAGCACCACCAGCCGCAGGTCCGGCCCGATCCACGCCTTGGACGCGCCGACCTGCCGGTCGATCCGGGTGACGGCCGCGCCGATCGCGGCGCGCGGGTCGGCCGCGTCGTTGACCGCCCGCGTCTCCAGCTGGAGCGCCAGCGCGCGCAGCGCCGTCATCCGACCCTGCGCTCGTTGATCAGCGTGCGCCGGACGACCTCGCCGCCCTTGATCCACTGCCAGACGCGGCTGCGGGTGTCGCCGTCGTCGCTGAGCACGATCAGCTCGAACAGCCTCAGGTCCTCCCCCTCGGCCTTGAACTGCCACGACAGGTAGATGCTGCTCCCGTCGAGCTCCCAGAACTCGCCCTTGAGCCGGTCGGTGTCGAAGCCGCACCGGCCGCCGCCCAGGTAGGTCCCGGGGAACTCGTGCACCTCGGCGCGCCCGTCGTCCCAGGTGTAGCGGTTGGTCTGGTGGTAGACGGCGTCGTCCACGATGGCGCAGGTGAGCTGGGCGCGGTGCCGGTCGACGACCGTGCCGTCGGCGTCGACGTGCACGTACGTGCCGTCCCACTCGCCCTCGTGCCGCGCCAGCAGCGGCATCTCGGCGCGCAGTCCCATCTCTCACTCCTCGCTCGGGTGCCACCAGGGGTCGGCGGCGTGGGATCGGTTGACCAGGAAGGCCCTGCGGCGCAGGAAGCGGCCGATGGAGGCGGCGCCCATGCGTGAGCCGCCGAGGCCGGAGAGGCGGAAGGAGTGCTTCTCGCCCTCGTGCACGAGCGCGGTCAGAGCGGCGCCGTTGACGCTGATCGCGCCCGCCCTGATCCGGGCGGCGACGGCCAGCGCGCGCTCCTCCGAGCCGGCGAAGACGGCCGCCGACAGGCCGTAGACCGAGTCGTTGGCCAGCGCCACCGCGTGGTCGGCGTCGTCGGCCGCCATGACGGGCAGCACCGGCCCGAACGTCTCCTCGGTCATGACGAGCATCGAGTGGTCGACGCGCGACAGCACGGCGGGCCGGAACCAGTGGCCGCCGCCGTGGCGCTCGGCCGTGCCGCCGGTGTGCACGACGGCGCCCTTGGCCACCGCGTCGGCCAGATGGGCGGCGATCACGTCCTCCCGGCCGGGCCCGATGATCGGCCCGATCGGCCCGCCCTCGCAGGTCAGCCCCACCTTGGCGGCCTTGCCGGCCAGCAGGTCCAGGAACTCGTCGTGCACCGGCCGCTCGACGTAGACGCGCTCGATCGACTGGCAGGACTGCCCGGCGTTGGCCGTGCCGCCCCACAGCACGGCCGAGGCCGCCCGGTCCAGGTCGGCGCCGGCCAGCACGATCGCCGGGTCCTTGCCGCCCAGTTCCAGGAAGGCGGGCACGAACGCGCGGGCGGCGGCCTCGGCCACCAGCCGCCCGGTCGGCACGCTGCCGGTGAACACGACGGCGTCGGCCAGCCCGACCAGCGCGGCGCCCGTCTCGCCGTCGCCCTCGACGACGCGCAGCGGCAGCTCGTCAGGCACCAGCCGCATCAGCGGCTCGATGAAGCGCGGCGTCACCTCGCTCGGCTTGACCAGCACCGGGCACCCGGCGGCCAGCGCCGGCACCGCGTCGATGAGGCCGAGCAGCAGCGGGAAGTTCCACGGGCTGATCACCCCCACCAGGTCGTACGGGACCGCGTCGCCGCCGACGAAGACGCCGGGCAGCGAGGCGGGGAACTCGGCCGGGGGCTCCAGCAGCGCGGGCGCCGCCCGTACCCATCGGTCGACGAGACCGGCCACGATCTGCCGCTCCAGCACCGACTCGGCGACCCGCCCGGTGTCGGCCACCAGCGCCGCGAGCAGGTCGTCGTCGGCGGCGATCGCCTGCCCGAACCGGGTCAGGACGGGGCCGCGCCCGGCGGCCCGCCACGCGGGGGCGAGCGCGCGCAGCTCGGCCGCAGTGGCGGCGAGCCGGTCCGGCGGGACGGGCGCGAGCGGCCGGTCCGGCCGCCCGGTGAGCGGGTTCCTGATCACGACAGGGCCGTGCCCCGGACTGCGGCCATGCTGCGTGCTCCCTCGGACTGGAGGCGATCCGCCGCCATTGTGATCATGCCGGCGGCGGCGCGTCAACGGCTTCAGCCGCTCCAGCCCGGCACCGCGGTCCTGATGTTGAGTGCGTGCTCGACCAGGTGGATGAGCGCGCCCTTGACCGAGTCCTTGGAGCGGGCGTCCAGCCGGATCAGCGGGATGTGCGGGGCCAGCGTGAGCGCGTCGCGGACCTCGCTGTCGCTGTGCGGGTACTGCCCGTCCCAGCCGTTGACGCCGACGATGAAGGGGAGCTGGGCCTCCTCGAAGTAGTCGATGGCCGGGAAGCTGTCGGCCAGCCGCCGGGTGTCGACCAGCACGACCGCGCCGATGGCGCCGCGCACCAGGTCGTCCCACATGAACCAGAACCGGTGCTGCCCCGGCGTGCCGAACAGGTAGAGGATGAGGTCACGGTCGAGCGACACCCGGCCGAAGTCCATCGCCACGGTGGTGGTGGACTTCAGCGGCGTCATGCCGAGGTCGTCGATGCCCGCCGAGGCGTCGGTCATCACGGCCTCGGTGGTCAACGGCATGATCTCCGAAACGGCCCCCACGAACGTCGTCTTCCCCACGCCGAACCCACCGGCCACCACGATCTTCGTCGAAGTCAGACCCACGCCCGAACTAGAGCCTGCGTAGTCCACTGAGCACCCTCTCCAGCAAGTCGACATCCGGCTGACCGGCGTCCAGCGCGGGCTGGTGCACGCGCACCAGGCCCTCCGCCGCCATATCCGCGATCAGCACGCGAACCACTCCCAGCGGGATCCGCAGCAGGGCGGAGACCTCGGCCACCGAGCGCACCTGCCGGCAGAGCTGGGAGATCGCCTGGTATTCCGGCGTGATGTGCGAGAACTCCCGGTGCTCGGCCGTCGCCGACGACACCAGCGCCTCCATCGCCAGCTTGACCCGGGGGGCCGTGCGGCCCCCCGTCACCGCGTACGGCCGCACCGGCGAGGCCGGGTCGGCCTGCAGCCGCGGCTGGGACTCCGGCTCCCAGCCGCCGCTGTTCCATCGTGGATCCGTCACCACATCACCTGGTCTGGGACGCGCGCAGCTCCGCGCGCACCGCCGGCGTGAGCACCTGTCCGGCGCGCTCGACCATCAACGTCATCTGGTACGCCACCAGTCCCATGTCGCAGTCGGGAGCGGCCAGCACGGCCAGGCAGGAGCCGTCCGAGATGGACATGATCAGCATGAGCCCGCGCTGCATCTCCACGATCGTCTGGTTGACCGCGCCGCCCTCGAACACCCGCGCCGCCCCCGCGGTGAGCGACACGAGCCCGGAGGCGATCGCGGCGAGCTGGTCGGCCCGGTCCGCCGGGAACCCCGACGAGGCCGCCAGCGGCAGCCCGTCGGACGACACCACCACCGCGTGCGCGACACCGGGGACGGTGCTCACGAAATCGGTGATCAACCAGTCCACGCCACGGGCGGCATGGCTCAGCTCGTTCATGATTCCTCCTCGCGGCCTTCCCCGCCGTCCGCGGAGCGGGGCGGCGGGCCGAATCCGGGTCCGGCGTTCGCGCGGCCGCCGTTGATGTCGTCGCGGGCGGCGCGGAAGCCCTGCTGGAAACTGGACAGCCGGGAGCGCACCCGGTCCGGCGACACGGACGGCACCGGCGAGACGCCCGACGGGGCCGTCGCGGTCTCGGCCGAGCCGGGCACCAGGTTGGCCTTCGGCACCCGTTTCGGCAGCCCGGCGGCCGTCGCGCCGTCGCGCACGGGCTCGACCACGGCCTTGGCGGCCGACCAGCCCTCGTCCGCCTTGGACGAGCTCCAGCTCGCGCTGCCGCCCCGCTCGAACCAGGCCGACTCGACCGCCGCGTAGATCGGCAGGTACTCGTCACCGGCGGAGGCGGGCTTGCCGGCCGGGCTCTCCGGCTCGGGGAGGTCGTACCTGGGCCGTTCCGGCGGCAGCGGCGGGTCGGGACGCTCGGCCTGCGTCCAGTCGCCGAGCTGCGGGCCGGGCGTCGGCCGCCGGGGCAGCGGCGGCGAGCCCGACGAGCCGTTCCAGCCCCCGGAGCTGCCGGCGCCGGGCGGGCGCGGGGGCATCCACACGTCGGCGGAGTCGAAGCCGCCGCTGTTGCCGCTGTTGCCGCGCGGGTCGGCGGGCCAGCCGCTGCCGGTGAGGCCGCGCTGCTCGGGCGGCCAGGGCGGGGCAGGCCAGCCGGGGCCCTCGGGGTTGGACGGATAGGAAGGGTAGGACGGGTGGCCGGGGCCGAGCTGGTAGGGCATGGGCGCCGGCTGCGGCCCGGTGTAGGGCTCCTCCTGCGGGCCGCTGGACGCGCCGGCCAGCGCGGGCGACTGGGCGAGCAGCGACTCGGGCACCAGCACCATCGCGGTGAGCCCGCCCGCGCCGTGCGGCCTGAGCTGGACGCGGATGCCGTGCCGGTGGGCCAGCCTGGCGACCACGAACAGGCCCATCCGCCGCGACACCGACACGTCCATGCTGGGCGCGTCGGTCAGCCGGTCGTTGGCCTGGGCCAGCTCCTCCGGCGTCATGCCGATGCCGGAGTCGGTGATGGACAGCATGACGCCGCCGCCGTCGATCCTGCTCCCGGACAGCGAGACGCGCGTCTCCCTGGGCGAGAACGACAGGGCGTTCTCCACCAGCTCGGCCAGCAGGTGGATGATGTCGTTGACGGCCTGGCCGGCGATCGAGATGCCGTCGGGGACCTGGAGCAGGACCCGCTCGTAGTTCTCGACCTCCGACAGGGAGGCGCGGGCCACGTCCACCAGCTTGACCGGCTGGCTCCACCGGCGCGGCGGGTCCTGGCCGGCCAGCACCAGCAGGTTCTCGCTGTTGCGGCGCATGCGGGTCGCCAGGTGGTCCAGCTTGAACAGGTTGCCGAGCCGCTGCTCGTCCTGCTCGCCCTGCTCCAGCCCGTCGATCAGGGTGATCTGCCGCTCCACCAGCGTCTGCGAACGCCGTGAAAGATTCACGAACATCGCGTTGACGTTCGAGCGCAGGCGGGACTCCTCCCCCGCCAGGCGGACCGCCTCGCGGTGCACCTCGTCGAACGCCCGCGCCACCTCGCCGATCTCGTCGTGCGTGGTGACGCCGATCGGCGCCACCGCCGGGACCGCGCCGTCGCCGCTCTCGCGCAGCGTCCGCACGGTCTCGGGCAGCCGCTTGCCCGCCACCTCCAGCGCCTCGCCCCGCAGCTTGCGCAGCGGCCTGATCAGCGAGCGGGCGATGAGCGAGATGATCGCGATCACCACGGCCAGCAGGATCAGGATGAGCACGCCGGAGATGAGCGCCGATCTGTTGGCCGCGTCCTCCAGCGCGCGGGCGCGCAGGATGACGGAGGCGGACATGCTCTTCTCCACGTTCCGCAACGCGTCGATCTTGCCGGTGCTCACGTCGAACCAGGTGGCCACGTCGCGGCTGCCGATGCTGAGCGGCTTGTTCTCCGCCGACTGGGCCATCGCCCGCAGCGTGAACAGGTCGGTCTGGTCGATGTCGCGGCCGACGACGGTGTTGCGGTAGAGCTCCAGCTGATCCTGCGTGGCCAGCGTGCCGAACAGGGTCACCTCGCTCTCCTCGCGCGCCTTGGCGGCGGTGAGAGAGTCGAGCTCGCCCGCGTCGAACGCCTTGTTGTCCAGGGCTCCGGCCAGGATGCCGCGCTGCTTGGACGACTGGGCCTTGGCCCGGGCGATCGCGGCCATCGCGCCGGCGCTGTGCGCGACCTGCTCGTCCACCGCCACCTGGCCGACCTGGTCGTGGAACTGCACGAGCGCGGCGATGATCTGGGTGTACTTCTCGATCATCGGCAGGGGCTGGATCTTGCCCTTGACCGCCGTCTCGCGCAGCGCGGAGATCTCCTCCAGGCGGCGCAGGACGGGCCGTACGGCGTCACCGTGCGAGTCGTTGATCGCCTGGGCGCTCCGCTTGGCCTCCCCGATGAGGTCGTCGACTCCGGCGTAGGTGCCTCTGAGCTGTGGCTCCTTGGCCGGAGGTCGCCCCTGGGCGATGTAGAGCGCGGTCTCGTCCCTCTCGGAGGCGAGGTCGTGGCTGACGGCGCCGAGGCTCTCGCTGAACTCGGCGACCTCTCTGAGTGTCTGGTAGGTGTTGGCGTCGCTGAGCGAGGTGACCACGTTCAGGCCACCCAGCGCGACCGCCACCGCCGTCGGGACCACGATCAGCGCGACGAGGCGTGATCGGACATGCCAGTTGCCCAGGCCGAATCTGGCCGGCCGGGGCACCTTGCGCTTCTGATGGCCGTGCGGCTCGTGGTCAACGGAAGCACCAGCGCTCTGCGTACTCACTGCTTTCGCAACCTCTCGCCCCTGAGGGGGATCTCGATGACCGTGGGGGGCACTATGTGAAATCGAGATGAGGGCCTTTTGAGCATACGGCGACTACCACCACCAAACACTATGAATTCAGCATTGACTCATTCATTGGGTATTTGTCCCAACAAAAGATCGCTCGCCATCGCCACAGACAGCCCCGCCTGCCGCCCCTCCCTTCACTCACGGCACGGCTCTCACGAACCACACCAAATCAGGCAAAAGCACCTAGACTGGAAATTCATGGGGTCATTGACCACGATATAGCGCCAAACTGACCTTGCAACCACAGATGTTATTTTTGCGATGATGACGCCCCATGTGGTGCTACCGTCAGTGCTTGTTGTGCGTACGGCACACGTCCCGTGAGTAACAGCACCCCCCTACCCCTCCAGGCTCCACACCCCCCTCGTGAAAGGAGTCCCCGACATGAGGCTTGCCCGTTCCAGCAGAGTCGCCGTCATCGGGTTTGCCCTGGCGCTGGGAATCGCCGCCTGCACCGCCGAGCCGGAGTCCGCCGCTCCGAAGTCCTCCACCGCCGCCGACGCGGGCGGCCTGGAGAAGACGGAGCTCAAGGTCGCGGGCCTGCCGGCCATCGACACCGCGGCCATGTACGTGGCCATTGACCAGAAGCTCTTCGAGAAGGAAGGACTCAAGGTCACGCCGCAAATCGTGCAGGCGTCGCCCGAGGCCATTCCGATGTTGCTCAACGGCGAGATCGACGCCATGTTCGGCAATTACGTGTCGATGTTCCAGGCCCACGACCAAGGCGCGCTGAAGCTGCGCATCCTGGCCGAAGGCTCCCGCGCGGCCCCGGACTCCCTGAGCATCATGGCTTTGCCTGATTCGCCGATCAGGTCGCCGAAGGACCTCGAAGGCAAGACGATCAACGTGAACGTTCTGCACAATTTCCAGGAGCTCGCGCTCACGCAGGTCCTGAAGGCCAACAACATCGATCCGGCGAAGATCAAGTACGTTCAGGTGACGTTCCAGAACATCATGCCCGCCTGGCAGAAGGGCCAGCTCGACGCGGCCTATCTCGGCGAGCCGATGGTCACCGCCGCGACCTCGTCAATGGGCGCCAGAAAGATCCTGGATCCGGCCTCAGGACCCGCGGCCGAATTCCCCATTTCCGGCTATGTCAGTACTCAGGAATGGTACGACAAATATCCCAAGACAGCCGCGGCGTTCCAGCGCGCCCTCCACAACGCCGCCAAGCTCATGGAGAACAACCGTGAGGTGGTGGCCGACGTGCTGCCCAACTTCACCCAGATCGACAAGGCCACAGCCGCGACCGTGACGTTCCCCTTGTTCTCCAGCTCCGACAACCCGGTGCGGCTGCAGCGGGTCGCCGACTGGATGCACGAAGCCAAGTGGCTCACCAAGGAGATCGACGTCGCCTCGCTGATGTCCCCCACCACGTCAGGGTGAGCGCGCCCGCCCTCGTCCGCGACCGCCCGAACACGGCCACCGCACGGTGGACGCGCCGGGCGGCCGGGGCACTCGTCTTCGCCGCCCTGTTCGAAGCGCTCGGCCGGGCCGGGCTCGTCTCCGCCGCCTTCCTGCCGCCCGCCTCGGAGATCCTCCAGCGGGCCGGCGGGCTGCTCCTCGACCCCGCATTCCGCGCCCACGCCGCCACCAGCATGCTCGCCTGGGCGATCGGCCTCGGCATCGCCGCCCTCGTCGCCGTCCCGCTCGGCCTGCTGCTCGGCAGCGTCCCGGTGATCGACTCCGCCACCCGGGCCATCGTCGAGTTCATGCGGCCCATCCCGTCGGTGGCCCTCATCCCGCTGGTGGCCCTCGTCATCGGCACCGGCCTGCAGCTCCGCGTCACCCTGGTGATCTACGCGGCGCTGTGGCCCATCCTCTACAACACGATGTACGGCCTGCGCGGCGTCGACCCCGTCGCCAAGGAGACCCTCAGGTCGTACGGATTCGGCCCGCTGGCAGTGCTGTGGCGGGTCTCGCTGCCCTCGGCGGCGCCGTTCATCATGACGGGCTTCAGACTGGCCACCGGCGTCGCGCTCATCCTGACCGTGAGCACCGAGATCGTCGCCGGGCGGGGAGAGGGCGTCGGCGTGTTCATCTACTTCGCGGGCATCGCCGTACCGGCGCGCATGGACGACATCCTGGCGGGGGTCGTCTGGGTCGGGCTGTTCGGCGTCGTGGTCAACGCCCTCCTGGTGGCCGCCGAGCGCCGGCTCTTCCGCTGGCACCACGCCCGGAACGGAGGCCTCTCATGACCGCCCCACCGCCCCCGGCCCGCGGCCGCTTCCCCGACGCCGCCCACCCCACCCGCACCCCCGACTCCGCCCCACCCCTCCCCACCCCCACCCAGCCCCCCGGCCACCCCCACATCGCCCCGCCCGACGAGGGCCGGTCCCCCAACGCAGGCGGACGGCATGCCCCTGCCCGCCCTGGCGAGGGCCCCGAGCCCGCAAGCGGCGGGGGGAGGCGCGTCGCCGGTGACCCCACCGGCGAGGGCCGCCCCGGCGGGCGGCATGGCCGCACCCAGGCCGGGCAGCGCGAGGGCGACGGGCCCCCCGACGGCGGACGCGGCCGGCCCGACGGGGGCCAGGCCGACGTAGCGCGGGCCGGTGGGCGGCACGGCCGCACCCAGGCCGGTGCCGGGCAGCGGGAGACCGACGGAACCGCGAGCGGGCCGCCCGGTGGCGGACGCAACCGAGCCGGGGGCGATCTGATCGGCCAGGGGCGGTCTGAGGGGCGGCGGCGGGGTCGCCGGGGAATGGCGGGGCGGGTCTGGCGGGTGGTGGCTTCCCGGTGGTTGCTGCTCGTGGTGCTGGTGGCCGTGTGGGAGTGGGCCACGCGGACGGCCGGCAGCGCGTTCTTCCCGCCGCCGTCGACGATCGCGACGCGGATGCACGCCATGTGGTTCTCCGGCCCGCCCGACCGGTTGTTCCTGACCGAGCTGGCCGTGGAGAACGTGCTGCCGAGCCTGGGCCGGATGGCCGGTGGGCTGGCGGGCGGGGCGGCGGCCGGGGTGGCGCTCGGGCTGGCGCTGGGCCTGTCGGCGCGGGTGTACGACTATCTCGACGGCGTGCTGCAGTTCCTGCGGGCGATCCCGCCGCCGGCGTTGGTGACGGTGTTCCTGGTGGTGTTCGGGTTCGGGCTGAAGATGCAGCTCGCGTTCATCATGTTCAGCATCGTGTGGCCGGTGCTGCTCAACACGGCCGACGGGGCGCGTTCGGTGGAGCCGCTGCATCTGGACACGGGGCAGGCGTTCCGGCTGTCGCGGGCCGAGCGGGTCTTCCGGATCGTGCTGCCGTCGGCGCTGCCGAAGATCTTCGCCGGGCTGCGGCTGGCCCTGTCGCTGTCGCTGATCGTGACCGTGTTCGCGGAGCTGCTGCCGGGCACCACGAACGGCATCGGTTTCCAGCTCACCGTGGCCTACTCCTCGTTCAACCTGCCGGCGATGTGGGCGGGCATCGTGCTGCTCGGCGTTCTCGGCTATCTGCTCAACGAGTTGTTCCTGCTCGTGGAGCGGCGGGTGCTGGCCTGGCACCATCACGAGCGGCGGCTGGAGACCTGACGTGGCGGCTGTGGGGCGGGTCCATGGGCGGCGTGTCGATCCCCCAGGAGGAGATCCAGGTGGGCACGATCGCGAGCCAGACCGGCTCGAAGCGGTTGTCGAGCCGGTCGCCGCCGTCGGGGTGGACGCGGCCGATGCCGTGGACGGCGACGCCGCGCGGCCCGTCGGGGGTGAAGTCGTCGACGACGAGCGCGAGCTGGTCGTTCTCCTCGACGTGCTGCCGGTAGAGGCGGTGGCGGGGGCCGCCGGGCAGCCGCAGCGAGCCGACGCCGATCACCAGGGGCCGTTCGCCGTCCGGGGACCCGTTGCCGCCCGCGCGGTCGCCTCCGAGCTGGACGCCGAGGTGGATGCGGACGGGTACGACGTGGGGCGCCCCGGCGGCCGTGGCCGTCGCCAGCCTCGCCAGGTCGTGTTCGCGCAGGTAAGCGAGCTCCGCCTCGCTGAAGCCGTCCATCAGGTCCTTCACACTACAGACAGATGAGAGCAATAAACAGAAGAAATGGGGCAGAGCACCTCTTCCTTACCATGTGCAAGGAATGTCCCCTTCGATAGAGTCGCCGTGTTATCTCTGGACCCATCCCTAGGAAATCCCTTGCTCGAGATAGACAACCTCACCCACGTCTACGGTGGCGGCGGACCGAACGAGCACCACGCCATCGACGGGCTCAACCTCAGCGTGGCCGAGGGCGAGCTGCTGTGCATCGTCGGGCCGTCAGGATGCGGGAAGTCCACGCTGCTGCGGTCCATCGCCGGGCTCATCACCCCCACCGGCGGGCAGATCAAGGTCGACGGCGTGCTGGTGAAGCAGACGCCCGACAATCTGGCCGTGGTTTTCCAGGATTACAGCCGTTCGCTGTTTCCGTGGATGTCGGTGGCCGACAATGTGGCGCTGCCGTTGCGGCGCAAGGGCATGGACAAGAAGGCGCGCCGCGAGGCCGCGCAGGAGGCACTGGAGTCGGTCGGCCTGTCCGAGGCCGGGCGCAAATACCCGTTCCAGCTTTCGGGCGGCATGCAGCAGCGGGTGGCGATCGCCCGCGCGCTGGCGTACCGGCCGAAGCTGATGCTGATGGACGAGCCGTTCGGGTCGGTCGACGCGCAGACCCGCGAGGACCTTGAGGACCTCGTGCTGAAGGTGCGCAGCCACCACCAGATGACGATCGTGCTCATCACGCACGACATCGACGAGAGCGTCTACGTGGGCGACCGCGTGGTGGTGCTGTCCAAGGCGCCCGCGCACGTGGTGGGCGACCTCAAGGTCGAGCTGCCCGAGCCCCGCGACCAGATCTCCACGCGCGAGCACCACGACTTCGTGCACCTGCGCGCCGAGGTCGGCCGCCTGGTCCGCGGCCACTCCCTCACCCACTGAGAGGGTGTACTGACCCGAAAGGGCCCGATGACGCCGCGTGCCGCCGGACCTGAGGTCTGGCGGCACGGCGGGCGGGACTGCGACGGTCAGGCCGGGGCGTGCATGTGGCGGGCCAGCGCGTGCTCGACCAGCGTGATCAGCGTGGCCTTGACCGAGTCGCGGGAGCGGGCGTCCAGGCGGACGATGGGCGTGTGGCCGCCCAGCGAGAGCGCCTCACGCACCTCCTCCTCCGCGTGCGCGAACTGCCCGTCCCAGCCGTTGATCCCGATGATGAACGGCAGCTTCGCCTCTTCGAAGTAGTCGATGGCCGGGAAGCTGTCGGCCAGCCGGCGGGTGTCGACCAGCACGACGGCCCCGATGGCGCCGCGTACGAGGTCGTCCCACATGAACCAGAACCGGTGCTGTCCTGGCGTGCCGAACAGGTAGAGGATCAGCTCCCTGTCCAGCGACACCCGGCCGAAGTCCATGGCCACGGTCGTCGTCGTCTTGTTCGGCGTGAGCGAGACGTCGTCCACTCCGGCCGACGCGTCCGTCATCACCGCCTCCGTGGTGAGCGGCAGGATCTCGGACACCGCCTTCACGAACGTCGTCTTGCCCACGCCGAAGCCGCCGGCCACGACGATCTTCGTCGAGGTTAGGCCGGGGCTAGAGCCTGCGAAGTCCACTGAGCACCCTTTCGAGCAGGTTGAGGTCCGGCTTGCCCGCGTCCAGAGCAGGCTGGTGCACGCGGATCAGGCCTTCCGACGCCATGTCGGCGATCAGCACCCGGACCACCCCGAGAGGCTGCCGTAAAAGGGCGGAGATCTCAGCAACCGACCGAACGTTCCGCGTCAGTTGGATGATCGCCTGATATTCCGGACTTAGTAGGGAAATGTCTTGGTATTCGGACGTCACGGAGGACACCAGCGCCTCCATGGCGAACTTCATCCGCGGGGCCGTACGCCCCCCGGTCACGGCGTAAGGCCGTACCAGGGAACTTGATTTCGGCGCACGAGGAGCCGACGGATGCGGCGGAGTGCTATCACCAGCCCAACCCTGACCTGACACCATGATCTCCTGTCACCGCCCGTCTAGCGGGGGCGGGCCGCCTGCAGTTCTGCGCGTACGGCCGGCGTGAGCACCTGCCCGGCACGCTCGACCAGCAGCGTCATCTGGTAGGCCACCAGGCCCATGTCACAGTCGGGCGCGGCCAGCACGGCCAGGCACGAGCCGTCGCTGATCGACATGATCATCAACAGCCCGCGCTGCATCTCGATGACGGTCTGGGTCACCATCCCGCCCTCGAACACGCGCGCCGCGCCCTGGGTCAAGCTGATCACGCCCGAGGCCACCGCGGCGAGCTGGTCGGCCCGGTCCTTGGGGAACCCCTCGGAGAAGGCCAGCGGAAGGCCGTCGGACGACACCACCACGGTGTGCGCGACACCGGGCACGTTGTTGACGAAATCAGTGATCAGCCAGTTGATGCCACGCGCTCCCTGGCTCAGCTCTCTCATTTCTCCTCCTCATTCTCTTCTCCGCGAGTGAACGCGCGGCCTTGCCGTACACCTTGCTGGAAGCTGGACAGCCGGCTCCGCAGGCGCTCAGGAGAGATCTGCGGCGCCGGTGAGGTGACCGGCGGTTCCGCGAGGCTGGCCGTGCCCGGCACCAGGTTGGCCTTGGGCACGCGGCGCGGCAGGCCGGATGCGGTGGTGCCGGCCTGGGCGGGCTTGGCCGCCGCCTCGGCGGCCTGCCAGCCGCTGTCAGCGGGAGAGGACCATGAGGCGCCGGCGCCCGACTGGCCCGGCCGGCGCTGCGGCAGCGCCGACTTTCCAGCGGACGCTGACGGCGCCGACGGCGCGGCGGGCTCGGCGGCCAGGGGCGCGGGCGCCGGGGACTCCGGCTCGGCCGCCTCGGCGGGCGCGGCCGGCTCCGAGGGGTCGGGCCGGCGGAACCAGTCGGAGCCCACCGAGGAGAAGATCGGCAGGAACTCCTCGCTCTGCTCCTCCATGGGCGAGCTGCGCACCACGGGAAGCGGGCCGGTCAGGTCCTGGGAGGAGTAGTCGCCGGGACCGAACGGGTTGTAGCCGGCGTCGCCGGGCTTGGGGCCCTCGGCGAACGACGGCCAGGGCCGGTCGTCGTCCCCGAACGCGGACCTGCCGGGCTCGGCCCCGAAGGCGGCGTCGCGGCGCGGCAGCTCCTCGCGGCGCGGCAGGTCCTCGCCGAACGAGTCGCGGCGGGGCAGCTCGTCGCCGAGGGGGTCGCGGCGCGGGAGCGGGTCGGCGAAGGACGTCCAGCGGCTCTCGTCCTGCTGGGGGTCCTGCTTCATCGCGGGAGGCTCGGTCGCGAACGACGGCCAGCGCGGCTCGTCCTGCTGGAGGGGCGGCGGCTCCTCGGCGAAGGACGGCCAGCGCGGCTCCTCCTTCGCCGCCGGCGGCTCCTCGGCGAACGAGGACCAGCGCGGCTCCTCCTTCATCGGGGGCGGCTCGGTCGCGAACGACGGCCAGCGCGGCTCCTCCTGCTGCTGCGCGGGCACCTGCGGAGCCTGCGCCGGGGCCGGCGGGGGCTGCTCGGCGAAGGACGGCCAGGGCTGGTCCTGCCGGGTCTCCTGCGCGGGCGGCTCGCCGAACGACGGCCACGCCTCGCCGCCGCCCGGCGCGGGCAGCGATCCGGGCCACTCGGTGTCCACCGGCACGTCGCGCGTGCCGCGCACGTCGGTGGTCTCGAAGCCGGCCGGCGCGGCGTAGACGCCGGTGCCGTTGCTCGCCGCGACCGGCTGGCCGGCGTCGAACTGGCCCGACTCGAGCATGCCGGGGTCGAAGCTGGTGAACGCGTCGTACTGGGAGCGCGGCTGCGGGCCGCCGGCGGGCTGGGAGCCGACGAGCAGCATGTCGGGCAGCAGCACCAGGGCGGTCAGGCCGTTGCGCTCGCGCATCTTGAGCTGGACGCGGATACCGTGGCGCAGGGCCAGGCGGCCGACCACGAACAGGCCCATGCGGCGCGAGACGGCGACGTCCACGACCGGCGGGTTGGCCAGGCGCCAGTTGGCCTCGGCCAGCTCCTCGGGGCTCATGCCGATGCCCAGGTCGTTGATCGTCACGAGCACGCCGCCCTCGGTGGGGTTGCTGGTGACCTGGACCTTGCTCTCGCGGGGGGAGAACGAGATGGCGTTCTCGATCAGCTCGGCCAGCAGGTGGACGGCGTCGGTGACGGCCGGGCCGGCGACCTGGGTGCTGGACGGGATCTGGATCTGGACCCGCTCGTAGCCCTCGACCTCCGACAGCGAGGCGCGGGCGACGTCGACGAGCGGGACCGGCTCGCTCCACTTGCGCGCGGCCTCCTGGCCGGCCAGAACCAGCAGGTTCTCGCTGTTGCGGCGCATGCGGGTGGCCAGGTGGTCCAGGCGGAACAGGTTGGCGAGCCGGTTCTCGTCCTCCTCGCCCTGCTCCAGGCCCTCGATGAGCTGGAGCTGCCGTTCGACCAGCGTCTGGCTGCGGCGCGAGAGGTTGACGAACATGGCGTTGACGTTGGCGCGCAGCTTGGCCTCGTCGCCGGCCAGCCGGATCGCCTCGCGGTGGACCTCGTCGAAGGCCCGGGCCACTTCCCCGATCTCGTCTCGGGTGTTGACGCCGACCGACGGCACGTCGGGCACCTCGGCGCTGTCGCCGGACTCGCGCAGCACGCGGACCGTCTCCGGCAGCCGCGTGGTGGCGACCTGGAGGGCCTCGGCGCGCAGCCGGCGCAGCGGGCGCACGAGCGAACCGGCCACCCGGGTGGTGATCACCAGGACGAGGAGGAGCAGGACCAGGATGGTCGCGCCGGAGATGATGGCGTTGCGCTGCTCGCTGTCGCTGAGCTCACGGGTCTGGGTCACGACGCGGGTCGCCAGGCCGTCCTCGACCTTGCGCATGGCGTTGGTGGTCAGCAGCGTGCTGTTGTACCAGACGTTGATGTCCTGGCGGGTGGTGTTGTCCAGGTCCCGGATCGTGTCGTACTCGCGCAGCTGGGCCAGGGCGCGCTGGCGCATGGCGTCGGCGCGGTCGATCTGCTGGCCGCGCACGTTCTGCCGGTAGGCGCGCAGGTCCTGCTCGCCGGCTTCCTGCTCGAACCGGGCCAGCTCGTCCTGCTGGCGGTTCCAGGAGCCGAGGAAGTCGGAGAGGTCGTCGTTGTCGAGGCTGCGCTGCTCCAGGGCCACGATGAGGATGCCCTGCTGGCGGGAGACCTCTTCCTTGACGCGCTGGATGGCGGCCAGGGCGGCGACGTCACCCTGGAGGGCGTCGTCGGTGACGCCCTCGCTCAGGTCGTCCTGGAGCGCGCCCAGGACCTCGATGAGCGTCGACAGCGTGCTGATCGTGGCGCGCGGCGGGGTGCTCTCGCCGACCATGGACTTGCGCAGACCGTCGAGGCCGTTGAGCCAGCGGCGGATCTCCTCGACCTGGCTGCGGACACGCGCGGAGTGGGAGGCGTCGATCGCGGCGGAGGCGTCGAGGACCTTCTTCAGCGCGGAATCGACCGTTCCACGCTGGGTGCGGAGCTGGGCCAGGCGGCCGGCACGGCGGCCGTCGGACAGGTACCACGCGGTGAGCGTGCGCTCCTTGCCCAGCTCGTGGGAGAGCGCCCCGACCCGCTGCACGAGCTCGGCCACCTGGGTGAGGCGGCGGTACTCGGCGCTGGTGCCGATGGCGCTGGCCAGCTGAAGGCCGGCGAGCAGCACGCCGACGACCGTGGGGATGAGGATCAGGGCGACCAGCCGCGAGCGCACGCGCCAGTTGGCCAGCCGGAACCGTCCGCCTGTGTACTCCCCCGGCCTCGTGTGCTTGGGGTTTTCCGTCCTCACTGACTCTCGCAACCTCTCGCCGTAACGTGCTCGAAGAAAATCAGACACGCGTGTGGCGCATGGGATTCTGCCGGGCTGGGTAATTGGAACACAACCCGTACCAGATCGGCCAACCGAACATATCCCATCAAAGTCCCCCAGGTGTGCCGTTTGGGGGACTTATCGCCGTCCACGTTTTTCAGGCCGGACGGAACGAGTCCCGCTCGACCGGGGCCGCGTGCTTGATCATTAGGTGACGGGTCACCGCGTACTCCTGGACCGCTTCCTGGCTCATGTCCTTGCCGAAGCCGCTGCCCTTGACGCCGCCGTGAGGCGCCTCGCTGGCGATCGGGAGATGATCATTCACCCAGGTCACACCCACGTCCAGGCGGTGCGACACCCGCATCGCGCGGGCCACGTCACGCGACCAGACCGACGAGGCGAGACCGTAGGGCGTGTCGTTGGCCAGCCGGACCGCCTCGTCCTCGCCGTCGAACGGCAGCACCACGAGGACCGGGCCGAACAGTTCCCCCTGGACGATCTCGCTCTCCTGTGCGACATCGGTCACAAGCGTGGGCGGATAGTAGAAGCCGGGGCCCTCGATCGGGGCGCCTCCGTGCAGCACCCGGCCGCCCGATCGGGAGACGAAGCCGTGCACCCGGTCGCGGTGCGCGGCGGAGATGAGCGGGCCGATGTCGGTGGCCGGGTCCCAGGGGTCACCCACCGAGATTTCGGCAAGAGTTGCCCGAAACGCCTCCACGGCATCACCGTAGACCTCGCGGGCGACGTACACGCGCGTAGCCGCCGTACAGTCCTGACCGGTGTTGTAGGTGGCGCCCATCGACACGCCGCGCGCCGCCTCGGCCAGGTCGGCGTCCTCGAAGACGAGCGCGGGCGCCTTGCCGCCGAGCTCCAGGTGCACCCGCTTGAGCGTGCGGGCCGCGCCGGTCATGACGGCCCGGCCGGTCTCGGTCGAGCCGGTCACGCTCACCATGTCCACGCCCGGGTCGGTGACCAGGGCCTGGCCGACGTCCGCGCCGCCGGTGACGACCTGGACGAGCCCGTCGGGCGCGCCCGCCTTCGCGAACAGCTCGGCCAGCCGCAGCGTCGTGCGCGGCGTCTGCGGGGCCGGCTTGATCACCACCGCGTTGCCCGCCGCGACGGCCGGGCCGACCTTCCACACGGCCATGATGAACGGGAAGTTCCACGGCGCGATCGACCCGACCACCCCGACGGGGCGGCGCAGCAGGACCGAGGTGTAACCGGCGCTGAACACCCCGGCGCCGGTCCCGTCGAGCGAGCGGGCGGCCCCGGCGAAGAAGCGCAGGTTGTCGGCCGCGAACGGCAGCTCGCCGTCCCTGAACACGGCCGCCGGCTTGCCCGTCTCCTCGACCTCCAGCCGCGTCAGCTCCTCGGCGTCGGCCTCCACCAGATCCGCGAGCCGCAGCAGCAGCCGCGAGCGCTCGGCGGGCGTCGTCTGCGCCCACTCGGCGTAGGCGTCCCTGGCCCGCCGGACGGCGGCGGCCACGGCCTCCACGGAGCTGTCGGGGACCTCGGCGCACACGAGACCGGTGGCCGGGTTGATCAATTCACGCATGGATATCTTTCCCTGCTCGGTACGGGGGGCCGTACCTACTTCTGGCCGAGCTGCTCGATGAGGTCGGCGGCCTTGCGCAGACCGTCACGCTCGCGGACCTCCGCACCGGCGGCGGCGAGCCTCGCGCGGAGGTCGTCGTCACCGAGCAGGCGCTCCAGCGCGCCCTTCAGCTCCTCGTCCGTGAACGTGTAGGTCGAAAGCCTGACACCATAGCCCAACTCGGCCACCCGCTGCGCGTTGTCGTACTGGTCCCAGAAGAGCGGGAGCAGGATCATCGGCTTGCCGAAGTGGATCGCCTCGGTGGTGGTGTTGTTGCCGCCGTGGGTGATGACCAGGTCACACAGCGGGATGACCTTCGTCTGCGGGACGAACTCGGCGCCCCACATGTTGTCGGCCAGCTTGATCTCCTCGTGCAGCGAGCCCTTGGAGACGATGTACTGGTGCGGCGTCGTGGCGAGCACGTCGATGACCCGCTGCATGAGCTCCACGTCGGCCGAGCCGAGCGAGCCGAGCGAGAAGTAGACCAGCGAGCCCTCGTTGCGCGCGAACGGCAGCTCGAACTCCTCCTCGGTCTCGCGGACCGACGAGTCGAGGCGGTGCCAGGTGTCGCCCAGCGGCCGGTCGGCCACGTAGTCGAGGATCTCCGGATAGACGTACAGGTTCAGGTCGCCCTCGTGGATGAAGTCGAGGTCGGGCAGCGGCTCGGTGCCCTGCTCGACGCACCACTCGTTGAACGCGGTCCACAGCTCGCGGTGGGTGCGGTCGTACTCGGCGCGGAAGTCGTCCCACTCGGAGCGGTCGGCGGCGGGCAGGCCGGAGAAGACCGGCGCGACGTTCTCGCCGCGCATCTCCAGCGGGTTGCAGGAGACGATGCGGACGAACTTCTTGCCGGCCGTGAGCAGCGCCGGGAACGTGATCACGTTGTCCTCGACGATGACGTCCGGCTGGACCCGCTCGATGATGCGCTTGAGCTGCGGCTCGCAGTACTTGGCGCCCTCGATGAGCTCTTCCCAGATGGGCTTGGTGACGGTCTCGAGCTGCTCGCGGGTGCTCTTGCGGTACTCGGGGGCGGTGTCGCGGATGAAGTCCTTCCAGAACTGGCCCGCGTCCTGCTCCTCCTCAGCCGGCGGGGCCAGGTCGACGAGGTCCTCCTCGAAGCCCAGCGCCTCCAGCTTGCCCTTCCACGACGACTCGGCGGCGAAGACGACACGGTGGCCACGACGGCGCAGAATGTCGCCGATGCCGATGCTGTTGTTGGTCGGCCCGTAGGCGCTTTCCGGCATGAACAGAATGGTGAGAGACATGGGCACACTCCGGGGGGATCTAGCCATTTGAAGAGGAATTCAAATACGCATCTAGCGCGTTGGTCAACTTCAGGGCACTATTGTCACGGATTACTGAACGACAGACGAACATGAGGGCAAGGTGGTGAAGATGGCCCAGCGCAAGAGCCGTACTGACCGGCGCATCGACCTGATCGAGGCGGCGCGGCGGGCCATCATCCGCTTCGGCATCGACGGGGTGCAGCTCTCGCACGTCGCCGAGGAGGCCGGGCTGACCTCCGGGGCGGTGCTCTACCACTACCCCGACCTGAGCGAACTGCTCGTCGAGGCGCAGCACGCGGGCATGGAACGCTTCTACGAGCAGCGGCTGCGGCAGATCGCCGCGCTCACCGACCCGGTCGCCAAGCTGGTGCTGACGATCCGCTCCGGGCTGCCCACCGGGCCGCTGGACCCGGACGTGCGGCTCCTCAACGAGCTGGGCGGGGCCGCCGGGCGCAACCGCGTCTACGGGGTGCTGCTCACGTCGCTGTACGACCGCCAGGTGTCGATGTACCAGTCGATCCTGGACACCGGGCAGGCGCTGGGCGTGTTCAGGCTGACGGCCGACGCGCTGTCGATCTCGCGCAACCTGGTGGCGCTGGAGGACGCCTACGGCTATCGCATCACGGCCCGGCACCCGATCATCGGCCCCGAGGAGGCGGCCGAGCTGATCCTGTCCTACGCGCGCACGGTGACGGGCAACGACCTGCTTCATTGATCCACCGGGATGATCACCGCGTCGCCGGCCGTCCAGTTGAGCGAGACCTCCTCGCCCGGCTGGACCGTGCCGGCGCCCTGCACGGCGACCAGCACCGGCTTGACCCGCCCCGGCACGTCGACCGAGATGTGCGAGACACCGCCGTAGAAGCTAACGTCCAGCACGGCGCCCCTGAGGCCACCGCTCTCCTCCAGCCTGATCTTCTCCGGCCGGACGCCGAGCAGCGCCTTGGCGCCGGTCTCCAGCTCGCCCAGCGGCGTGCCCGGCAGGTCGCCGAACTCCCCCGCCGCCAGCGTCTCAGGACCGCCCACGGTGCCCTCGAACAGGTTGTTGGCCCCCACGAAGTCGGCCACGAACCTGGTGCGCGGCCGCTCGTACAGGGCGACGGGCGCGTCCACCTGGCGCACGCTGCCGCTCTCGAAGACCGCGATGCGGTCGGCGAGCGACATGGCCTCCTCCTGGTCGTGCGTGACGACCACGAACGTGATGCCGACCTCGTTCTGCAGCCGCTTGAGCTCCAGCTGCATGTCGGCGCGGACCTTCTTGTCCAGGGCCGACAGCGGCTCGTCCAGCAGCAGCAGCCGGGGCCGCTTGACGATGGAGCGTGCCAGCGCCACGCGCTGCCGCTGGCCGCCGGAGAGCTGCTGCGGCTTGCGCCCGGCGTGCGCCGACAGGCCCACCGTCTCCAGCACCTCGCCGACCCGCTTCTTGATCTCGTCGCGGGGCAGCTTCTCCCGCTCCAGGCCGTACGCGACGTTCTTGGCCACGGTCATGTGCGGGAACAGCGCGTAGGACTGGAACATGAGGCTGATCGGACGCCGGTTGGGCTGCTTGGCCAGCAGGTCCTCGCCGTCGAGCGTCACGGTGCCGCTGTCGGGCGTCTCGAAGCCGGCGATGATGCGCAGCAGCGTCGTCTTGCCGCAGCCCGACGGGCCGAGCAGGGCGAAGAACTCGCCCTGCCCGATCTCCAGCGACACCCCGTCGAGCGCGGTGACGTCACCGAACCTGCGGGTGACCCCGTCAATCTTGAGCACGCGACTCCCCGATCTTGGTCAGGCGCTGCCCCGCGATCACCGCGGTGAAGCTCACCAGGAGCAGGATCGCGGCCAGCGCATTGATCTCCGGGGTCACCCCGAAACGGATCATTGAATAGATGACGATCGGCAGCGTCTGCTCCATGTTGCCGATCGTGAAGAACGCGATGACGAACTCGTCCAGCGACAGCGTGAACGCCAGCAGCGCGCCCGCCACGATGCCCGGGGCGAGCTGCGGCAGCGTCACCTTCACGAACGTGGTGACCGGCCCGGCGCCGAGGTCGCGCGAGGCCTCCTCCAGCGAGGTGTCGGTGCCGCTGAGCCGGGTGCGCACCACGGCGGCGACGAACGCCATCGCGAACAGGCCGTGCGCGAGCACCACCGAGTAGCGCCCGAGCGTGAGCTGGATCATGCCGAAGAACAGCAGCAGCCCGATCGCGATCACCAGGTCGGGCAGCACCGCCGGCATCAGCGAGAGCGCCTCCAGCGTCTTCGACCTGGAGTAGCGGGCCAGGCCGACGGCCAGCAGGGTGCCCAGCACGGTCGCGATCAGCGTCGCGCCGGTCGCCACGATCAGCGTGTTGGCCAGGCCCTTCAGCACCCGTTCGTCCTGCGCGAGCTCGCCGTACCACTTGAGGCTGAACCCCTCGTAGGTGTAGGCGGACTCGCCCGAGTTGAACGACATGACGACGAGCACGACGATCGGCGCGTACAGGAAGACGTACGTGAGCCAGAACGGGACGTGGAGCAGGCGGGAGCTACGCACGGCGCGCCACCCAGGCCTGCACGACGAGCAGCACCAGCAGCGCCGCGATGAGCGCCAGCGCGAGCGTCGAGCCGAACGGCCAGTCGCGCGCCGACAGGAACTCCTTGCGGATCAGGTTGCCCACCATCGCCGACTTGCCGCCGCCCAGCATCTCGGGGATCACGAAGTTGCCCAGGCTCGGCACGAACACGAACAGGCTGCCGGTCATCACGCCGGGGAGCGTCAGCGGCAGCGTCACCTTCCGGAACGTGGTGAACCCGGACGCGCCCAGGTTGGCCGACGCCTCCCGGAGCTGCGGGTCGAGCTTCTCGATCGTCGCGTACAGCGGCAGCACCATCAGCGGCAGGTAGGAGTAGACCAGCCCGGTGACGATGGCGCCCTGGTTGTAGAGCAGCTCGTACGGGCCCAGCCCGATGGCCTCCAGCCCGCTGTTGATCAGGCCTTCGCCGTTGAGCAGGATGATCCAGGCGTAGACGCGGATGATGAAGTTCGTCCAGAACGGCAGGACGATCATCACCAGCGCCACCGTCTTCCACCTGCCCGGCAGCCGCGTGATCAGGTAGGCGGTCGGGTAGCCGACCAGCAACGCGATCAGCGTGGCCAGCCCGGCCAGCTTCAGCGACTCGACGACCACGCTCAGGTAGAGCGGGTCGAACAGCCGGGAGAAGTTCTCGGTGGTGAACTCGTAGACGACGCCGCCGAAGCGGCCACGCTGGAAGACCGTGTAGCTGAGCACCATCGCGAGCGGCACCAGCAGCAGCACGATCAGGTAGGTCAGCCCCGGCGAGAGGAAAACGAACGCGCCCAGCCGGCGGCCCCGCGAGGGGGACACCGGCCGGGCCTCAGTATCAGCCTTCACCGCAACTAGCTGGCCGTGATCTCAGAGGACAGGCGCGTGAACTTGGTCGACGCCTGGCCGAGGTCGATGATCGACTCGCCGTTGAGCAGCTCGGCGGGCTTGATGCCCAGCAGCGAGCCCGGCGCGATCTTCACCTTCTCCATGGCGGCCTTGTTGGGCACCTTGTAGTTGATGTTCTCGGCGGCCCAGCGGTGCACCTCGGGGTTGAGGATGTAGTTGATGAAGGCGTGCGCGGCCTCCTTGTTCTTGGAGGACTTCATGATCACCATGGTGTCCACCCAGAGGTCGCTGCCCTCCTTCGGCACCTCGAACTCGATGTTCTGCTTCTCGTGCGTGGTCGGGCACCAGCCGTCCCACGCCTCGACCATGAGGGCCTCGCCGCTGATCAGCTTGTCGCCGAACGTCGTGTCGTCGAAGGCGAGCAGGTGCGGCTTGGCCGCGAGCAGCACCTCCTTGACCTTGGCGATCTCCTCGTCCTTGTCGGTGTTGACCGAGAAGCCGAGCGACTTGAGCGCGGGCAGGGCCAGCCAGCGCTCGGTGGTCATGAGCGTGACCTTCTTGTCGGCCCAGGCCGGCGGCTTCAGTAGATCGTTCCAGCTCGTCGGCTTCTTCTTCACCAGGTCGCTGCGGTAGCAGATGCCGGTGGTGCCCCAGGTGTAGGGGACGGAGTACTTGTTGCCCTTGTCGTAGGAGAGCTGGGTCGCCTCGGGGTAGAGGTTGGCCAGGTTCGGGATCAACTCGGGGTGGATCGGCTCCAGCAGGCCCTGCTCGTTGAGCGCCTGGGCGTACTGGCCCGACACGAACGCCACGTCGATCCCGTGGTCGCCGCCGGCGGTGAGCTTCGTCATCGCCACTTCGTTGGTCTCGTGCAGGGTGACCGTGAGCTCCTTGATCTTGAGCTCTTTCTTCACCATGGCCTGAAGCTCTTCAGGGGTGTAGCCGTCCCACACGGTCACGGCCAGCGACTGCTTGGTGAGGTCGGCGTTGGGGTTGAGCGCGGCGGCCGTCGCCTGGGTCGCCGTCTCTGCACTGTTGGTCGACTCACCGCCGCACGCCGCTGCGGCGAGCGCGAGGCCGGCCACCGCGACGGCGGCCGGAAGACGACGGGTGAACCGGGTACGGGACAAGGCCGCTACTCCTTATGAAATGGCGATGTACGAGGGGTCTCGCGACCAACTGGACACGGCAGACCAGAGCAGGAGTGTTGCAGCAGAAATCAACATGAGCAAGACTTTGGCGGACATTGCTACCTGGAAGTTTGGTCCAACTGTTGAATTCGGATTCAATATGGAGCCGGTTGATCTCTCTCGGTGAGAACCCGCTCACCGCGCGGGATCGCGGCCTCACGGCGGCTCTCCTGGCGTCGCTGGACGGCCCCGTGCCGCCGCCCTTCGCCGTCCGCCGGTATCTGCCGCTGCCCACTTTCTCGCACAGCCCAGAGGATCTCCACACTGGGGTCCCAGCCGAACGCGACTTCGGACCACACGTAGACCAGACAAACTACTCGGTGATCGTGGGTGAGCAGGTCGTCGTCAAATGGCTCACCCCGCCCGTGCCCCTGCCCCACCCCACTCCCGAAGTGTTCGCCCACCTCGTTGAGGCGGGCTTCAAACAGACCGCGCCCCCGTACGCCGCCCTCACCCGGGCCGACGGCGACCGGGAGCTCCTGCTCGCCCTCGTGACCGGCTACCTGCCGGAAGCCACCGACGGGTGGGAATGGTGCGCCGACGAGGCCGCCGCCGGGCGCACCGGGTTCGCCCCCGCGCTCGGCGAACTCGCCGCCGGGCTCCACCTCGCCCTGGCGACCCTGCCCGGCGCCCCGCCCAGCGGCGCCGACCTGTCCGGCCGGGCCGGCACGGCGCTCCGCGACGCGCTCGGCCTCACCACCGGCGACGACGGCGACTGGCTCGCCCGCCACGCACACCGCCTGCGCGCCGAGCTCGCCCCGCTGGACAGCCCCGTCACCGGCCCGCTGATCCGCGTCCACGGCGACCTCCACGTCGGCCAGATCCTCCGGTGGCGCGACGGCTACGCCGTCATCGACTTCGACGGCAACCCCACGCTCACCGGCGCCGACCCGTACCAGCCCGCCGCCCGCGACGTCGCCCAGCTCACCACCAGCCTCCAGCACGTCGCCCAGGTCGCGATCAAGCGCCGCGGCACCGCGCCCGCCGACGCCGCCCGCTGGGCCGCCGGCGCCCGCGCCGCCATGCTCGACGCCTACCGCGCCCACCTGGCCCGCCACGACCGCGCCGGCCTGCTGGACGAGACCCTGATCCGCCCGTTCGAGATCGAGCAGGAGTGCCGCGAGCTCATCTACGCGGCCCGCCACCTGCCCCGATGGCGCTACGCCCCCATGGGCGTGCTGCGCACCTGGTACCACGAGGAGACCCCATGAACCCCGAGCTCTACCTGGCCGACCTGGAGGCCAAACCCGCCGCGCTCACCGCGCTCGCCGACTCGCTCGACGCCGCCGACCCGTTCGCGGCGCTGCCCGGCGGCATCGAGCGGGTGCTGTTCCTCGGCATGGGCAGCTCCCGCTACGCCGCCGACGTCGCCGCCCTGCGCCTGCGCGCCGCCGGCGTCTCCGCCCACGCCGAGTACGCCTCCGCCGCCGCCTCCTACCCGCCCGACCCCCGCACGCTCGTCGTGCCCATCTCCGCCACCGGCGGCAGCCGCGAGACCCTCGACGCGCTCGCCCGCTACACCGGCGGCGCCTCCCCCGTCGCCGCCCTCACCAACACCCCCGGCTCCGCGCTCACCGCCGGCGCCGACCTGGTCGTCCCGCTGCTCGCCGGCCCCGAGGAAGGCGGCGTCGCCTGCCGCACCTTCCAGCACACGCTGGCACTCCTCCTCGCGCTCGAATCCCGCCTCACCGGCTCCGGCCGCGACGTCGCCGCCCTCGTACGCCGCGCCGCCGAGGCCACCACCGACCTGCTCGACCGCCGCGACGACTGGCTGCCCCTGACGCTAGAACTCCTCGACGGCCCCCACGGCGTCTACGCCCTGGCCCCCGCCGAACGGCTGTCGTCGGCCCAGCAGTCGGCGCTCATGGTCCGCGAAGGCCCGCGCCGCGCCGCCGACGCCTGCGAGACCGGCGACTGGGCGCACGTGGACGTCTACCTGACCAAGACCCTCGACTACCGGGCGCTGCTCTACCCCGGCTCCCGCTACGACGAGCAGGCGATGGACTGGGTCCGGCAGCGCGGCTCCACCGTGATCTCCGTCGGCGCCGACGTCAAGGACACCGCCGCCGTCATCCGCTACGCCCACGACACCGACCCCGACGTCGCGCTCCTCACCGAGACGCTGGTCGCCGAGCTCGTCGCCGCCTACTGGTGGGCCGCCCAGTAGCCCGCCGAGGTCACAGCCGGCGGAGCCCGCCCAGCACCCGCTCGAGCAGGCTCCGCTCAGGCAACCCGGCGTCGAGCCGCGGCTGGTGGACCCGTACCAGCCCCTCCGCCTCCATGTCCGCCACCAGCACGCGCGCCACCCCCAGCGGCACCGCCAGCAGCGCCGAGATCTCCGCCACCGAACGCACCTGACGGCACAGCTCGCTGATCCGCCGGTACTCGCGCGTATAGGCCGGGCCCAGCCGCGCCGACGTCGCCGACGACACCAGCGCCTCCATCGCCAGCCCGCCACGCGGCGCCGTCCGGCCGCCCGTCACCGCGTACATCCGCACCAGCGAACTGCGCTCCGGCTCCCCGCCATGCCACGATGCCAACGTCCACTCCCATCACCAGGGGCGCGCGGCCGACAACTCCGCGCGCACATCAGGCGTCAGCACCTGCCCGGCACGCTCGACCAGGATCGTCATCTGATAGGCCACCAGGCCCATGTCACAGTCCGGCGCCGCCAGCACCGCCAGGCACGAGCCATCGCTGATCGCCATCACCAGCAGCAGGCCGCGATCCATCTCCACCAGCGTCTGGACGACCTCCCCGCCCTCGAACACCCGCGCCGACCCCTGCGTCAGGCTCACCAGCCCCGCCGCGATCGCCGCCAACTGGTCCGCCCGGTCCTGCGGGAAACCGCGCGAGAACGCCATCGGCAGGCCGTCCGCCGACACCACCACCGCGTGCGCCACGCCCGGCACCTCGTCGACGAAACCGCTGACCAGCCAGTTCACGTCCCTGGCTCCCTGGCTCAGGTTCCTCATCCGTCCTCCTCAAGCTCGGCCCGGCCCTTGCGGACGCCCTGCTGGTAGCTGGAGAGCCTGGTACGCAACCGGTCCGGCGACACGGGAGGCGCGGGCGGCGGCAACGACGACGGCGGCGCCGACCCGGCCACCAGGTTCGCCCGCGGCGTCCTCCGCGGCAGCCCCGCCCGGGTCACCGCGCCCTCCCCCGCCCCCTGGGCGGCCGTATCCCCGCCCGCACCGAACGCCCCCGCAGAGCCGTTGGCACCCCCACCGCCCGGCACCCGGCGCGGCAACCTTCCCTCACCACCGGCGCCCCCACCCTCAGCCGCACCCGAGCCACCCCCGGGCGCCCACCGCGGCCCACCGGACCCCTCCCCCACCACATCCGGCGTTCCCACCGAAGCCGGCCCGCCCTCGGGGGACGTCGCGTTGCTCGGCCCGGTTGCGGCGGGCGCGTCCCCGGACGGCGCACCCTCCGCAGCCCGCACGAACAGTCCCGAGCCGACCGCAGACCCGCCACCCGGCCGCCCGGCCGGTGACCGCTGCGGGAGGCGAGGAGCGCCGGAGGCGCCCCCTCCCTCAACCGCAGCCGGCCCGCCTACGGGGGAGCGCCGCGGCAGCCGTGGCGCACCAGAACCCTCCCCCACCAGAGACGCCCCGCCCTCGGGGGATTGCGCGCCCTCGGAGGACGGCGCGGTGCCCGGGGCGGTTGGGGTGGGCGCGGCGCCGGATGGTGCCCCCTCCGGGGACCGCGCGGCGCCCGGACCGGTGGAGGCGGGGGCGGCGGCGGACAGCGGCTCCCCTGTGGTCCGCGCGGGCGCGTCCGGGGAGCTGGCCGCGGGCTCGCCGGTCGGCCGGGTGGCCGGGTGGCGCCTTGGGAGGTGGGGGGCGCCTTCCTGGTCGGAGGCGCCGGGGGTGCGGTGGTCGGGGGTCGGGGACGGCTTGGTGAACCAGCTGGACTCGAGCGAGGCGAAGATCGGCAGGAAGTCGCCCTGGCGGGGAGGGGCGGGCGGTTCGGTGGCGGGGGCGTGGTCGGTGGTGAACCAGGAGGGGGGTTCGGGGATGGCGTCGCGGGACGGGGAGGGGGGCTCGGGAGCGGGGGGCGGGGGAACGGGGTGCTCTGGGGTGGAGGGTGGCGAGGCTGGGGTGGTGTCGAGGGCCGGGGCCGGGGGGTGGGGGATGGGGGTGAGGAGGGCTTCGGGGAGGACGACCATGGCGGTGAGCCCGCCGGTGTCCTGGCGGCGGAGCTGGACCTTGATGTTGTGGCGCAGCGCCAGCCGTCCGACGACGAACAGCCCCATGCGGCGCGACACCGACACGTCGACGACCGGCGGGTTGGCCAGGCGCCAGTTGGCCTGGGCGAGCTCGTCGGGGGTCATGGCGATGCCGCTGTCGGAGACGGACACCATGAGGCCGCCGCCGTCGATGCGGTTGCTGGAGATGACGACCTTGGTGTCGCGCGCGGAGAACGACACGGCGTTCTCGATCAGTTCGGCGAGCAGGTGGACGACGTCGTTGACGGCCTGGCCGAGGACGGCGGACTGGGACTGGATCTGGACGCTGACCCGGTCGTAGTTCTCGACCTCGCCGAGCGAGGCGCGGACGATGTCCATGAGCTCGACGGGTTCGCTCCAGCGGCGGGCGGCTTCCTGGCCGGCGAGGACGAGGAGGTTCTCGCTGTTGCGGCGCATGCGGGTGGCGAGGTGGTCGAGTTTGAACAGGTCGCCGAGCCGGGTGTCGTCTCGTTCGCCGCGTTCGAGCCGTTCGATGAGCGTGAGCTGCCGTTCGACGAGGGTCTGGCTGCGGCGGGACAGGTTGACGAACATGGCGTTGACGTTGGCGCGCAGCCGGGCCTCGTCGCCGGCGAGCCGTACGGCCTCGCGGTGGACCTCGTCGAAGGCGCGGGCGACCTCGCCGACCTCGTCGCGGGTGAAGACGTGGATGGGCGGCACTTCGGCGTCGATGTCGCCGTCGCGTGATTCGCGCAGGTGCTGGACGAAGTCGGGCAGGCGGCGGCCGGCGATCTCCAGGGCTTCGGAGCGCAGGCGGCGCAGGGGGCGGACGAGGGAGCGGGCGACGCCGGTGGTGATCAGCAGGACGGCGAGGAGCAGCGCGATGACGGCTCCGGCGATCACGTACGCGCGCTGCCGCTCGTCGGCGCTGAGCGCGTGGGAGCGGGCCAGGATGCCGCCGGCCTGGCGCTGTTCGACGGTGCGCAGGGAGTCGACGACGGTGGTGGACGCCTTGAACCACAGTCCGGCGTCGTCGGCGGTGTTCTGGTCGAGGCCGCGCAGGGGCTGGCCGGCGGTGGCTCGGATGAGGACGAGTTCGCGCAGGAAGAGCATGGCGTCGGCGCTGCGGCCGTTGACGGTCTCGTCGAAGAAGCGCCGTTCGGCGGCGGTGGCCTCGTCGGCGAAGGCGGCCCGTTCGTTCTCCTCGCGGGACAGCTCGCCGAGCAGTCCTTTGAGCTGTTCCTGGCTGATGGCGCCGTCGGTGAGCGCGATGGTGAGCACGGCCTGCTGGAGGGAGAGGCTCTCCTTCGCGCCGGCGAGGGCGTGCAGCATGCGTGACTGGCGGATGAGCTCGTCGTCCTGGCTGCCCTTGATGAGCTCGTCGTGCACGGACAGCAGGTCGTCGATGACGACGGTGTAGAGGTCGACGGCGGGGGCGGCGAGCAGGTCGCCCTTGAGGGCCTGCTGGCGGAGCGTGAGCAGGTCGTCGAGCCGGTTGAGCATGTTCTCGATCTGGTCGGCGGTGCGGCCGGACACGGCGGGCAGGATGGCGGTGGCGCTGCCGCGTACCCGCTGGATGGCTTCGTCGGCGCGGTCGATCCGCTCGTGGACGTCGGCGAGCCGGGACTGGGGGCGGCCGCGGGCGATGTGCCAGGCCATGCGGGCGCGTTCGGCGGCGACCTCGTGGGTGAGGGCGCCGACCTGTCCGGAGAGCTGGGCGAGGCGGCTGGTGCGTTCGTAGTCGGCGGCGGCTCCGGTGGAGGTGAACACCTGGAAGCCGCCGAGGAGCACGGCGGCGGCGGTGGGCACGAGGATGAGCGCGACGAGGCGGGCGCGGACGCGCCAGTTGCGCAGTCGCCAGTTGCCTTCCTCTGGCGGCCGCCGCCCTAACTCTGTACTCACCGAACGCAACCTCTCGCCCGAATCGGCGCTATATGCGACTCGCGGGGAAATCCTGGTAATTGGAACACATGCCGACCAGCTCGGCCAAGAGAACATAACGCGACATAAGTCAACCAGTGTGACTCATGAGCATAGAAGCTGGAGCTCCACATATAGCGCACCTTCAGCGCGAAATACCACTCCAAATTGGCGAATGTCCGTTGATGGGCGTTTGTCGCGTTCCACGTTCATAACAGGGCACATCCGTCACCGCCTCCCCCGAGTCACAGCATTGAGATTGTCGTGAATCCCGACATATGTTTGCCCCCTCAAACCGAGGAGGCGAGAGGTGCGGGTTTCTCCCGACAGCGCGGCCATCGGCGTCGAGGGACTGTGGAAGATCTTCGGCCCCAAGGCGGCGAAGGTGCTGGCGTGCGATGACAGGTTTCTGGACCCCGCCGCACTCAGGGAGAAAACCGGCTGCACGGCCGCCGTGCGGGACGTGAGCTTCGACGTACGGCCCGGCGAGGTGTTCGTCGTCATGGGCCTGTCGGGCAGCGGCAAGTCCACGCTCGTCCGCTGCCTGACCCGGCTCGTCGAGCCGACCGCGGGCCGGGTCACGATCGGCGGCGAGGACGTGGGCGCGGCCGGCCCGGCCCGGCTGCGCGAGCTGCGCCGCCACCACGTCAGCATGGTCTTCCAGCACTTCGGCCTGCTGCCGCACCGCCGGGTGATCGACAACGTGGCGTACGGGCTGGAGGTCCAGGGCGTGGCCCGGGCCGAGCGGCACGCGCGGGCGGCGGAGATCCTGTCGCTCGTCGGCCTCGACGGGCACGCCGGCGCCTACCCCGACCAGCTCTCCGGCGGCATGCAGCAGCGGGTCGGGCTGGCCAGGGCGCTGGCCGTCGATCCGCAGGTGATGCTGTTCGACGAGCCGTTCAGCGCGCTGGACCCGCTGATCCGCCGCGACATGCAGGCCGAGGTGATGCGCCTGCACCGCGAGGTGGGCAAGACCATGGTGTTCATCACCCACGACCTGGCCGAGGCGCTCAAGCTGGGCGAGCGCATCGCGATCATGCGGGCCGGCTCGATCGTGCAGCTCGGCACGCCGGAGGAGCTGGTGGGCGCGCCCGCCGACGACTACGTGGCCGACTTCGTCAGCGACGTGCCGCGCGGCCACGTCCTGTCGCTGCGCTGGATCGCCCGCCCGCCCGAGCCGGGAGAGCCGCTCGACGGCCCGGCGCTCCCGGCCACCACCGTGATCAAGGACGCCGTCGCCGCCGCCTCGGAGTCGTCCCGCCCGATCCGGGTGGTCGACGGCGACGAGCTGGTCGGCCTGGTGGACCGGGTCGACCTGCTCACCTTCCTGTCCGGTCAGGAGACGGGCGGCGCCGGAGTGACGGCGGCATGAGCAGCACGGCGGTCAGCACGCCCCGGGGCCTGCGGGTGCCCCGGTGGGTGGCGCCCGCCGGGATCGCCGCCGGGTTCGCGGCGGCGTACCTGGTCTTCCGCGGCACCGGCACGCTGCCGCACGACAGCGAGGCCCCGCAGTTCGCGGCCGTCACCGAGCTGCGCGAGTGGATCGACGACCACCGCAACGACAACCCGGTGTTCCTGTACTTCCTCAACTACGTCCGGCTGTTCGTGGGCGGGGTCTACGGCGCGTTCCACGCGGCGCTGACCGCGCTGGGGTGGCCGGGGCTGATCGGGGTGACGGGGGCGCTGGCGTGGCTGGCGGGCGGCCGGCGGATCGCGGCAGCGGCGGTGGCGGGGTTCTGCTCGTTCGGCGTGCTGGGGCTGTGGGAGTCGAGCGTCGAGACGCTGGCCCTGGTCGCGGCGGCGGTGCTGCTGTCGCTGGCGATCGGGGTGCCGCTCGGCGTGTGGGCGGGGCTGTCGCGGCGCGTGCACCGGACGGTCACGCCGGTGCTGGACGTCATGCAGATCATGCCCACGTTCGCCTATCTGGCGCCGCTGGCGCTGTTCTTCCACATCGGGGCGCCCGCGGGCACGATCGCGACGATGATCTACGCGATCCCGCCCGCGATCCGCATCACCGCGCTGGCGATCCAGCAGGTCTCCCCCACGGCCGTGGAGGCGTCGGCCTCGCTCGGCGCGACCCGGGCGCAGACGCTGGTCAAGGTGCACCTGCCGCTGGCCCGCTCGACGATGGCGCTGGCGGTGAACCAGACGATCATGATGGCGCTGTCGATGGTGGTCATCGCCAATTTGATCAACGCGCCGGGCCTGGGCTCGGACATCATCCTCGGGCTGTCGCGCGCCCAGGTCGGCATCATGCTCCCGGCGGGCGTGGCGATCGTGGTCATGGCGATGCTGCTGGACCGGATGACGGTCGCGGTGGCCCGGCGCGGCCCGCACAGCCGGATCGGCCGCGCCCGCCTGGCCGGCGCGGGCGCGCTGGCGGTGGCGGGGGTGGCGCTCGGGTTCGCGCTGCCGCGCGAGTGGCCGCGGGCGCTGACGGTCGACCTGGCCGCCGAGATCAACGACGCCGTCCTGTGGGCCGAGACGAGCTGGTACGGCGTCACCACGTTCGCCAAGGACACCACCTCCTACCTGCTGCTGAACCCGCTGGAGGGCCTGTTCACGTCGGCGCCGTGGTGGCTGGTCGCCGCCGCGGTGCTGCTCGTCGCCTGGCGGGTGAGCGGGGTGCGTCCCGCGCTCACGGCGCTCGGCTGCCTGCTCGCGATCGCGCTGCTGGGCACCTGGGAGCACGCCATGCGGACGATGACCACGGTCGCCGTCGCGGTGAGCGTGACGCTGGTCGTCGGCCTGGCGCTGGGCGTGGCGGCGGCGCGTTCGGCGCGCTGGTCGGCGGTGCAGCGGCCGGTGCTGGACGCGGCCCAGACGATGCCCGCGTTCGTCTACCTGCTGCCCGCGCTCGCGCTGTTCGGCACCACCCGGTTCACCGCGATCTTCGCCTCGATCGTCTACGCCGTCCCGCCGGTCGTCCGGCTGGTCGAGGAGGGCATCAGGAACGTGCCGGGCCCGGTCGTCGAGGCGGCCGTCTCCGCCGGTTCGACGCCCGGCCAGCTCCTGTGGAAGGTCCAGCTCCCGATGGCCAGGCGCGCCATCCTGCTGGCCGCCAACCAGGGCATCGTCATGACCCTGGCCATGGTGGTGGTCGGCGGGCTGGTGGGCGCCGGGGCGCTCGGCTACGACGTGGTGCTGGGCTTCTCCCAGCGCACGGACTTCGGCATGGGATTCATCGCGGGCGTGGCGACCGTGCTGCTCGGCGTCATGCTCGACCGCATCACGCAGGGCGCCGACAGGCGCACCTCCCCCCACCAAAGGACAGTCACATGAGGATTCGCCTGCTCGCAGGCCTGCTAGCGCTGGGGCTCGCCACGGCCTGCGGCGGTGCCACCGTGGAGACCGCGCCCAGTGCGACCGCCGCGGAGGGCTCCGCGAGCGCGCCGGCGCCCGCCGGGACCGTGAAGATCGCGATCAACCCGTGGGTGGGTTACGAGGCCAGCGCCAACGTAGTCGCCTACCTGCTGCGCAACGAGCTCGGCTACACGGTGGAGCTGCCGGAGATCAAGGAGCAGCTCGCCTGGGAGGGCTTCGAGACCGGCGACGTGGACGTCATCATCGAGAACTGGGGCCACCCCGACCTGAAGAAGCAGTTCATCGAGGAGAAGAGGACGGCGGTCGAGGCCGGGTCCACCGGCAACAAGGGCGTCATCGGCTGGTACATCCCCAAGTGGATGGCCGACGAGTATCCGGACATCACCGACTGGCGCAACCTGAACAAGTACGCCGGCCTGTTCAAGACGTCGGAGTCGGGCGGCAAGGGCCAGCTCCTGTTCGGCGACCCGTCGTACGTCTCGAACGAGGCGGCGCTGATCAAGAACCTCAAGCTCGACTTCAAGATCGTCACAGGGGGCAGCGAGGCGGCGCTGATCAAGGGCGCCCAGCAGGCGCAGGCGCAGAAGAAGCCGCTGCTGTTCTACTTCTGGGACCCGCACTGGCTGTTCAGCAAGACGGAGCTGGTCCGGGTCAAGCTGCCGGAGTGGACCGAGGGCTGTGACGCCGACCCGAAGAAGGTGGCCTGCGACTACCCGGAGATGGACCTCGACAAGATCGTGAGCACGAAGTTCGCGCAGACCGGCGGCAAGGCGTACGAGCTGGTCAAGAACTTCAGCTGGACCAACGAGGACCAGAACGCCGTGGCCGACGACATGACGAACGGCGGCATGACCGGCGAGGAGGCCGCCAAGAAGTGGGTGGAGGCCAACCCGGCCAAGTGGCAGGCCTGGATCCCCCGGTAGCCATGCGGATCACGACGATGCTCGCGGGCCCGCTGGCGCTGGTCCTGCTGCTGGCGGCCTGCACCGGCTCCCGGCCCGCCGTCCCGGTGGCCACCGGGGACCGCACGGTCAGGATCGACGTCCACGCGTGGGACGGGTACGAGGCCCAGGCCGCCGTGCTGGCATACCTGCTCCAGCACGAGCTGGGGTACCGGGTGGAGCGGCGGCCGATGAAGGAGGAGGACTCCTGGGCGGGGTTCGAGTCCGGCGAGGTCGACGTGATCGTGGAGAACTGGGGTCACAACCAGCTGAAGGAGGAGTACGTCGAGCGCAGGAAGGTGGCGCTCTCCGCCGGTCTCACGGGGAACAAAGGGGTGATCGGCTGGTATGTCCCGGAGTGGATGGTCAAGAAATATCCAGACATCACCGACTGGCGGAACCTGAACAAGTACGCGAATCTATTCAAAACTTCAAGATCCGGAAATGCCGGGCAAGTCCTGGACGGCGATCCGACGTTCGTCACTCACGACGAGGCGATCGTCAAGAACCTCGACCTGAATTACCGCGTCGTCTACTCCGGCAGCGAAGCCGCGCTCATCAAGGCGGCCCAGGCGGCGACGAAGAATCGGACGCCCTTGTTGATGTATTTCTACGAACCGCAATGGCTCTTCAGCAAGGTGAAACTGGTCAAGGTCAATCTTCCGCCGCACGCCATCGGCTGCGACACCGTGCCGGCCGAGGTCGCCTGCGACTATCCCCCGTACCTGCTCGACAAGATCGTCAGCAAGCGGTTCGCCGAGCGCGGTGGCCGGGCCTACGAGCTGGTGCGCAACTTCACCTGGACCAACGCCGACCAGAACGCCGTGGCCGCCGACATGGTCAACCGGAAGATCACCGCCGACGAGGCCGCCAGGCGGTGGGTCGAGGAGAACGCGATCGTGTGGAAGGACTGGATGCCCCGGTGAGCGCCGGCTACGACTACGTCATCGTCGGCGGCGGGTCGGCGGGCTGCGCGCTGGCCAACCGGCTCAGCGCCGACCCGTCGGTGTCCGTGCTCGTGCTGGAGGCCGGGCGGCCCGACTACCTGTGGGACGTGTTCATCCACATGCCGGCGGCGCTCATGTTCCCCATCGGCAACCGGTTCTACGACTGGCGCTACGAGTCGGAGCCCGAGCCGTTCATGGACGGCCGCCGCGTCTACCACGCCAGGGGCAAGGTGCTGGGCGGCTCCAGCAGCATCAACGGCATGATCTTCCAGCGGGGCAACCCGCTCGACTACGAACGCTGGGCCGCCGATCCCGGCATGGCGAGCTGGGACTACGCGCACTGCCTGCCGTACTTCAAGCGCATGGAGAACTGCCTGGCCGACCCGGAGTCGCGGTTCCGGGGCGGCGACGGGCCGCTCAAGCTGGAGCGCGGGGCGGCGCGCGGGCCGCTGTTCGAGGCGTTCTTCGAGGCCGTGCAGCAGGCCGGGCACCGGCTCACCGACGACGTGAACGGGTTCCGCCAGGAGGGGTTCGCCGCATTCGACCGCACCCTGCACCGCGGGCGCAGGCTGAGCGCGGCGCGCGCGTACCTGCATCCGGTGCGGCGGCGGCGCAACCTCACGGTGCGGACGCGCGCGTTCGTCGAGCGGATCACGTTCGACGGCACGCGCGCCACCGGCGTGGTGTGCGACGGGGAGCGCATCACGGCGGGCGAGGTGATCCTGTGCGGCGGCGCGATCAACACGCCGCAGCTCCTCCAGGTCTCCGGCGTCGGCCCGGCCGCCGTGCTGGCGTCCGCCGGGGTGAAGGCGCGCCACGACCTGCCGGGCGTCGGCGCCAACCTTCAGGACCACCTGGAGGTGTACGTCCAGCACGCCTGCACGCGGCCGGTGTCGCAGCAGCCGTCGCTGTCGCTGTGGCGCAGGCCGCTCATCGGCGCGCAGTGGCTGTTCCTGCGCGACGGGCCGGGCGCCACCAACCACTTCGAGGCGGGCGGCTTCATCCGCTCCAACGACGACGTGGCGTACCCGAACCTGATGTTCCACTTCCTGCCGATCGCCGTGCGCTACGACGGCTCGGCCCCCGCCGGCGGCCACGGCTACCAGGTGCACATCGGGCCCATGTACTCCGACGCGCGCGGCTCGGTGCGCATCACCTCCGCCGACCCGCGGGTCAAGCCGGCGCTGCGCTTCAACTACCTGTCCACCGAGCAGGACCGGCGCGAGTGGGTGGAGGCCGTCCGGCACGCCCGCGCGATCCTCTCCCAGCCCGCCTGGGCCGGGCTCGACGGCGGCGAGCTCAGCCCGGGCCCGTCGGTGCGCACCGACGAGGAGATCCTCGCCTGGGTGGCCAGGGACGGCGAGACGGCGCTGCACCCGTCGTGCACCTGCCGCATGGGCGTGGACCCAATGGCGGTCGTCGACCCCGCCACGATGCGCGTGCACGGCCTCGACGGGCTGCGCGTGGTCGACGCCTCGGTCATGCCGTACGTGACCAACGGCAACATCTACGCGCCGGTCATGATGATCGCCGAGAAGGCCGCCGACCTCGTCCTCGGCAACACGCCGCTCCCCCCTGAACCTGTGCCCTTCTACCGCGCATGATTGACCGTACGGTGTACCGTACGAGGGTGACTGTGGAGTACAGCGGCAAGGGCGACCCCGCCCGCAGCCTCGCGCTGCTCTGGCGCACCAGCGAGCGCGTCAGCCGCAAGGGCAAGCCCGACCTGAGCGTCGACCGGATCGCCCGCGCCGCGATCGACGTCGCCGACGCCGAAGGGCTGCAGGCGCTGTCCATGCGCCGGGTGGCCGAGCGGCTGGGCGTGGGCACGATGTCGCTCTACACGTACGTGCCGGGCAAGCCGGAACTGCTGGACGTCATGCTCGACACCGTCTACGGCGAGGTTCCGCTGGAGGACGCCGAGGGCGGCTGGCGCGACCGGCTGGAGCGCATCGCGCGCGACAACTGGGACCTCTACCTGCGCCACCCGTGGCTGCTCCAGGTGGCGGCGAGCCGGCCGGTGCTGGGCCCCAACGCCACCGCCAAGTACGACCACGAGCTGCGCGCCGTCGACGGCATCGGCCTGACGGACGTGGAGATGGACTCGGTGATCACGCTGGTGTCCGGGTTCGTGCACGGCACGGCGCGGGGCGCGGTGGAGGCGGCGCAGGCCGAGAGCCACACCGGGGTGACCGACGAGCAGTGGTGGGCGGCGCACGCGCCGTTCTTCAACCGGATCGCCGACGCCAGCCGGTTCCCCACGGCCACCCGGGTGGGCCAGGCCGCGGCCGAGGCCATGGGGGCCGCCTACAGCGCCGGGCACGCCTTCGAGTTCGGCCTGCAGCGGCTGCTCGACGGGGTGGAGGCGCTGGTCGAGCGGCGTACCCGGGGCTGAGGAGAGGTCAGCTCGCTGTGCGGCGCTCGCCGGCGGGCAGCACGGCGGTGCGGTGCCGCTCCGACGGCGGCCTGGTCCAGGTCACGCCGGGCCCGTCCTCGGCGATGAGCCCGAACACCACGTCGCGCAGCACGGCGACGGCGGGCATCCCGGGCCGTTCCGCGCGCGCCACGCGATGGCGCTCGCGCAGCCTGCCCAGGTCCAGCAGCAGCGTGGTGGCGTAGTCGCCGGGCACGACGACCTCCAGGCAGCCGCCGGCCTCGTCGAGATACCAGGAGCCGCCGGGCGCGCCGTCCGGCCGGACGAGCTCGCGCACGGCGGCGCCGAACGCCGCCCGGTCCATCCCGCCGGCGTCATCGGAGGCGTCGTCGCCCGGCAGGCCCTCGGTCAGGTGGAGCACGCCGGGCTGCTCGGCGGCGACGCACTTCTCGACCAGCTCGCGCACCACGCCCTCGGGGTCGTGCAGTCCCTCCTGGCCGCGCGCGGCGAAGCGGTCGGCCAGCAGGGACAGCGAGATCGCGCACGGCGGTCCGAAGAGCCGGAGCACGCCGCGCTCCTCGCTCACGGCCGCCTGGTCGTGGCAGGCCCGCAGGCCCTCCATGAACGCCACCCGGGCGTTCTCCTCCAGCCGGGACTCCCACTCCCAGGCCGGGTCCGGCGCCTCGTCAGCGCCGGTGGCCCCGCGCCGGAACGACCAGACGATCACCCCGGCGACGGCCAGGGCCACGACGACCGCGATCCACACGATTCACACTCCTGTGCACGCCTTTTCCGTGCCTCTTTCAGGGATCCGAAGAAGACCTAGCAGCGTAGTGTGATCATGCCCGATAAATCCGACAATTCCAGCCATCACCGCACGGGGGCGGCCCGCAGCCGCACCACGTGCTCGACCAGCGAGATCAGCGTCGCCTTGACCGACTCCCGGTTGCGCGCGTCCGTGCGCACGATCGGGACGTGCGACGACAGCGCCAGCGCCTCGCGCACCTCGTCGTCGGTGTGGAGGAACTGCCCGTCCCACCCGTTGATCCCGATGACGAACGGCAGCTTCGCCTCTTCGAAGTAGTCGATGGCCGGGAAGCTGTCGGCCAGCCGCCGCGTGTCGAGCAGCACGACCGCGCCGATCGCGCCCTTCACCAGGTCGTCCCACATGAACCAGAACCGGTGCTGTCCGGGCGTGCCGAACAGGTAGAGGATCAGGTCACGGTCGAGCGAGAGCCGCCCGAAGTCCATGGCGACGGTCGTCGTCCGCTTGGTCGGCGTCAGGCCGAGGTCGTCGATGCCCGCGGACGCGTCCGTCATCACCGCCTCCGTGGTGAGCGGCAGGATCTCGGACACCGCCCCCACGAACGTCGTCTTGCCGACGCCGAACCCGCCCGCGACGACGATTTTCGTCGACGTCAGCCCGGGGCTAGAGCCTGCGAAGTCCACTGAGCACCCTTTCGAGCATATTGAGGTCTGGCTGTCCCTGGCTGAGGCGTGGCGCGTGCAGCCGGACGAGCCCTTCGTCCGACATGTCTGCGACGAGCACGCGAGCCACGCCCAGCGGGACGCGGAGCAGGGCCGAGATCTCTGCGACCGACCGGAACGACCTGCAGAGCTGCATGATCGCCTCCTGCTCCGGGGTGAGCAGGGCCATCTCGTCGTCCGGGATGGACATGGACGAGATCAGCGTCTCCATCGCGAGGTGGTAACGCGGCTCCGAACGGCCGCCGGTCACCGCGTAGGGACGGAACAGGGGCTCGTCGTCCCCTGCGCCGTCACTGCCGTACACGACCCACTCCCGTCATCTGCATCACCGCGTCCTGGCCGCCTGCAGCTCCGCCCGCAGGGCGGGGGTCAGTGCCTGGCCCGCCCGGTCGACGAGCAGCGTCATCTGGTACGCCACCAGCCCCATGTCACAGTCGGGCCCGGCCAGCACGGTCAGCACCGAGCCGTCGCTGATCGCCATGACGATCAGCAGTCCACGCTGCATCTCGACGACGGTCTGCGAGACCGATCCGCCTTCGAACACCCGGGAAGCGCCCACGGTGAGGCTCAGCAGGCCCGCGGAGACCGCGGCCAGCTGGTCGGCCCGGTCCGGAGGGAAGCCCTCCGAGGCGGCCAGGCAGAGCCCGTCCGCCGAGACGACGACCGCGTGCGCGACTCCGGGCGTGTTACGCACGAAGTCGGTGATCAGCCAGTCGAACCGGTGCGCCTCATGGCTGAGGGTCGTCACTCGCCCTCCCTAGCAGGACGCTCACTCACTCTCGTTCCTCCTGTTCACGTACTTCCGCCCGACCCCGGCGCACTCCCTGCTGGTAGCTGGCCATCCTGCTGCGTATCCGGTCCGGTGACAACGGCTGGGCCGGGGCCTGCCGCTGTTGCGGCTGGGCCGCCGGTGCGGCGGCCGTGCCCGGGACCAGGTTGGCCTTGGGGGTGCGCTTGGGAAGCCCGGCGGCGGTGGTGCCGCCGAGGCTGGGGTCGCTCGCGGCGGCCGCCGCCTGCCAACCGGCATCGGCAGCGGTTCGCCACGCTTCCTCCCCAGAGGGTACGGGTTGCGCGGGCGATTGCTCATCCCGGTTCGATTCCGGTGCTGTATCGCCTGTCGGTCTGCGGAACCAGGCGGACTCCACCGAGGCGAAGATCGGCAGGAACTCCTCCTGCCCGGGCTCCATCGGCGAGACGTCCACGGAGGGCGGCGGCTCGGGCCTGCGCACGTCGTTCGTGCTGTAGGCGGGCGCGGACGGGAATCCCCCGTCCGAGCTGGGATACGACGGGAACGTCCCGATCCGCTCGGGGCCGGGCTGCGACGGGTACGACGGGTACGACGGCGGCGCGGGAGCCGCAGGTGGCGGCGTCGGCGCCGGGCTCGGGTAGGACGGGAACGCCCCGGAGTCGAACGGCCGCTGCCCGAAGGCGCCGCCGTCGGTGTCGGCGGTGAAGGGCCCGACAGGCTGGCCGCCCCGGCCCGCGGCGGTGTCGAAGGAGTCGAAGCTGGCGAACGAGCCGTGGCCGTTGCGCGCGGGCGGCACCGGCCGCTGCTGGAGCGGCGGCTGCGCGGGAGCGCCCTGGTTGTAGGCCGAGCGCTGCGGCAGCGGCGGCTGGCCGCCGTCCTGCACCAGCGCGGGCGGCAGCAGCACCATGGCGATGAGCCCCTCGCCCTCGCCCTTGCGGAGCTGGACCCGGATGCCGTGGCGCAGGGCCAGCCGGCCGACCACGAACAGGCCCATCCGGCGCGACACCGACACGTCCACGACGGGCGGCTCGGCCAGCCGGCGGTTGGCCTCGGCCAGCTCCTCGTCGGTCATGCTGATGCCGGTGTCGCTCACCGACAGCAGCGCGCCGCCGCCTTCGATGAGGCTGCTGGAGACGATGACCTGGGAGTTGCTCGGCGAGAACTGGATGGCGTTCTCGACCAGCTCGGCCACCAGGTGGACGAGGTCGTTGGCGGCGCTGCCGAGCACCGAGGTGGCCCGGTGCACCTTGACCTGGACGCGCTCGTACCCCTCGACCTCCGACAGCGCGGCGCGGACCACGTCGACGAGCTTGGCGGGCTGGCTGCGGCGGCGGGTGGGCTCGTGCCCGGCCAGGACCAGCAGGTTCTCGGAGTTGCGGCGCATGCGGGTGGCCAGGTGGTCCAGCTTGAACAGGTCCGCCAGCCGGCCGCCGTCCTGCTCGCCCTTCTCCAGGCCGTCGATGAGCGAGATCTGCCGCTCGACCAGCGTCTGGGTGCGCCGGGAGAGGTTGACGAACATGGCGCTGATGTTGCCGCGCAGCTCCGCCTCCTCGCCGGCGAGGCGCACGGCCTGGCGGTGGACCTGGTCGAAGGCCTTGGCGACCTCGCCGATCTCGTCGTCGCCCTCGACCTCGATCGGGCGCACGTCGGGCGGCGCGCTGTCGCCGGACACGCGCAGCGCGCGCACCACGTCGGGCAGCCGGAAGCCGGCGATCTCCAGGGCCTCGGTGCGCAGGCGGCGCAGCGGCGAGACCATCGAGCGGGCGATGGCGACGGTCAGCAGCAGCACGAGCAGCAGCAGGCCGAGGATGAGCGCGCCGGCGATGATCGCGTTGCGGATCTCGGCGTCACGCAGCTCCTGGCCGCGCAGCGCGACGCGCTCGCTGAGCTTGTCCTCGATGGACGACAGCGCGTTGATGATCGTGGTGTTGTCGTCGAACCACTGGTCGGGCGCGGACTTGTCCGGCACGGTGGCGGCGAGCAGGTTCTGGCGCAGCCGGACGCCGGGCTGCTTGCCGCTGGCCAGCGTGATCGCCCGCGACTTGGTCAGCTCGGTGTTGACGTACTCGGGGATGGTCAGCGCCTTCTGCAGCTCCATGCCGATGGAGGCGCCGGCCTCCTGGGTGACGTTGTCGATCTCGCTGTGCTGCACGGAGTTGGAGGCGATGAACCGCTCCACCTCCTGGGCGTCGACGCTGGCGGAGTTGTAGTAGCCGCGCAGGAGCTGGTCGCGCTGGCGGGAGACCTGCTCCTTGGCCCGGGTCAGCGCGCTCAGCGCGCGGAAGTGGCCGATGATCTGCGGGTCCTCGCTCAGCAGGCTCAGCTCGTCGTGCAGCCGGAGCAGCGTGTCGAGCATCGTGTCGTAGCGGGTGGTGTCGCGCTGGGCTTCTTCCCTGATGCGCGGCAGCGCGTTGAGGTCGATGTGTGCCCGCTTGACGACGGCCTGGACGCGGTCGCCGTAGGACTCGTCCATCGCGCCGAGGTCGGCCCGCACGGCCTTGACCAGCCGGTCGACATCGGCCTTGCGGTCGTTGTAGGGCTTGCTCAGCTTCTTGCGCAGGCTCCTGGCGGCGTTGCTCCAGCCGCCGGTGTCACGCTCCAGCCCGACGGCCTCGACGAGGTCGCGGATGCGGGATGCCTGCTCCGCCGCGACAGTTGTGCGATCATAGTCACCGATGCTCTGAACCGAGCCCACCACGCGCGCTCCCCCGAGCACGACGCCTGCGATGGTGGGGACCAGGACGAGTGCGGTGAGCCGCCACCTCACGCGCCAATTGCGCAGCCCCAGCCGGGGCATCGGCCGCTTCAGGCGACCCTTCCCGGCGGCGGCGCCGCTGTCTGCACTCCCCGTTGTCACTGCTCCCGCTACCCCTCAATCATCCCGTTCCCGGCACGGGCCGTAGGCCGTCCACAAGGTATCCGCAGCATCTGACGTATCAGGCAAAACGGACACAATCGTTACAAATGTGACCGTGTGTCGTGTGCTGTTGGTTACCGCAGTGCCGCAAGCACCGCGTCGCGGACCTGGTTGCGCTGCGCCTCGTCGCTGAGGGGGCGTCCGGCGCGGTCAACCACGTAGAAGACGTCCACCGCCTCCGCGCCGAGAGTCTCTACGCGAGCGGCCCTTACGTCAAGACCGCAGGCCCCGAATGCCCGTCCGATGCGCCACAGGAGTCCCGGCTTGTCATGGGCCCTGACTTCCACCACGGTGGCCGTCGCGGAGGCGTCGTCCACCAACGTCACACGGGGTGGAGCGACCGGCACCCGGGCGGGCCGCATCGACCTGGTCCGGCGGGCCAGCCGCTGCTCGATGTCAAGGCGCCCAGCAAGGACCAGACGCAGATCCGCCTCCAGCGTGGCGGGGTCGGGCGGGGTGCCGTACTCGGGGATGACGGAGAACTCGATCACGGCCGTGGAGCCCGCCGACGCGGCCGAGGCCGACCGCACGACGAGGCGGTGCGCGGCGAGCACCCCGGCGGCGCTCCACAGCAGCCCGGCCCGGTCGGGCGCGACCACCGTGACCGCCCCGCCGCTGACGCGCACCGCGCCGCCGCCGTGCCGGGCCAGCG
>NZ_JBEZZG010000024.1:0-158029 GCF_040639085.1 Nonomuraea sp. NPDC023979
CCCCGCCGCTCGGCAAGATCGAGTATGGCGCTGACACCCGAGCTCGTCGCTTACTACGCCCAGGCCCGTACGGTGCCCCGCGCCTTGTCCCGCGCTGTGTCCCGCGCCCTGCCCCCCGCCGTGCCCGGGTCCGCCCGCAGGCGCGCCACCCCCGCCGGGTGCGGCTGGGGCGGGGGCCGGGAGGGGGGTGTTGGGGTTGACGAGGTGGACCATCAGGTCGCGGGCCGTGGGCCGGGCGGCGGGGTCCTTGGCGAGGCAGGAGGCGAGCACGCCCCGCAGCCTCGGCGGCAGCGGCGTCAGGTCGGGCTCGGCGTGGAGGACGCGGTGCAGCACCGCCGGGACCGTGTCGGCGCCGAACGGGCTGACCCCGCCCGCCGCGAACACCATCGTGGCCGCCCACGAGAACACGTCGGACGCCGGGGACGCCGGGGTGCCGGCGATCTGCTCGGGCGCCAGGTAGGCGGGCGTGCCGATCAGCCCGGAGGTCAGGGTGGCCGCGCCCTCGGCGCGCGCGATGCCGAAGTCGACCACGCGCGGCCCGTCGGGCCCGAGCAGCACGTTGGCGGGCTTGAAGTCGCGGTGCACGACCCCGGCCGCGTGGATGGCGGCCAGCGCCGTGGCCGTGCCGACGACGACGCGTTCCAGCTCGCCGCCCGCCAGCGGCCCCCGGTCGCGGACGCGGTCGGCCAGCGACGGCCCGTCGATGTACTCGCTGATCACGTACGGGCGCGGCCCCTCCGTGGAGGCGGCCAGGACGCGCGCCGTGCAGAAGGACGCGATGCTCTCCAGCGCCTCCAGCTCACGCGCGAGCCGGGCGCGGGTCTCGCGGTCGCCGGTGCTCAGCAGCTTGATGGCGACCGGTTCGCCCGCCTCGGTGTGGGCCAGGTAGACGACGCCCTGGCCGCCCTCGCCGAGGCGCCCCGCCAGCCGATGTCCGCCCAGTTCGGGCGGATCGTCCGGCGTCAGAGGGGTCACCATGGCCGATACGTTACAGGTCATCCTGCGGTGACATAGATCACCCGCTACTTTATGACGTTGATCAAATGACCTGAACGCGGAGGTACGGGGTGTCTGGTGTGAAGTTCCGCGAGCGGGCGCGCTACTGGTTCGACAACACGATGTCCAAGGGGACGGTCTCGCTCGTCGGCTGGCTGGCCGTCGTGTCGATGGGCCTGGTCGTGGTCGTCGCCGGGTTACTGATGTGGGTGGCGCCGGGCGAGCCGGAGGGCGTCGGGGGCCCGGGGCACGTCCTGTGGATCGCGCTCATGCACGCGCTGTCGCCCGACGAGCTGGCGGCCGACAGCGGATCGGTGCCGTACATGGCCGTCATGCTGGTGGGCTCGCTCGGCGGGCTGTTCATCGTCAGCATGCTCGTCGGCCTGCTGGCCAACGGCTTCGAGCAGAAGGTGGACCGGCTGCGCAGGGGGCGCTCACGCATCGTGGAATCCGGCCACACGGTGGTGCTGGGCTGGTCGGACCAGGTGTTCACGATCGTGGCCGAGCTGGTCAAGGCGCACGCCAGCGAGTCGGGCTCGGTCGTGGCGGTGCTGGCCGACCGGGACAAGCTGGCGATGGAGGAGGACATCCGCGAGCGCGTCGACCTGGGCCGCACGCGGCTGGTGTGCCGCACCGGCTCGGCCACCGAGCCGCACGACCTCGACCTGATGAACCTGGCCGCCGCCAGGTCGGTCGTCGTGCTGTCGCCCGAGGGCGAGGACCCGGACGCGCACGTGTTCAAGATCCTGCTCGCGCTGGAGAAGCGGGACGGGCCGCACCCGCCGGTGGTGGCCGCCATCGCCGCCAGCCGCAACGTGGCCGCCGCCCGCCTGGCCGGGGGCGCGGACGTGCACCTGGTGGACTCCGACGACACCGCCTCGCGGCTGATCGTGCAGTCCTCCCGCCAGTCGGGCATGTCGGTCGTCTGCATGGACCTGCTCAACTTCGACGGCGGCGAGATCTACCTGCGGCCGGGCGCGGAGGTCGCGGGCCGGACGTACGGCGAGACGCTGCACGCGTACGGGACGGCCACGGTGATCGGCCTGCGCAGGCCGTCGGGCGTGGTGCTCAACCCGGCCATGGACACCGCGGTGACCGAGGCGGACGAGGTCATCGTGATCGCGCACGACGACTCCCGCATCGAGCTGGCCGAGGGCGCGCCCGCCGTGGACGAGGCCGCGATCGTCACCGCCCGGCCCGCCGACCCGGAGCCGGAGCGCACGCTGCTGCTCAACTGGAACAGCCGGGCGCACCACATCATCCGCTACCTCGACGGCTACGTGGCACCCGGCTCGGTGCTGGAGATCGCCACCGACCATCCGAAGGCGGGCACGGGCCTGGAGGGGCTGCGCAACCTCACCGTCAACGTCAAGGACTGCGACACCACCGACAGGTACGCGCTGGAGGCGCTCGGCCCCGGCCTGTTCCAGCACGTCATCGTGCTGTCGGACGACCGGTTCACGCTGCACCACGCCGACACCCGCACGCTCATGACGCTGCTGCAGCTGCGCGACATGCAGAGCGCGATGAACGAGCACTACTCGATCGTCAGCGAGATGCACGACGAGAACAACCGGGCCCTGGCCGAGGTCACGGAGGCCGACGACATCGTCATCAGCGACACCGTCATCGGCCTGCTGCTCGCCCAGCTCGCCGAGAACCGGCACCTGGCGGACGTGTTCGGCTTCCTGTTCGACTCGCGCGGCTCCGAGATCTACCCGCGCCCGGCCGGCTCGTACGTGACCACCGGGACGGAGGTGAGCTTCGCGACGGTCATCGAGGCGGCGCGCCGCAGAGGGGAGACCGCGATCGGCTACCGGGACGCCGCCGGGCGCAACGTCCCGCCCCACTACGGCATCGTGCTGAACCCGCCCAAGCCGGACCTCGTCCGCCTGTCCGAGCGCGATTCGGTCATCGTGCTGGCGGAGGACTGAGTCTGGGTTAGCGTGTGCGGCGTGAGGACCATCGACTGGGTGGACGGAGCCGTCGAGCTCATCGACCAGACCCGGCTGCCCGCCGAGTGCGTGACGCTGCGCCTGCACACCGTGGACGAGCTTGTCGAGGCCATCCGCCGGCTCGCGGTGCGGGGCGCGCCCGCGCTCGGCGTGGCCGGGGCGCTCGGCGTCGTGCTGGCCAGGGGCGACCTGGAGGCCGTCGCCCGGCTGCGGGCCGCCCGCCCCACCGCCGTGAACCTGGCCTGGGGCGTCGACCGGGCCGCCGCCTACCTGGCCGAGGGCCAGGAGGCCGTGCTGCGCGCCGCCCTGCGCATCAGGGACGACGACATCGCCGCCTGCCTGGCCATGGGCGAGCGCGGCGCCGACCTGCTCCAAGGCGACCGGCTGCGGATCATGACCGTGTGCAACACGGGCGCCCTGGCGGCCGTCGAGCGCGGCACGGCGCTCGGCGTCGTCCAGACGCTGCACGAGCGCGGCAGGCTCGCCGAGGTGCTCGCCCTGGAGACCCGGCCCCTGCTCCAGGGCGCCAGGCTCACCGCCTGGGAGCTGGCCCGCATGGGCGCCCCGCACCGCCTGGTCGCCGACTCCGCCGGGCCGTACCTGCTGGCGCGGGGCGGCGTGGACGCGGTGCTCATCGGCGCCGACCGGATCGCCGCCAACGGCGACACCGCCAACAAGATCGGCTCGTACGCGCTCGCGCTCGGCGCGGAGCGGGCCGGGGTGCCGTTCATCGTCGTCGCGCCGGAGAGCACGATCGACGCGGCCACCCCGTCGGGCGACCACATCGAGATCGAGGACCGGGGCGCCGAGGAGATCGTCAGCGTGGCGGGCGTGCGGGTGGCCCCGGAGGGCACGAAAGCGCTGAATCCCGCTTTCGACGTGACACCGCACGACCTGATCACCGCGATCGTGACGGACACCCGTGTAATCCACCCGTAGGTTAAAATTATCCCGAACTCGTGACCAGTTCGCGCATCTAGCGTTACGCTCTGTTGTGTAATGACGCTACTTTCCGGAGCGTATCGTGGCCATTGACCTGATCAAGCGGGCGGATTGGGATGCGCGTTCTCCCCGCGGCGCCTACACACAGCTCGATTCCACCAAAGGGGTGAAAGTCCACTACACCGGTGGACGGGTCGATCCCGGAATCGTCGACGACCACGCAGGATGTGTGAAATTGGTGAAATCCATCCAAGGGTCACATATGGATGGAAATGGCTGGATCGACATCGGATATTCCTTTGTCGCCTGCCCGCACCGCAAGGTGTTCGAGGGGCGGGGGCTGCACCACCTGCCCGCCGCCAACGGCGCCGGCCTCAACCGCGGCCACTACGCCGTGCTCGGGCTCGTCGGCAACGCCGGGCTGGTCCAGCCGCCCGACGACCTGCTCCACGCCATCCTCGACGCCGTCGAGCACGTCCGCGACCGGGGCCGGGCCGGCAAGGAGATCAAGGGACACCGCGACGGCTACTCCACGAGCTGCCCCGGCGACGCCCTCTACGCGTGGGTCCGGCGCGGCGCGCCCCGGCCCGGCAACGACAACGGCACCCCCGAGTCGCCCCCGCCTCCCGGGCGGTTATTGAGATACCCGCCCGTCACCCGCGGCGACGACGTACGGACCTGGCAGGCCAAGATGCGCGAGCGCGGCTGGGAGATCGACGTCGACGGCGCCTACGGACCCGCGTCCAAGGACGTGTGCCGGCGGTTCCAGCGCCAGCAGGGCATCGAGGACGACGGCATCGTCGGCTCCGTCACCTGGCGCCTCACCTGGGAAGCCCCCTGACCTGACCCCTGTCACAGCCCCGCGTGCACGTTCCGTGACGTGTTGCGCTTACGATCCCAAGCATGGATCTGGCAGCGGGTTTCCCCGCCACCACCCGGGACGGCTGGCGTGCGCTGGCGCTCGCGGTCCTGCGCAAGTCCGGCGTCGAGGCCGCCACCCCCGAGCAGGCGCTCGGCGCGCTCACCTACGACGGAGTGCCGATCGCGCCGCTCTACGACGCCTCCGACCTGCCCCCCGTGCCGCCGTTCGACCGGGGGAGCGCCCGTGCCGGCTGGGACGTCAGGCAGCGGCACGCCGTCCCCGACCCCGAAGCGGTGCTGACCGACCTGGAGAACGGCGTCACCTCGCTCTGGCTGGTGGCCGGAGACGGCGCGATCCCCGTGGTGGAGCTGCCCCGGGTGCTCAAGGACGTCCTTCTCGACCTCGCCCCGATCGTCCTGGACGCCGGGCCGCACACCCGGGAGGCCGCCGAGGCGCTGTTCGCGCTGGCCGGCGACACGCCGCTCACCGGAAACCTCGGCGCCTCCGCGCTCGACGACTCCGGCGTGGAGCTGGCGGCCCGGTGCGTGACCGGCCACCCCGGGCTGCGCGCGATCACCGTCGACGCCACGCCCTACCACGACGCCGGCGCCTCCGACGGGGAGGAGCTGGGCTGCTCGATCGCGCTCGGCGTGGCCGCGCTGCGGGCGCTGACCGGGGCCGGGCTGAGCGTCGAGCAGGCGTTCGGGCAGCTCGAGTTCCGCTACTCGGCCACCGACGACCAGTTCGCCACCATCGCCAAGCTGCGCGCCGCCCGCAAGCTGTGGGCGCGCGTCGCCGAGGTGTGCGGCGGCGGGTCCCAGGACGCGTACGCGCAGGTCCAGCACGTCGTGACCAGCTCCGCCATGATGACGGCTCGCGACCCGTGGGTGAACATGCTGCGCACCACCGTCGCCTGCTTCGCCGCCGGGATCGGCGGCGCCGACGCGGTCACCGTCCAGCCGTTCGACGCGGCCGTGCGTCCGCCCGACGCCTTCTCCCGGCGCATCGCCCGCAACACCCAGGCGCTGCTGCTGGAGGAGGCGGGCGCCGGGCGGGTGGCCGACCCGGCGGGCGGCTCCTGGTACGTCGAGCGCCGCACCGCCGACCTGGCCGCGCGCGCCTGGGAGTGGTTCCAGGAGATCGAGGCGGCGGGCGGCATCCGCGCCGCCGCCGGGAAGGTGGCCGGCCGTGTCGCCGCCACCCGCGCCCGTCGCGCCGCCGACATCGCCCACCGCCGCCTCCCGATCACCGGCGTGAGCGAGTTCCCCGACCCCGCCGAGAGGCCCCTCCGCCGCCCCGCCGCCCCGAAGCCGCCCGCCGGCGCGACGACCTCCGTCCAGCCGCCCGGCACGGCCGCGGAGCGGGGGACCGGGCTGCCGGTGGTGCGCTACGCCGCCGAGTTCGAGGCGCTGCGCGAGCTGGCCGACGCCCAGCCGGAGCGGCCCAAGGTGTTCCTGGCCACGATCGGCCCCGCCGCCGCCCACACCGCGCGGGCGGCGTTCGCGGCGAACCTGTTCCAGGCCGGCGGGCTGGCCGTGGAGAGCGCGGGCCCGGGCGCCGACGCCGAGCGGATCGCCGCCGCGTTCGCCGCCAGCGGGGCCGCCGTCGCCTGCCTGTGCTCCACCGACAAGCTGTACGCCGAGCACGCCGAGGAGGTGGCCGCCGCGCTGCGCCGGGCGGGCGCCCGCCGGGTGTGGCTGGCCGGCAAGGGCAGCCACCCGGGCGTCGACGCCTGCCTGTTCGCCGGGTGCGACGCCCTCGACGTGCTCCGCACGACCTTCCGCGACCTGGAGGTGACCGCGTGATCCCCGACTTCACCGGCGTCCCCCTGGACGGCGCGCCTCCGGCGGCGGCCGCCGGGGAGCCCGCCGCCCCGGGCCCGGTCTGGGAGACCCCCGAGGGCATCGCGGTCAAACCGCTCTACACCGCACGCGACCTGGACGGCCTGGACTTCCTGTCCACCTACCCGGGCGCCGCCCCCTACCTGCGGGGCCCGTACCCGACCATGTACGTCAACCAGCCGTGGACCGTCCGCCAGTACGCGGGCTTCTCCACGGCCGAGGACAGCAACGCCTTCTACCGCCGCAACCTGGCCGCCGGGCAGAAGGGCCTGTCGGTGGCCTTCGACCTGGCCACGCACCGGGGCTACGACTCCGACCACCCGAGGGTGGCGGGGGACGTGGGCATGGCCGGGGTGGCGATCGACTCCATTTACGACATGCGCCGCCTGTTCGACGGCATCCCGCTGGACCGCATGTCGGTGTCGATGACGATGAACGGCGCCGTGCTGCCGATCCTGGCCCTCTACATCGTGGCCGCCGAGGAGCAGGGGGTGGCGCCGGAGCAGCTCGCCGGGACCATCCAGAACGACATTCTCAAAGAATTCATGGTACGGAACACGTACATCTACCCGCCGGGCCCCTCGATGCGGATAATTTCGGATATTTTCGCATATACCAGTGAAAAGATGCCGAAATTCAACTCCATCAGCATTTCTGGTTACCACATCCAGGAAGCGGGGGCGACGTGCGATCTGGAGCTCGCCTACACGCTCGCCGACGGGGTCGAATACCTGCGTGCCGGAATCGCCGCCGGAATGGACGTCGACCGGTTCGCGCCGCGTTTGTCGTTCTTCTGGTGCATCGGCATGAACTTCTTCATGGAGGTCGCCAAACTCCGGGCCGCGCGGCTGCTCTGGGCCAACCTGGTGTCCGGTTTCGATGCGAAGAATCCGAAATCGCTGAGCCTGCGGACCCACTCCCAGACCTCCGGCTGGTCCCTCACCGCCCAGGACGTCTACAACAACGTGGCCCGCACCTGCGTCGAGGCGATGGCCGCCACCCAGGGCCACACCCAGTCGCTGCACACCAACGCCCTCGACGAGGCCCTGGCGCTCCCCACCGACTTCTCCGCGCGCATCGCCCGCAACACCCAGCTCCTGCTCCAGCAGGAGTCCGGCACCACCCAGGTGATCGACCCGTGGGGCGGCTCCTACTACGTCGAACGCCTCACCCACGACCTGGCCGAACGCGCCTCCGCGCACATCCACGAGGTCGAGGCCGCCGGAGGCATGGCCAAGGCCATCGAGGCCGGGCTGCCCAAGCTGCGCATCGAGGAGGCGGCCGCCCGCACCCAGGCCCGCATCGACTCCGGCCGCCAGCCGGTCATCGGCGTTAACAAGTACCGGGCCGCCGCCGACGAGCCCATCGAGGTCCTCAAGGTCGACAACAGCGCCGTACGCGCCCAGCAGCTCGCCAAGCTGGCCGCGCTGCGCGCCGAACGCGACGAGGACGCCGTCCGCCGCGCGCTCGCCGCGCTCACCGACGCCGCCGCCGACCCCGCGCCCGGCCTCGACGGCAACCTGCTCAAGCTGTCCGTCGACGCCGCCCGCGCCAAGGCCACGGTGGGCGAGATCTCCGCCGCGCTGGAGCGGGTCTTCGGCCGGCACGCCGAGCAGGTCCGTACGATTTCCGGCGTGTACCGCGACGAGGCCGGACCGGCCGCCGACATCGAACGCGCCCGGCAGGCGTGCGCCGACTTCGCCCGCGCCGAGGGCCGCCGCCCGCGCATCCTGGTGGCCAAGATGGGACAGGACGGCCACGACCGCGGCCAGAAGGTGATCGCCACCGCCTTCGCCGACCTGGGCTTCGACGTGGACGTCGGCCCGCTCTTCCAGACGCCGGAAGAGGTGGCCAGGCAGGCGGTCGAGGCCGACGTGCACATCGTCGGCGTCTCCACGCTCGCCGCCGGGCACCTCACGCTGGTGCCCGCCCTCCGCCAGGCGCTCGCCGACCTGGACGCCGCCGACATCATGATCGTCGTGGGCGGCGTGATCCCGCCGGGCGACTTCGACGAGCTCCGCGCCGCCGGGGCCTCGGCGATCTTCCCGCCCGGCACGGTCATCGCCGAGGCGGCCCTCGGCCTGCTCGACGAGCTGCGCGAGCGTCAGAAGTAGTCCTCGCACATGGTGAACGACACCCGACGCCGCGGCCGGGTCCGGCCCTTGCGCGCGGGTGCACCGCGCCGGCCGGACCTGCTGGAGCGAGGGCCCGTCCACGTGCTTATGGTCAAGTGATTCGTTCGCCAGGGCCGTCAGTGGGTTCGAGGCCGGGAGACAGGAGGGCGCGGTGCGCTCGCTGGAGGACTACGTCCGGGGCGTCAAGGCGGGTTCGCGCACGTGGATCGCACGGGCGATCACGCTGGTCGAGTCCACCCGGCAGGACCACAGGGCGCTGGCCCAGCGGCTGCTGATCGAGCTGACGCCGCTGGCGGGCCGGGCCCGCCGGGTGGGCGTGTCGGGGGTGCCGGGCGTGGGCAAGTCCACGTTCGTCGACGCGCTCGGCACGCGGCTGACCGGCGTCGGGCACCGGGTGGCGGTGCTGGCCGTGGACCCGTCCTCCACCAGGACCGGCGGCAGCATCCTGGGGGACAAGACCCGCATGGCCCGGCTGTCGGCCGATCCGGCGGCGTTCATCCGGCCCTCGCCCACCTCCGGCACGCTGGGCGGGGTCGCCAAGGCCACGCGGGAGGCGATGGTCGTGGTGGAGGCCGCCGGGTTCGACGTGGTGCTGGTGGAGACCGTGGGCGTCGGCCAGTCGGAGACGGCGGTGGCCGACATGGTCGACACGTTCCTGCTGCTGACCCTGGCCCGCACCGGCGACCAGCTCCAGGGCATCAAGAAGGGCGTGCTGGAGCTGGCCGACGTGATCGCGGTCAACAAGGCCGACGGTGAACACGCCCTGGCGGCCCGCAAGGCGGCCCGCGAGCTCGCCGGGGCGCTGCGCATGCTGCGGTCCGGGGGCGCGCCGCCGCCGGTGCTCACGTGCAGCGGGCTCACCGGCGACGGCCTGGAGGAGCTGTGGCGGCAGGTCCTGGCCCATCAGGAGGGGCTCGACCTGGCGGCCAAGCGCCGCGAGCAGCAGGTCGGCTGGACGTGGACGCTGGTGCGCGAACGCCTGCTGGCCGAGCTGCTCGACGACCCGGACGTGACGGCGATCGCCGGGGACGTCGAGCGGGAGGTGCTGGCGGGGGAGCTGACCCCGTCGCTGGCGGCGGACCGGCTCCTGGAGGCCTTCAAGCGCCGCTGATCCACCCGCCCCATTAACGCCGCTGATCCACTCGCCCCCAGTTATACGAACGATCGGTCGCTCATATATTGTGAGGCCCATGACCGAACAGGAGACCGACGGGCGCAGGGCCCGGGGGCGGCGCAGCCGGGAGGCGATCCTGGAGCACGCCGTGTCCCTGGCCTCGGTGCACGGGCTGGGCGGGCTGAGCCTGGGGCGGCTGGCGGACGCGGCCGGCGTGAGCAAGTCCGGATTTTTCGCCCACTGGCGCGACAAGGAGGAGCTCCAGCTCGACGCCGTGGAGTGGGCGAGCCGCCAGTGGGTCGAGCGGATCGTCAAGCCCGCCCTCGAGGCCCCGCCCGGCGTCCGGCGGATCTTCGCCCTGCACGAGGCCCGGATGCGCTTCTACGCCGACGGGGTGCTGCCCGGCGGCTGCTTCTTCTTCATGGCGCAGGTCGAGTTCGACGACCAGCCCGGCCGGGTGCGCGAGCGCGTCGCCCGGGCGCTGGCCGAGTGGCTCGGCCTGATCGAACGGCTCGTGCGCGAGGCCGTGGCCCTGGGCGAGCTGCCCGGCGACGTCGACGCGGGGCAGCTCGCGTACGAGATCGAAGCGCTGGGGGAGGCCGCGGTCACGCACGCGCGGCTGCTGGACCCCGACGAGGCCCACCGGCGCAGCCGCCGTGCCGTGCTGCTGCGCCTGCGTGACCTGACCACCACCCCCGAACTCCTTCCGGAGGACCGCACGTGAGCGTGACCCGCACCGTCCAGATCCATTTCGACGACCTCGACGCGATGGGGCTGCTGCACAACTCCCGCTACGCCCTGCTCGTCGAGCGTGCCGTCGGCGCGTTCTGGGCCGAGCAGGGATGGAACTTCGACCCCGGCGTGTCCCGGTTCCGCGACGTCTACATGGCGGTCCGCGAGTTCAAGATCACCTACAACGCGCCGATCTCGGGGGCCGGGGAGGTGGCGGTGGAGTTCTGGCTGGACCGGATGGGCCGCACCAGCGGCGTCTACGGCTTCCGGGTGCTGTCGGCCGACCGCTCGATCGTGCACGCCGAGGGCTACCGGGTCAACGTCAACCTCGACCCGGCCACGTTCCGCCCGGCCCCGTTCAGCCAGGAGCTGCGGGACGCGGCGGCGCCGCTGATGCTGGAGGACCTGACCGCCGCGCAGTGACGCGGGGGAGGAGGGCGCCGGTCATGAGACCGGCGCCCTTTTGCGTTCCAGCGCTCTGGCCGGGTGTGTTAAATTTTGGCCATGCGGTCAGAAAATGAGCCCAGCAGCCAGAAGGGCCGGTCGTTCATCGAGGAGGCCAGGCGCGCCCAGATCATCGCCTCGGCCGTCGAGGTGATCGCCGAGCAGGGGTTCGCCCGAGCCTCCCTGGCCCGGATCGCCCAGCACGCGGGCATCAGCAAGGGCGTCATCTCCTACCACTTCGACGGCAAGGACGAGCTGATGGAGGAGGTCGTCGTCCGGGTCTACACGGCCATCAGCGAGCACGTGCTCGCCCGGATGGAGGGCCTGAGCACGGCCACCGAGCTGCTGCGCACCCAGATCCTCGGCGTCGCCGAGCACATGCGCGCCCAGCGCACCCAGCTCAGGGCCCTCGGCGAGATCTTCGCCAACCTGCGCGACGCCGACGGCAAGCTCCGCTTCGGCGTCAACGCCGGCGAGGAGATCTACCAGGCGCTGGAGCAGATCTACCGCCTCGGCCAGAAGACCGGCGAGTTCCGCGCGTTCGACGTCCGGGTGATGGCGCTCACCCAGTCCGCGGCCGTCGACGCCATGTTCGCCTACTGGATCAACAATCCCGGCCACGACCTCGACGCGCACGCCCGGGAGCTCGCCGACCTGTTCGAGAGGGCCGTCCGATGAAGACCGAGCCACGCGCCGCGACCCGGCTGCACGCCGTCGACAACCTGCGGGTCCTGCTGACCGTGCTGGTCGTCCTGCACCACGTCGCGCTCACGTACGGCAACATCCCGATGTGGTACTACACCGAGCCCGCCGCCGACCCCTCCGGCCTGGCCCTGGACATCGTCGTCGTGATGAACCAGGCGTTCTTCATGGGCCTGTTCTTCCTCATCTCCGGCTTCTTCACGCCCGGCTCCCACGACCGCAAGGGCGGCCGGGCGTTCGCCCGCGACCGGCTGGTCCGGCTCGGCGTGCCGCTGCTGGTGTTCCTGGTCCTGCTGCGGCCGCTCGTGACGCTGCCCGACTACCTGACCGGGGAGCCGTTCTGGCAGGTCTACCTGCGCACCTGGGACCCGGGGCCGATGTGGTTCGCCGAGGTGCTGCTCGTCCTCGGCCTGGCGTACGCGCTGTGCCGCCGCCGGGGGAGCACCGCGCAGGCTGCGCCCACGGTGCCGAAGGCGCGCTGGATCGTGCTGTTCACCGTGGGCCTGGCGGCGGTGACCGTCCTGTGGCGGATCCCGGTGCCGGTCGGGACGTACGTGCCGGTCCTCGGGCTGCCCACGCCCTACTTCCTGCCGCAGTACGTGAGCATGTTCGCGGCCGGGCTGGTGGCGTTCCGGCGCGGCTGGTTCGAGACGCTGCCCCGCCGGGCCGGGCGGCTCGGGTTCGTCGTCGCCGGCGCGTCCACGGCCGTGTGCCTGCCGGTCATGGGCACGACCTCCGGGGCGGTGACGGACGCGATCACCGCCACCTGGGAGATCGTCTTCGCCGTCGGCATGATCCTCGGGCTGGTGGTGCTCTTCCGCGAGCGGTTCGCCGGGCAGGGGCCGCGCGGCCGGTTCCTGTCGGAGCACGCCTACACCGTCTACGTCGTCCACCCGCTGGTGGTGGTCGCCGCCGGCTACGCGCTCAGCGGGATCCAGGCGGCGGCGATCGTCAAGTTCGCGCTCGCCGCCGCCCTCTGCCTGCCGCTGTGCTGGGGCCTGGCCTACCTGGTGCGCTCGCTGCCCGGGGCCAGGAGGGTGCTGTGACCCGGGGCTACTCGGCGTAGAAGGCGTCGAGGGTGCTTCCGTGGCGCTCCTCGACGGCCTTGCGCTTGACCTTGAGGCTGGCGGTCAGCTCGCCGCCCTCGACCGTGAAGTCCTCTGCCAGGATCGCGAACTTCTTGATCGTGGCGTAGCTGGCCTGGTCGGCGTTGACCTGGTCGATGCCCTTCTGCACCTCGGCCAGCATCCGCGGGTGCCCGCGCAGCTCCTCCGGGTCCGTCGGCAGTCCCTCGGCCTCCGCCCACGGCCTGGTCACGTCCATGTCCAGGGTGACCAGCGCCGTGCAGTAGTTGCGCCGGTCGCCGTGCACGAACACGTGCGACAGGTACGGGCAGGCCGCCTTGATCCGGCCCTCCAGGTGGGTCGGCGCGACGTACTTGCCGCCGGAGGTCTTGATCAGCTCCTTCTTGCGGTCGGTGATGCGCAGCCGGCCCGCCTCGTCCAGCTCGCCGATGTCGCCGGTGCGCAGCCAGCCGTCGTCCAGCGCCTCGGCCGTCTCCTCCGGCAGGCCGTGGTAGCCGCGCATGATGCCGCGCCCGCCGATCAGCACCTCGCCGTCCTCGGCGATGCGCACCTCGGTGCCCGGCAGCGGCAGCCCCACCGTGCCGAACCTGACGCTGTCGGGCCGGTTGAGGAAGCTGCCCGCCGACGACTCGGTCAGGCCGTAGCCCTCCAGGATCGTCAGCCCGGCCGCGTCGAAGAACTCGGCGATGTCCTGCGACAGCGGCGCCGCCCCCGAGATGAAGAAGCGGATCCGGCCGCCGAACCTGGCCCGCAGCTTGCCGAACACCAGCCGGTCGGCCAGCGCGTACTCCAGCCGGGTCGTCAGCGGGATGGACGCGCCGCGCTGGCGGGCCCGCACCACGCGGACGCCCGTCGCCTTGGCCCAGTTGAAGATCTTGAGCTTGACGCCGCCCTCGCGCTGCTGGGTGGCGGCGACCGTGTTGTGGATCTTCTCGAAGATGCGCGGGGCCGCCGCCATGAACGTCGGCCGCAGCGCGCCCAGGTTGTCGGCGATCCGGTCGAGGCGGCCGTCGATCGCGGTCGGCACGCCCTCGCCGAGCATCACGACCTCCAGCAGCTTGCCGAACGAGTGCGACAGCGGCAGCCACAGGAAGTGCAGGTCCGCGCCCGACAGCAGGTCGATCTCGCGGACCGCGCCCGCCGCGTACAGCCAGTTGTCGTGGGTGAGCACCACGCCCTTGGGCCGGCCGGTGGTGCCGGAGGTGTAGATGAGCGTGGCCACGTCGTCGGCGCCGATCGCCGCCACCATCGCGTCGTAGTCGCCTTCACTCTCGCTGCCGGCGGCGCGTACGGAGTCGAGCGTGACCACCCAGCCGTCGTCGCCGGCCTCGCCGTCGATCACCACCACGTGGGTGACGTCCGGCAGCTCCTTGCGCACCGACCGGAGCTTGGCCACCTGCTCGTCGTTCTCCGCGATGACGATCGTGCTGCCGGAGTCGGTGATGACGAACGCCGACTCCGCCGCCGTGTTGGACGGGTAGATCGTCGTCGTCGCCGCGCCCGTCGACAGCACCGCCAGGTCGCACAGGATCCACTCCACCCGGGTCGAGCAGAGGATCGAGACCCGGGCGCCCGGCCCCGCGCCCAGCTTCGCCAGGCCGAGCGCCAGCTCCCGCACCCGGTCACCGGTCTGTCGCCAGGTCATCGACGTCCAGCCGTCACCCGAGGGGTAACGGTACGCCTCGGCGTCGGGGGTGGCCGCGATCCGGTCGAGCAGCAGGGCGGGGATGCTGGACATTGCCTGGACCTCCTGTGGGGGATGTGAGGCAGACTCTAGGCCGGTTGCCCCGTTCCAGTCGATAACGCAATTGACGTCCCGGGAGGAAGCGGGCGATAGTGTGGCAGGTGGCTGCCCCCCGGATGATCACGTGCGTTCTCGCGCTGGCGACCCTCACGCTCGGCGCGTGCACCTCCGCGCCCTCCCTGAGCGGCGGCTCGCCGCGGTTGAGCGGCACCGCGGGCGGCCCCGGCGGCGCCGGCTCGCCCAGCCCCAGTCTCGCCGCGCTCACCGCCGACGCCTACAAGGGCGAGCTCGGCACCCGGCACGACGCGCTGAGCGACGCGATCAAGTCCGTGGCCTCCGCGCGCGGCCTCAAGAGCCTGCGCGAGCGGGTGGGCAAGGCGGAGGAGAAGATGCTCGGCGCCGCCGAGGAGCTCGCCGCCCTCCAGCCGCCCGCCGAGGTCCGCGCCCAGCACGACGCGTACGTGACCAGCATGCGCGACCTGGCCGCCGGGCTCGGCGGCGCGACCGGGAAGGTCGGCTCGGACCTGTGCACCTCCTCGGCCGTGCTCACCGACGTCCGCGGCGCGCTCGGCGCCCTCGACGAGGCCGGCGAGACCCTGCAGGAGGCCGGCGGCTATCCGGCGGACGTGGTGTCGGTCAAGGCCGCCGGGAAGAAGACCAGGCGGCTCGGCAACGGCCACTACCTGCGCAAGAGCGGCCTCGGCGGGCGCAGCTCGCTGCAGATCCACAACGGCACCCGGCGCGACGCCGTCGTCAACGTGCTGCGCGGCAAGTCCAAGGTCATCAGCGTCTACGTGCGCAAGAAGTCCAAGTTCAAGATCCCCGGCATGCGTGACGGCACGTACCGGATCTACTTCACGCACGGCGTCGACTGGGACGGCAAGAGCCGGGCCTTCACCCGCGACTGCAGCTTCTCGCGCTTCCAGAAGTCGGTGAAGTTCAAGACCACCTACACCTCGACGCAGATCCTCTGGCACGACTGGCGCATCACGCTGCACTCCATCTCCGGCGGCAACGCCAGGACGAGCCAGGTCGACCCCGACGACTTCCCCGGCTAGAACCCGGCCGCATGCGGCCGGAAACGCGAGGGCCGCGCGCCGGAGCGCGCGGCCCTGTGCCGGCGAGGTCGCGCCGGTAAGCTGGAGGCCGGTCAGCTGGAGAACAGCATCCCCACCCAGCTGCGCTGGCGGTGGTGACCGTAGTGGCCGCCCGGGTGGCCGCCACGCGGCGGGGCGCCCCACGCGGGGCCGCCGGGCGCGGGAGGCGGGGGAGCGGCGTGGTAGGCCGACTCCATCTGCGTCAGAGTCTCGAGCTCGCCGTAGTCCAGGAAGATCCCACGGCAGTTGTCGCACTGCTCGATGTGGACGCCGTTGCGCTCATATGTCCGCATGTTGCCGCGGCACTTCGGGCACTGCATCTAGTCGCTCTCCTTGGCCTCGTGGTTCTGAGCAAAACCTACCGCGCGCAACGCCCTCGCGCTGTGACGATTCTGTTGCACGACTCGACCAACGAATGCTCGACCTCATCCAGTTCCCGGCCGTCCCTGGCGGCGTTGACGACCGCCACGGCGGCCAGCTGGACGGTGACCGCGCGGGCGGGCAGGTCCAGGCGCCGCCACGGGTCCTCGCCGCCGCCCAGCGCCGGTCCGCCCGAGCCGAGGTACGCGCCCAGGAACCGATCCCAGACGACAGGATCCAGTAACCCCGCGGCATACCAGGCGGCCGGTCTGGCCAGGTCCCACGCCGGGTCGCCGACCCCCAGGTCGTCCACGTCGATGAGCAGCCAGCGGTCGCGGCGCACGAGCTGGCCCAGATGCCAGTCGCCGTGCGTCAGCAGGCCGGGCCCCGGCTCCGGCTCCGGCAGCTCCGCGAACGCCCGCCGCACCAGGCTCTCCACCGGCCCGTCGCCGGTCATCCGCCGCACCGCGCGCGCCGCCCGCGCCGGACCTCCGGCCGGCGGCAGCGCCGGCACCACCGTGAGGGGCACGGCGTGCAGCCGGGCCAGCAGCCTGGCCCCCTCCTCCCACGGGGCCGACTCCGTCTCGTCCTGGCCGATCGGGCGGCCCGCCGGCCACACCGACACCGCGCGGCCCGCCACCGTCAGCACCTCCGGCTCCAGCGGCGCCAGCATCACCCCGGTCAGCGCCGCCGACGCCGTCGCCCGCAGCCGGGGCCGCAGCGCCTCCACGTCGTCCCGCGCGGAGTGCGCCTTCACCACGACCTCACCGCGGCGTAACACCACCACGTCGGTCCGCGTCGGGTGCAGCACGGGCTCGCCCGTCCCCCCGTACGCGCCCGCGACAACCGCCAGCTCAGCCTCCAGACCCATCCGTACAGCCTAGGACCTTCCGCCCACGCCTCCCCCGGCCCGTCCGGCCGCCGGGCCCGTCCGCCTGCCCGCCCTGCAAGCCCGCCGGGCGCGGGCCTCTACGCTGCTCCGCAGGGGTTCTGATTCCTGTCCGCCCGCCTCGGAGGTCGTCCATGAGAACCGGTTTCGCCGTGCCGCAGTCCGGAGCCTGGGCCACGCCCGCGAACATGCGCCGCGTCGCCGTCCGGGCCGAGGAGCTCGGCTACCACGAGCTGTGGACGTTCCAGCGGGTGCTCTACCCGGTCGGGCACCCGATGGGCGCGACCTACCGCAGCGTCCACGACCCGCTCGTGACGCTCGCCTACCTGGCCGGGATCACCCGGACCGTCCGGCTCGGCGTCGCCGTCGTCAACGCCTTCCTGCAGCCCGTCGCGCTGGCCAAGCAGCTCGCCACCCTCCAGGCCGTCTCCGGCGGGCGGCTCACCGCGGGGCTCGGGCTCGGCTGGGTGCCGGAGGAGTTCGAGTCCGCGGGCGTCGGCTTCGAAGGGCGCGGGCGGCGCGGGGAGGAGTTCGTCGAGGTGCTGCGCAAGGCGTGGACCGACGACGTGGTGGCGCACCAGGGCGAGTTCTACCGCGTCCCGCCCTCGCACGTCGACCCCAAGCCGTCGCCCGTCCCGCCGCTGCTGCTCGGCGGCACCGCCGACGTGGCGCTGCGGCGGGCCGGGCGGCTCGCCGACGGCTGGGTCAGCTCCAGCCGGGAGAACCTGTCGGAGATCGGGCCGCGCGTGGCCGTCGTCAAGGAGGCCGCCGAGCGGGCCGGCCGGGACCCGGCCGCGCTGCGGTTCGTCTGCCGGGGCGTCACCCGGGTCCGCGCCGGGGCCGGGGCCGGTCGGCGGCTCCTCACCGGCACCTTCGAGCAGATCCGCGCCGACGTCGCCGCCCTGGAGGCCGAGGGCGTCACGGACGTCTTCCACGACCTCAACTTCGACACCGCCCACGTCGAGCTGGACGCCGGAGAGGCGATGCGGCGCGCCGAGGAGGCCCTGGAGGCGCTCGCCCCGCACCGGTAGGCGCGGGGGTCAGCCTCCGTAGGGGACGGTGATGATCTCCAGGTTGTGGCCGTTCGGGTCGAGCCAGTAGAGGCCGCGGCCGCCGTCGTTGGTGTTGATGCGGCCCGCGTGCCGGTGGTACGGGTCGGCCCAGTAGGTGAGGCCGCGGTCCTTGATCCGGGCCCAGATCTCGTCGAACTCCGCCTCGCTCACGAGGAAGGCGTAGTGCTGCGGGTGCACGTCGCCGTCCGCCTGGATGACGTCGAGGGAGACGCCGTTGGCGAGCTCGACGACGCGGAACGGGCCGAACTCGCCGGCGGGCTGCAGTCCGAGGACGTCCACCAGGAAGCGGGCGGTGGCGTCGCGGTCGCGGGCCTCCACGATGGTGTGGTTGAGCTGTACGGGCATGGGCGCCCCTCCTTTCGCCGTCCGTCCCAGGCTACGTCCGGCCCGCGACGGGCGGGCCGGGCAGCGGGCCCGGGCAGCGGGGCCGGGCAGCGAGGCGGGTCAGCCGGCGAGGCGGAGGGCTTCGGCGGCCACGGCGTGGCGCAGGGCGCGGATGCCGTCGCGCCCGCGCACCGGGTGGACGGCGTTGGTGAGCAGCACCACCGTCAGCCCGTGCGGCGGCGAGACGACCAGCGAGGTCCCGGTGAACCCGGAGTGCCCGAACGCGCCCGCCAGCGGCCCGACGATGCCCGGGTCGCCGATGCGCACGCCCAGGCCGTGCCGGAACGGCGCCCCTTCCGCCCCCTGGTCGCGCAGCATCTCGGCCACGCTCTCCCGCCGCAGCAGCGGCCGCCCGCCGGGGGAGGCGCCGCCGAGGCGCAGGGACTCGCCGAGCGCGAGCACGTCGTCGGCGGTGCCGAAGACGCCGGCGTGGCCCGCGACGCCGCCGAGCGCGTAGGAGGTCTCGTCGTGCACCTCGCCGCGCACGCAGCCGGGACCCGGGCGTTCCGGCTTCCACTCGGTGGCGGCGACGCGGTGGAGCTCGGCGGGCCGGTAGCCGGTGTCGGCCAGGCCCAGGACGCCGGTGACGCGGGCGGCGACCAGCGCGTCGAGCGGGGCGCCGCCGGCCACCTCGGCGACCCGGCCCGCCATGATCATGCCCACGTCCGTGTACAGGTACGGGCCGCCCACCGGCGCGGTGACGGGCGTGTCGATCATGGCCGCCATGCGGGTGCCGGGGCTGGCGTCGGGCAGCTCCAGGTCGATGCGGCGGATCGGCTGCAGGCCCGCCGTGTGGGTCAGCAGCCGGCGCAGGGTGATCCGCGCGTCGCGGCCCGGCAGCCAGGTCGCCACCGGTTCGTCGAGGTCCAGCAGGCCGTCCTCGGCCAGCGACAGGATGGCCGCCGTGGTGAACAGCTTGCTGATCGACGCCAGGTCGAAGATCGAGTCACGGCGGGCCGGCGGCCTGTCGCCGGCGAGCGTGAAGTCCGCGTCGCTGTAGCGGACGAGCTCCCCGGCGGCGGCGGACGCCACGACCGCGCCGTCCACGGCGATGAGCGCGACCGCGGCCGGGCACACGCCCGGCACCCCCTCCGCGAGGATCGCCTCCAGCCGGTCGGACATCCCCTCACACCTCCCCGTATGTGATGGCCCGTATGCGATGGCCCGTACGTGATGGCCCGTGTGGTGCTTCGGTCAGCTCAGCGCGTCGCTGAGGCGCTCGCCGTGCGACTCCAGCAGCGCACGGGCGCCGTCGGCGTCCAGCCCGTGCTTGAGCATGACGACGGCGATCTTCGCGTGCCCGCCCGCCGCGTCCAGCGCCTTGCCCGCCGCGTCGTGGTCGGCGCCGGTGATGTCGCTCACCATGCGCACCGCCCGGCCGGCGAGCTTGCTGTTCATGGCCGACATCTCGATCATCTTGTTCCCGTACGTGCGTCCGAGGCGCACCATCGAGATGGTCGAGATCATGTTGAGCACCAGCTTCTGCGCGGTGCCCGCCTTGAGCCGGGTCGAGCCGGTCACCACCTCGGGGCCGACGACGACCTCGATGGCGTGCTCGGCGGCGGCCGACAGCGGCGCGCCGTCGTTGCACGACAGGGCGGCGGTGAGTGCGCCCCGGCGGGCGGCCTCGGCCAGCGCGCCGAGCACGAACGGGGCACGCCCGCTGGCCGACACGCCCACCACGGAGTCGAGCTCGCCCACTTCCAGCTCGGCGAGCGCGGCCGCGCCCGCCGCGGTGTCGTCCTCGGCGCCCTCGATGGAGCGGGTCAGGGCGTCGGGGCCTCCGGCGATGATCCCCACCACGAGCTCGGGGTCGGTGCCGAAGGTCGGCGGGCACTCGGAGGCGTCGAGCACGGCGAGCCTGCCGGACGTGCCCGCGCCCACGTACAGGAGCCTGCCGCCCTTGGCCATCCGCGCGGAGATCGCGTCGATGGCGTCGGAGATGGCCGGGATGGCCACCGCGACGGCGGCGGGCACGGCCGCGTCGGCCTGGTTCATCAGCCTGGCGAGCTGCGCCGTCGGCAGCCGGTCGATCTGGCTGTAACGGGGGTCGCTCTGCTCGGTGGACAGCTCGGGTAGCGGATCAATCATGACGCTAATTTCCACCCTTTACTTCTCTCTTGTAAATATCTTTCAGACAATGGGTTCATGTCATACGTACGCACCGGAGCTGAACGGCTGGCCGCGGATCCTTCGCTGGCGGCCGGAGCACGCCTCGGCCTGATCACCAACCCCACCGGGGTTCTGCCCGACCTGACCCCCACCGCCGAGGCCCTGCTGGCCGCCGGCACGCCGCTGACGGCGCTGTTCGGCCCCGAGCACGGCATCAGGGGCACCGCCCAGGCGGACGGGAGCGAGCAGGACCCCGTCGACCTGCGGACCGGCCTGCCGCTGTTCGACACGCACAAGGCGTCCGGCGAGGCGCTGGACGAGATCGTCGCCCGTTCCGGCGTGGACACGCTCGTGTTCGACATCGCCGACGTCGGAGCCCGCTTCTACACCTACGTCTGGACGATGTACGACCTGATGGCCTCGGCCAGCCGGCTGGGCCTGCGGTTCGTCGTCCTCGACCGGCCGAACCCGCTCGGCGGAACCATCACCGAGGGCCCGCTGCTCGACCCGGCCTTCGCCAGCTTCGTCGGCCGCTTCCCGCTGCCGGTGCGGCACGGCAGGACCGCCGGGGAACTGGCCACGCTGTTCGGCTTCGACCTGGACCTGCGGGTCGTCACGATGGAGGGCTGGCGGCGGGAGATGTCCCACGCCGACACGGGCCTGCCCTGGGTGATGCCGTCGGTCAACATGCCCACCCCCGACACGGCCCTCGTCTACCCCGGCACCGGATTGTTCGAGGGCACCGGGTTCTCCGAGGGGCGCGGCACCACCCGGCCCTTCGAGCTGGTCGGCGCGCCGTACGTGGACGAGCGCTTCCAGCCCGCGCTGGCGGCGCTGGACCTGCCCGGGGTGCGGTTCAGGGACACCTGGTTCACGCCGACCTTCCACAAGCACGCGGGCACCGCCGTACGCGGCGTCCAGCTCCACGTGCACGACCGGGAGGCGTTCCGGCCGGTGCTGACGGGGCTGTCGATGCTGCACGTGGCCCGCACGCTCTACCCGGACGACCTGGTCTGGTGGGGGCCCGAGCTGTTCATGGACCACCTGTGGGGCTCCGACTCGCTGACCAGGTGCCTTGAGGAGGGGCGGGACCCGCGTGAGCTCTGCCCCGACCCCGCACCCCCCGGCGGGCCACTGCTCTACGGGTGACCTCACGCCAGTTCGCGCCCGTACAGCCAGAAGACCCTCTCGGCCCGGGCGCCGACGGCGCGCGAGTAGAACCGCAGCGGACCGACCCAGCCGATCTGGGCGGTCCGCTGGCCGGCGGCGCGCTGGTCGGCCAGGCAGCGGCGCAGCAGCACCCCGCCCACGCCCAGGCCGCGCGCCTCCGGCGCGGTGCCCATGGGGCCGAACCACGACGGGCGGGCGCCCCAGGCGGCGAACCCGAGGACGCGGCCGTCACGCTCGGCGTGGTGCACGCCGGCGGCGTTGGCCACCTCCCAGGCCCAGTTCTCGTTCCAGTGCTCGCGGGCGAAGGCCACGACCCGCTCGCGGTCGGCGCCCGTGGCGTGCACGCTCACGCCCTGCCCGGCCAGGCGGCGCACGTCGTCGCCGGTGGACAGGTCGGCCGACAGGTCGGCGGTCATGTTCCAGGCGACGCGGGCCTGCTCGTAGCCGAGGCTCTCGGCCAGGCAGGCGGCGGCGGTGTAGCGCACGTCGATGCCGGGCCAGGCGTAGCAGGGCGGGTTGCCGGCGAAGACGGCGCGCCGGGCGCCCTGCCCGCGCAGCCAGTCCTCCGCCGCGCGTGCCAGCGCCCGGCCGCGCCCCTCGCCCTGGCGGTCCGGGTGCACGGCCAGCAGGTCGATGTGGCCGACGCCCGGGTCCCTGCCCGACACGGAGGCCAGCGCGACGCCGCCGTCGGTCAGCAGCGCGGTCCAGCGGCGGCCCGCGGGCGGGGCCGCCAGCCGGCGGACCAGGGCGGGCGCCTCCCCGGCGTCGAGCGTCAGGGCCGCGCGCGCCACCTCCCCGGCCGCGGCGAGCTCCGCGTCGCCGGGGTCCGCCACCACGCGCACGTCCGGCAGCGGCCGGGACGTGTCAGGGGAGGAGGGCACGGTCACACCTCGCTCAGCGGGCGGGCGATGACGCTGCGGCGCTCGGGGTAGAAGCAGGCGTGCTCCTGCGGGAAGCCCTCGCTGACCTGCAGCAGCGGGCGCTCGTCGCAGCGCTCGCCGCGGAACGGGCACCGGCTCGCGAACAGGCAGCCGGTGTCGTCGCCGGTCGCGTCCAGCGACGACAGCGGGACGACCGGCTGCTCGCCCGGCCGCTCCAGGCCGTGCAGCACCGGGATCGCCGACAGCAGCGACTGCGTGTACGGGTGGACGGGATCGGCGATCACGGTGTCCACGGCGCCGCGCTCGACGACCTGGCCCCGGTAGATCACGTACAGCTCGCCGTCGTCGCCGATGTACCGCGCGGTGGCCACGTCGTGGGTGATGAACAGGACGCTCACCCCGAGCCGCTCGCGCAGGTCCTTCAGCAGCGCCAGGATGCCCAGCCGGAGCGAGACGTCGATCATGGAGACGGCCTCGTCGGCGACGAGCATCTCCGGGTCGACCGTCAGCGCGCGGGCGATGACGACCCGCTGGCGCATGCCGCCCGACAGCTGGTGCGGGTAGCGGGCCAGCACGCTGCCCGGGTCGAGGCCGACCAGCGACAGCACCTCGGCGGCCCGCTCCTCGATCCACCCCTTCGACCGGCCGGTCTGCTTGGCGCGCAGGCTCAGCGGCGCGAACAGCGTCTGGTGGACGGTGCGGGTGGGGTTCAGCGCCGAGTACGGGTCCTGGTGGATCATCTGGATCTTGCGGAAGTGCGGCTGGCGCTGCTTGGGCTTCAGGCCGGACATCGCCGTGCCGTCGATGACCACCTCGCCCTCGTCGTAGGACTCCAGCCCGGCGATGATCCGGCCCAGCGTGGTCTTGCCGCAGCCGGACTCGCCGATGAACGAGGCGGCGCCTCCTTTGGGGATGGCGAAGTCGACGCCGCGCAGCGCCCGCACCTCCCGCCCGGCGAGCACGTTGCCGCGCTGCTTGAAGGTCTTGACGATGCCGGTCCCGGTAATCACGCGTGCTCCTTCACGGTCACCGCATGGCAGGCGACGATCCTCGGGCCGTGCGCGACGGCCTCGGGGTCGACGGTGTCACAGACGTCCATCCGCAGCGCGCACCGCTCCCGGAACACGCAGCCCTGCTTGGGCACGGTGGCCAGCGTCGGCGGGCGGCCGGGCAGCGCCCGCGCCTCGTCGATGTCGCCGACCAGCCGGGGGATGGCGTTGATCAGGCCCTTGGTGTAGGGGTGGCTCGGCCTGCCCAGCACCTCGCGGGTGGGGCCCTGCTCGACCAGCCGCCCGCCGTACATGACGGCGAGCCGGTCGGCGACCTCGGCCACCACGCCGATGTCGTGCGTGATCACCAGCGTGGTCAGGCCGCGCTCGGCGTGCACCTCACGGACGATCTTGAGGATGTTGGCCTGCGTGATCATGTCGAGCGCGGTCGTCGGCTCGTCCAGCACCACCAGGTGGGCGTTGAGCACCAGCGCCAGCATGATGCCGACGCGCTGGCGCATGCCGCCCGACAGCTCGTGCTGGTGCGAGTCGAGCACCCGGGCGCCGTCCAGGCCCATCCGGCCCAGCAGCTCCTTGGCGTCGCGCACCAGGCCGCGCAGGTCCTCCACGCCGTGCGAGCGGCCCAGGTCGAGCAACTGCTTGCCGACCGTCTTGAGCGGGTTGAGGGAGTTCTGCGCCGCCTGGAAGACGTAGCCGATGTGGCGGCCCCTGGCCTTGCGCAGCTCCTCGCCCTTGAGGGCGGCCACGTCGCCGAGCCCGTCGATCTCCACCGAGCCGGCGGAGATCCGGCCGGGCGGCTGCACCGCGTTCAGCAGGGACAGGGCCAGCGTCGACTTGCCCGACCCGGACTCGCCGACGATGCCGGTGATCGAGCCGGGCTCCAGGGTCAGGCTGACGTCCCGCACGGCGGGCAGCTCGCCCGCCGGCGTCTTGTAGACGACCGTGAGGCCGCCGATGCGCACTCCCGGCGCTTGTTCCGCCACTGCTACTCCTCACGCAGCCGGGGGTTGAAGATCTCGTCCATGGCGTCGACCACGAGCACGATGCCGAGCGTGAGCAGCAGGATCGCCAGCAGCGGCGCCAGCAGGTAGCCGAGCGCGTTCGGCTGGATCATGGCGCCCGCCTGGAACACGGCCAGGTTGAGCATCACGCCCCAGTTGTCCGACTCGTACGGCAGGACGCCGAGGAAGAACAGGCCCACCTGGGCGTAGACGGCTCCGGTCACCGAGATGAGCATGTTCATCGCGATGTACGGGGCCATGCTGGGCAGCAGTTCCTTGCTCACGATGTGCGTCGTGGACAGGCCCAGCCCGCGCGCCGCCTCGATGAAGCCGCGCTCACGCAGCGACAGCGTCTGCGCGCGCACCGCCCGGGCCACGCCGCCCCAGCCGAGCAGGCCGAGCACCAGGCCCATCTGCATCGGGCTGCCGAACTTCCACACGGTCGCCAGGACCAGCAGCAGCGGCAGGCCGGGGATGGTGAGCTTCATGTCGGTGATCCGCATGAGCACGGTGTCCCAGCGGCCCCGCTTGAAGCCGGAGAACAGCCCGATCGCGGTGCCGGCGACGACCGTGATGACCGCGGTCACCGCCGCGCACAGCAGCACGTACCGCGAGCCGGTGATGACCAGCGCGAGCACGTCGCGGCCCTGCGGGTCGGTGCCGAACCAGTGCTCCCAGCTCGGCGGCTTGGTGATCTGGTTGATGTCGCCCGGCAGGTGGTCGGGGTAGAACATCGGCCCGAACACGCCCATGAAGGCGAAGCCGACGACGATGACCACCCCGGCCATCCGGCTCGGCTTGCGCTTCATCACCCGCCACACGCCGCGCCAGAAGTTGCGGCGCATGGTCCCGGCGGCCGACGCCGACTCCGGGATGAGCGTGGCGCTCATGCCGCCTCCTCTCCGCCGCGCACCCGCGGGTCGATGACCGTGTAGAACAGGTCGGCCACGATGTTGGCGACGATGACCGCGACCGTGATCAGCAGGAACGCGCCGCCCATCGTGGCGTAGTCGCGCTCGTTGACGCTGTCGATGAGCAGCAGCCCGAGCCCCGGGTAGTTGAAGATCTTCTCGATGAAGACCGCGCCGCCCATGAGCAGGCCGAGCGAGAGCGCCAGGATCGTGAACAGCGGCAGGATCGCGTTGCGCGCGATGTAGCGGAAGACGATCGAGCGCTTCATCCCGCGCAGCTCGCTGGCCAGGATGAAGTCGTCGCCCAGCACGGTGACCACGCTGGACTTCATCGCCAGGATCCAGCCGCCGTAGGCCGACAGCGCGTAGGTGACGACCGGCAGCACCGCGTGCTCGACGAGCGAGCCGATGTAGCCGGCGTTGAAGCCCGGCTCGAACAGGATGTCCACGGGCCCGTCGGCGGGGAACAGCGGGATCAGCGTGGAGAAGATGACCACGAGCAGCATGGCGAGCACGTACTGCGGGATGCCGTGCAGCAGCGAGCCGGAGATGGCCAGCGCGTCACCGAGCTTGCCGGTGCGCTTGATGGCCGCGTAGACGCCGAGGATGATGCCGACGAGGAAGCTCAGCAGCGTCCCGGCCAGCACCGGTAGAACGGTCCACTTGGCCTTCTCGCCGAGGACGTCCAGCACCGGGGTGCCCGGCCTGGTGACGGACTCGCCGAGGTCGAGGCGGAGCAGCCCGCTCATGTAGTCGACGTACTGCTGCCACATCGTGCCGTCGGGCTGGAACCCGTACAGCACCTTGACCGCCTGCGCCGCTGCCTCCGGCGACATGCCCTGCTCGACGAGCTTCTCGAAGCGTGCCGCCAGGGGGTCGCCGGGGATGTTGTTGATGATGAAGAAGCTGATCGTGGCGACGACGAGGATCATGACGAACCCGCGGGCCAGGTGGCCCGCGAGTCGGCGTGCGATGACCGTCATGGATTACTTCTTCGACTTGATCATGCCAGCCTGGATCCACACACCGGAGGCGAGCACACCGGTGCCCAGGCGGAGGATCTCGTCATCGTGCGGCCAGCCGGTGAAGCGGCTGTTGTTGACGAACTGGGTGTTGACGTAGTCCCAGAGCTGGATGACGGGCAGGTCCTGGTTGGCGGCCTTGGCCAGCTTGGCCATGATCGGCTTGGCCTCCTCGGCGGTGGCCGAGTTGAGCTCGCCGGTCAGCTCACCGGGGTTGATCTTCTCGCCGTCGACCTCGATCTCCTCGGGGCCGCCCATCCAGTTGCCGTTCTTGCCGGGCGCGGAGTGCGACACCTTGCCCTGGACGTTCGTCCAGCCGTTGGAGGCGCCGTAGAGGCGCTGGAAGATGTCGTACGGCGCGGGGCCGAGCGCCATCAGCCAGAAGCCCGCGTCGTACTTGCCGGCGGCCAGCTCCTCCAGGTAGAGCGGGTAGTCGGTGGTCGTGACGACCTCGGCGTCGACGCCGCCCTTGATGAGCTGGCTCTTGATGTTCTCCTGCGCCGACAGCCAGTCGGAGAAGCCGGACGGCGCGTGCATGGAGACCTTCCACGGCGTGCCGTCGGCCAGGGCCCACTTGCCGTCCTTCTTCTGCAGGCCGGCCTTCTTGAACTCCTCCTCGGCCTTGGCCAGGTCGGGAGCGTAGGGCTCGAGCTGCGGGACGGTCTCGGGGATCCAGGCCTGGGCGGCCTTCTGGTGGATGCCGCTGGTCGTGGTGGCCGCGGTGCCGCCCTCGGGCGAGGCGACCTTCGTGACCTCCTCGCGGTTGATCAGGTGGGCCAGGCCGCGGCGCACGTGCACGTTGTCGTACGGCTTCTTGCTCTGGTTGAACGCCAGGCCGACGGCGACCGGCGAGTAGCCCTTGATGACCTCGCTGCCCGGCGCCGCCTTGATGCGGTTCATCACGTCGGTGGGGGCGGCGACGAAGCCGGAGTGGTCGAGCTTGCCGGAGGTCAGGTAGTTCCAGATCTGCTCGTTGCCGGTGTAGTTGAGGAACTTCACCTGGTCGGGCGCGACGTTGGCGGCGTTGAAGAAGTTCTTGTTCTTGACCAGCAGCGCCTCGCCGGGGTTGACCCGCTCCAGCACGAACGGGCCGGCCGAGACGTCCTTCTGCGGCGCGAACGCGAGCACCTTCTCGCCCAGGCCGGTGATCTCCTCGCGGGCCTTCTCGGCGTCGGCGCCCTCGCCGCGGGCGGTCTTGATCTTGTCCCAGAAGTCGGCGGGCAGGACGCTGCTCCACACGTGCGCGGGCACGACCGTGGTGTCGAGGACGCCGCGCGCGAACTTCGGACTGGGGTTGTCCATGTTCTGGGTGATCTTCAGCGTCTTGTCGTCGACCACGGTGACCTCACCGGCCGCGCCCGCCGCGCCGGGCGTCACGGCGAAGGCCGTGCTGCCGACGGTGTAGGCGATGCCGATGGAAAGCTGCACGTCCTGCGCGGTGACCGGCTTGCCGTCGGACCACTTGGCGTTGGGCTGGAGCTTCAGCGTGATGGAGGAGTTGTCCGGGGCGATCTCCCAGCTCGCGGCCAGGCCCGGCAGCGCCACGTTCGGGTCCGTCAGGTGGTTCTTGACCCAGCCGAGCTTCATCGAGTTGAAGGCGGAGAACGAGTTGCCCTTGGGGGCGTACGGGTTGGGCGGGGCCGACGGCTCCAGGCCGGGCCGGTTCACGTCGATCGTGGTGAACAGGCCGCCACCGCCGCCGGACGAACCTGACGTGTTGGTGGTGCCTTCGCCGCCGCTGCACGCTGTGGCGGTGGCAAGACCCAGCAACGCCACTACCGCTGCTAGTCGCTTCATCTGCCGCTCCGGGGGTGTCGAACCTGTTGAGGATCTGTAGGGGTTGTCCGGACCCTACGATCGCGCCGGGGGCGCGTCAATAATCTCCAGATGTTGTGAGGCTAATGTAACTTTCCTTCATCACCCGCTCGGATGGCGCTCGTCTCCACCCGGGGGCCATCAGCCTATGCGGAGCACGGCAGCGCCGCTGACCTGCCCGGTTGCCAGATCGGCGAGCGCCCGGTCCGCCTCCTCGAAGGCGTACGGGACGGTTTTCACGACCGGCGGGCGCTCGGCCGCCAGCGCCAGATACGCCCGCCCGTCCGCGCGGGTGTTGGCCGTGACGCTGCGCAGCGTGCGCTCCTGGAACAGGTGCCGCTCGTAGTCCAGCGGCGGGACGTCCGTCAGGTGGATGCCGGCGACGGCCAGCGTGCCGCCCCGATCCAGCGCCTCCAGCGCCACCGGCACCAGGTCTCCGCTGGGCGCGAACAGGATGGCCGAGTCCAGCGGCTCGGGCGGCCGGTCGCCGGCCGAGGCCGCGCCCAGCTCCAGCGCCAGCGCGCGGGCCGCCGGCGAGCGGGTCACCACGTGCACCACCGCCCCGCGCGCGATCGCGGCCTGGGCGGTCAGGTGCGCCGACGCGCCGAACCCGTACACGCCCAGCCTGCCGCCCTCGGGCAGGTCGCAGCGCAGCAGCGCCCGGTAGCCGACGATGCCGGCGCACAGCAGCGGCGCCAGCGTCTCGGCGGGCGCGTCCTCCGGCAGCGGGTACACGTACGCGGCCGGAGCGGTCAGGTACTCGGCGAACCCGCCGTCGGCGTCCCACCCCGTGTAGGCGGACTCCGGGCACAGGTTCTCCAGGCCGCGCGCGCACTGGCGGCAGCGCCCGCACGTCGAGCGCAGCCACGCCACCCCGACCCGCCCGCCGTCGCCGCCTCCCGGCCGCACCACCCGGCCGACCGCCTGGTGGCCCGGCGCCGTCAGCGGCCGCCTCGGCCGCAGGTCGCCCTCGGCCAGGTGCAGGTCCGTGCGGCACACCCCGCACGCCTCCACGCGCACCAGCACCTCGCCCGGCCCGGCCACCGGAACCGGCCGCTCGACCAGCGCGAGCGGCCGGGACCTCATCGGCCCGGGCCGGTCAACCGCCCAGGCCCGCATCGGCCGCGGCGGCCGGGTCCGCGGCGGCCAGGGCCAGCCGCTCGTGGGCCAGCGAGGCGTACAGCGCCGCCCCGTCGGGCAGCACCGCGTCGTCGAACAGCGCCTCCGGCGAGTGGTTGTAGGCCGCCGTCGCCGGGTCCAGCCCCGGCGGGCACGCCCCCAGGAACACGAACGCCCCCGGCACCGCCTCCAGCACGTACGAGAAGTCCTCCGACCCCATCACCGGCTGCGGCGGGACGAAGAAACGGCCGGGCCCGAACAGCCCGTCGGCCGTGCGCCCGGCGAACCCGGCCTCCACCGGGTCGTTCACCGTCACCGGGTAGCCCATGCCGAAGGAGGTCTCCACGCCCAGTGCGTGCGCCGCCGCCACGCCCTCGACGACCTCCACCAGCCGCCGCTTCACCAGCGTCCGGTTGCCCGGGCTGAACGTGCGCACCGTCGCCTGGAAGACCGCCTCGTCCGGGATCACGTTGTCGGCCGAGCCGCCGTGGAAGCTGCCCACCGTCACCACCACCGGGTCGAACACGTCGAACGTGCGCGTCACCATCGACTGGATCGCCGCCACCATCTCGCAGCCCGCCTGGATCGGGTCCAGCGCCCGGTGCGGGCTGGAGCCGTGCCCGCCGCGCCCCTTGACCGTCACCTGGAACACGTCCGCCGCCGCCATGATCGGCCCCGGCCGCGACGCGAACAGCCCCAGCGGCAGCATCGAGGAGACGACATGCATCCCGTACGCCGCCACCGGCCGCTCGCCCGCCGCGTCGAGCACGCCCTCCTCGATCATGTGCTTGGCGCCCTCGTGCCCCTCCTCGCCCGGCTGGAACATGAAGATCACGTCCCCGGCGAGCTCCTCCCGGCGGGCGCTCAGCAGGTGCGCCGCCCCGGCGAGCATCGCGGTGTGCAGGTCGTGGCCGCACGCGTGCATCTGGCCGGCGATCTGCGAGCGGTAGGGCAGGTCGTTGCGCTCGGCGACCGGCAGCGCGTCCATGTCACCGCGCAGCAGGACGGCCGGGCCCGGCCGCCCGCCCCGCAGCACCGCCGTGACGGAGCTGAGCCGGGTGCCGAGGGTGATCTCCAGCGGCAGCCCGTCGAGCGCCGCCAGCACCTTCTCCTGGGTGCGCGGCAGCATGAGCCCCAGCTCCGGCGTGGTGTGCAGCGAGTGACGGAGGCGGACGAGTTCGTCCCGCATGTCCAGCGCGGATTCAGTGAACGACATGAAGAACATTGTTCACGTACCGGGGGGAAAGTCGATGAGCCGCGCTCGGTACGATGGCCGCGTGACCGAGCGTAAGCGGATCGACTTCTGGCTGTCCGACATGGACGGCGTCCTGGTCCACGAGGGGCGGCCGGTGCCCGGCGCCGACGACTTCATCAAGCGGCTCGGCGAGTCGGGCAAACGCTTCCGGGTGCTGACCAACAACTCCATCTACACCCAGCGCGACCTGTCGGTCCGGCTGGCCGGGGCCGGGCTCGACGTGCCCGCCGACTCGATCTACACCTCGGCGCTGGCCACCGCCCAGTTCCTGGACGACCAGCGGCCCGGCGGCTCCGCGTACGTGATCGGCGAGGCCGGGCTGACCACCGCGCTGCACGCCGCCGGCTACGTGCTCACCGACCTCGACCCCGACTACGTGGTGCTCGGCGAGACCCGCACCTACAGCTTCACCCAGATCACCCGGGCCGTCCGCCTCATTGAGGCCGGAGCGCGCTTCATCGCCACCAACCCCGACCCGATCGGCCCCTCCACCGAGGGCTCGCTGCCCGCGTGCGGCGCCGTCGCCGCCATGATCACCCGCGCCACCGGCGTCGAGCCGTACTTCGTCGGCAAGCCCAACCCGCGCATGATGCGCAGCGCGCTCAACGAGATCGGCGGCCACAGCGAGACCACCGCCATGATCGGCGACCGGATGGACACCGACATCGTCTGCGGCATGGAGGCGGGCCTGTTCACCATCCTCGTCCTCACCGGCGTCACCCAGCGCCACGAGGTCGACCGCTTCCCCTACCGGCCGTCGCTGATCGTCGACTCCGTGGCCGACCTCGTCGACCTGATCGAGCCCGCCGGGAGCTGAAGGCGGCGTCGGCCGGGGGTCAGCGGGGGCCGGCGATGAGCCGGGGCAGCGCCGTGATGTGCGCCGACAGGTAGTCGGCCACCGCCTCGGGGATGAGGTGGCGGGAGGTGATCTCCGCCTCCCGCAGCGGCACCCGCTCCACCTCGTACACCCCGCGCGCCGGGTCCTCGAACTCCGGCCCGTGCCGCAGCGCCGGGTCCATCGACAGCAGGCGGCACCCGTACACGTGCTGGGTCTTGACCCCGCCCTGCCACGGATAGCTGACCGTCGTCAGCGGCGTGACGGAGGAGACGGTGGCGCCGAGCTCCTCCAGCAGCTCGCGGTGGAGGGTGTGCTCCAGGGTCGCGTCTCCGGGCTCCACGTGGCCGCCCGGCACCGACCAGTAGACCTCCCGGCCCGGCACCGTACGCCGGAAGATCACCAGGCGCTCGTCGTCGTCGAGCAGGACACCTCGCACGCTCGGCCGCATACGCCCCACCTTATTTGACCTGTATGTCCTTCCGGTAATCTAACCTACGGTGCCGTAACCTTGAGGGAGAGGATCCTTGCATGGCGATGACCCAGACGCAGCTGCTGCACGAGCTGGAGCCGGTGGTGGCCGGCGAGCTCGACCGCCACGAGAAAGTGGCCAAGGAGTGGTTCCCGCACGAGTACATCCCGTGGAGCGAGGGGCGCGACTTCGACGGGCCCTACGGCGGCCAGGCCTGGCAGGAGGGCGACTCCAAGCTGCCGGAACCCGCCCGCGTTTCACTCATCGTCAACCTCCTCACCGAGGACAACCTGCCCAGCTACCACCACGAGATCGCCAGCACGTTCGGGCGTGACGGCGCGTGGGGCACCTGGGTGCACCGCTGGACCGCCGAGGAGGACCGCCACGGCACCGCGATCCGCGACTATCTGACCGTCACCCGCGCGGTCGACCCCGTCGCGCTGGAGCGGGCCCGCATGTCGCACATGCAGAGCGGCTTCGTCACCGAGTACGGCACGATGCTGCAGCAGCTCGCCTACGTCTCCTTCCAGGAGCTGGCCACCCGCATCGCGCACCGCAACACCGGCAGGGCCTCCGGCGAGGAGGGCTGCGAGCGGCTGCTGGCCCGCATCGCCGCCGACGAGAACCTGCACATGCTCTTCTACCGCAACCTGCTCAAGGCCGCCTTCGAGCTGGACCCGGACCAGACCATGCGGGCCGTCACCGACGTCGTCACCACCTTCCAGATGCCCGGCTCCAACATCGCCGGCTTCACCCGGATGGCCATGACGATCGCCCACGAGGGCATCTACGACCTGCGCCTGCACCTCGACGACGTGCTCATGCCGGTGCTGCGCCAGTGGAGCGTGTTCGACAAGGGCGGGCTCGGCCCCGAGGGCGAGCAGGCGCGCGAGGAGCTGGCCGCGTTCCTGGCCAAGGCCGAGACCACGGCCGCCCGGTTCGTCGCCCGCCGCGAGGAGCGCAAGGCCCGCGCCCGGGGCTGACCCGGCATGGGAGGATCTGTCCCTATGGATCTCCCCCTGAGCCTGTTCTTCTCGTTCTTCGCGCTGCTGATGATCATCGCGCTGGCGGTGGTGGCGCAGCGGCTGCTGGACGTCAGGTTCGGCGCGATCCGCACCTTCCTGGCCGGCCTGGCGGCCTTCACGCTCGCCCAGCCGCTGCTGTCGCCGATCCTCGCGTCGTTCGGCGAGCGGCCGCCCGGCGGCGGCCCGACGGCGGCCGAGGACCCGGGGATCGGCGCCCTGTGGGTGCTGTTCCTCGTCGTGATGTGCGTCGTGCTCATCCCGATGGTCATCCTGGTGCTGGCCGAGGCGCTGATCCCGCCCGGGTCCATCCCCGGGCCGCTGGAGTTCTTCCGGTCGCTGCGCGGCCGGATCTCCCGGGGCCGCCGCTACTCGCAGATCACCAGGATCGCCGTGCGCCACGGCCTCGGCCCCTACCTGCGCGGCCGGGGCGACCGCCTCGACGACCGCACCGGCAAGGTCCGGCTGGCACGCTCGCTGCGCGCCGCCCTGGAGGACGGCGGCGTCACGTTCGTCAAGCTCGGCCAGGTGCTGTCCACCCGGCGCGACCTGCTGCCGGCCGAGTTCACCGACGAGCTCGGCCGCCTTCAGGACCAGGTCGCGCCCGCCCCCTGGGAGCAGATCGAGCCGGTGCTGGCCGCCGAGCTCGGCGGGCCGGTCGACACCGTGTTCGCCGCCTTCGACCGCACGCCGCTCGCCGCCGCCTCCATCGGCCAGGCCCACACCGCCCGCCTGCACAGCGGCGAGAGCGTCGTGGTCAAGGTGCAGCGGCCCGGCATCGGCCGGACCGTGGCCGGCGACCTCGACATCGTCCGGCGGCTGGCCGCCACCCTGGAGTCACGCACCCGCTGGGGCCGCTCGCTCGGCATGCGCGACCTGGCCGAGGGGTTCGCCGCCGCCATCCGCGAGGAGCTCGACTTCCGCGTCGAGGCGGCGAACATGGCGGCCGTCGCCGCCTCCAACGGCGGCGGCGTCACCTACCCGGCCCCCGTCGCCGCCATGTGCACCGAACGCGTGCTGGTCATGCAGCGCCTCCACGGCAGGCCGGTCACCACCGCCACCCCCGAACAGGCCCCCGCGCTCGCCCGCGACCTGCTCGACTGCCTGCTCCGCCAGATCCTCGTCGAGGGCGTCTTCCACGCCGACCCGCACCCCGGCAACCTCATGCTGCTCGACGACGGCACGCTCGGCCTGCTCGACTTCGGCAGCGTCGGCCGCCTCGACGGCTCCATCCGCTCGGCGCTGCAGCGCTTCCTGCTCGCCCTCAACCGCCAGGACCCGCTCGGCGTCACCGACGCCCTGCTGGAGGTCGTCCCGCGTCCCGAGGACATCGACGAGGCCGCCCTGGAGCGGGCGCTCGGCCAGTTCATGGCCAAGCACCTGGCGCCCGGCCTCGACAGCGCCCAGATGTTCACCGACCTGTTCAAGATCGTCTCCGCGTACGGGCTGTCCATCCCGCCCGAGGTCGCCGCCGTCTTCCGCGCGCTGGCCACCCTGGAGGGCACGCTCGTACGGCTCTCGCCCGGCTTCAACCTCATCGGCGAGGCCCGCGCCTTCGCCGGCCGCTACCTGGCCGAGAAGCTCGACGGCGGCACGCTCAAGGAAGCCGCCACCCAGGAGATCGCCGCCCTGCTGCCCATGCTGCGCCGCCTGCCGCGCCGCGTCGAGCGCATCGCCAGCGCCGCCGAGCACGGCCGCCTCGGGCTCAACGTGCGCCTGCTCGCCGACGAGCGCGACCGCCGCTTCGTCACCGGGCTGCTGCACCAGGTGCTGCTCACCGTGCTCGGCGCCACCGCCGGGCTGATGGCGGTGCTGCTGATCGGCACCGAGGGCGGGCCCGTCGTCAGCGCCCAGCTCGACCTGGGACTGTTCGAGCTGATCGGCTACAACCTGCTGGTCATCTGCGCCATCCTCGTGCTCCGCGTGCTCGTGCTGATCTTCCGGCGGCCGCGCGACACCCTCTGACCCCGGAAGCGACAACCCGGGCATCCTCTTGACCTGGGGATGGTCTTGGACAACCACGGCATCGGGCAGGTTTCCGACTACCGGCCCTACACCAAGACCGCCTGGGGAGTAGTGGGTGAAAGTCATCGGGATCGCCGCCAGCCTCCACGCGGGTTCGTACATCAACAGGCTGCTGGAAGCGGTGCGCGGCGAGCTGCCGCCCGGCGCCCGCTTCGAGGCCTGGCCGGGGCTGGGGGAGACGCCCCCCTGCACCGGCGGGCCCGCCCCGCGCGCCGTGCGCGAGCTGCTCGCGCTCGTCGAGGAGGCCGACGCGGTGGTCATCACCGCGCCCGAGCACAGCCTGCTGCCCGCCGAGCTGGAGTACGCGCTGGCCTGGCTTTCGGAGAGCGGGGCGCTCGCGGGCAAGCACGTGGCCGTCATGTGCGCCAGCGCCCGCGCGTGCGGCGCGATGTGGGCCCAGGCCGAGCTGTACAAGGAGCTGATGGCCGCCGGGGCCGTGGTCATGGGGGCCGAGCTGGTCATCTCGCCGGTCTGCCCGCACTTCGACGACGACGGGCGGCTGTGGGCCCGCGACCTGCGCGCCCAGGTGCGCGAGGTGGTCGCCCAGCTCTGCCCGGCCGTCCAGCTCACCGTCAGGCTCAGGGAGCCGGTCCTCACCCCGGGCTAGCCGTATTGACCCTGGCTCGTCAGATGTCGCGGCGCAGGCGCTTGACGTCGGAACGGTGCTTCTTGGCCGCGATGCGGCGCTCGACCGAACCCCGGCTGGGCTTCGTCGGGCGGCGGCGCTTGGGCGGCGGCGCGATGGCCTCCCGGATGCGCTGGGCGAGCCGCTGCTCGGCGGCCTCACGGTTGCGCAGCTGGGAACGGTGCTCGGAGGCGGCGATCGTGATCGTCGGCGCGCCGAGGCGGTCCAGCGCGCGGGCGCGCAGCGGCTCGGAGAACGCGGTGGACGCGGCCACGTCGAAGGTCAGCTCCACCCGGCTGTCGGTGGTGTTGACGCCCTGGCCGCCCGGGCCCGAGGAACGCGAGAAGCGCCAGACGAGCTCGGCGTCGGGGATGACGACCGCGTCGTTGACGACCAGGGGGCCCGGCATGAGCGCTTCCTCCTTCCTCGTTCCGTCATGTTTCGTTGTGTTCCGTCTCGCTACGGAACACCACCGTATCCGCCCGCCCCCCGCGCGCGGCAAGCGCATTTCCCGTCACCGGTTGACTGGCCCGGCGCGGACGGCGTATGCCAGAGTCGCGCGAGAGCAACGGGGCGAGGGGAGCGGCTGTGGCGGGCATCGTCGGTGTGCACGGCATCGGCAAGTACAACTACTACGTCGACGCGGGGCATTCCGCGGCGGGCGCGGCCGAGGCGATGCGCGCCAAATGGGACCGCTACCTGCACGCCGCGTGCGGCGGCGGGCCGGAGCGCCGCTACTTCAGCGAGGTCGCCTACTTCTCCCACCTGCTGCACGAGGGGCCGCCCGGCAGCCCGCGCGAGGCCGCGGCGGTGGCCGAGGCCCGGGAGCGGGTCCTCGCCGGGTGGGCCCGCAACCTGGGGCTCGGCGAGCACCTGACCGGCGCGCTGAAGTCGTTCACCGGCTGGCTGCTCGACAAGCTCGACGGCCGCTCGGCCGCGTTCGCCGAGCTGTTCGCGCCCGAGGTGGCCACCTACCTGACTGACGCCGCCAAGCGGCGCGAGACCCAGCGCGTGGTGGCCCAGACGATCCGGAAGAACCAGCCGGACGTGGTGATCGCCCACTCGCTCGGCAGCGTCGTCGCCTACGAGACCTTCTGGGCCAACCCCGACCTGCGGACCGACCTGCTCATCACGCTCGGCAGCCCGCTCGGCATGCGCCACGTCGTCTTCGAGCGGCTGCTGCCCGCGCCCATCAACGGCCGGGGCAGCCGCCCCGAGGGCGTGGCCCGCTGGGTGAACATCGCCGACAAGGACGACATCGCCGCCATCCCGCCCGACCTCGCCGGCAGCTTCACCGGCATCGACGTCGAGGAGCTGGTCAACCTCGACTGGATCGACTTCCACACGGCCGAGAAATACCTGGGCTGCCCGGCGATCCATCCGCATCTGCGACCATTTCTCGTATGAAGTGGATCATCTTTGACTACGGCAACGTCCTGTCCCTGGCCCAGCCCGAGGCCGAGGTCGACGCGATGGCGGCCGCCGCCGGAGCCGACCCGGCGGCCTTCCGCCTCGGCTACTGGAAGCACCGCCTCGACTTCGACCGGGGCGTGCTGACCGCCCCCGCCTACTGGTCGGCGGTGCTCGGCCGCGACGTGCCCGGCGAGGAGTCGGCGCGGCTCGTCGCGATGGACGTGGCGAGCTGGTCCCACCCCGACGCCGGCGCGGTCGCGCTGCTCGGCGAGCTGCTGGCCGCCGGGCGCGGCGTGGCGCTGCTGTCGAACGCGCCCGCCGAGACCGCCGACGGCATCGACCGGCTGCCCTGGATCGCCGCCATCCCGCACCGCTTCTACAGCGCCAGGATGGGCCTGGTCAAACCCGGCCGGGAGATCTACGACGAGGTCGCCCGCGCGCTCGGCGCCGACCCGGCCGAGGCCGTCTTCGTCGACGACCGGCCCGACAACGTGGCGGGCGCCGAGGCGGCCGGCATGACCGGCGTCCTCTACACCGGCGCGGCCGGCCTGCGGGAGCTGCTGGCCTAAACCCGGGGCGGAATGTCGGTTATGTGATCTATGGTGTGCCGCGTGGACAACGCCTTCCAAGTGGACCTGCGCGGCGTGGTCGATCTCCTCAGCCGCCACCTGTACTCGAGCCCCCGCGTCTACGTGCGCGAACTCCTGCAGAACGCGGCCGACGCGATCACCGCCCGGCGCGCCGCCGACCCCGACGCGCCCGCCACCGTCACCATCGAGGCGACCGGCGGGCTCATCAGCGTCCGCGACACCGGCATCGGCCTGACCGAGGACGAGGTCCACGCCCTGCTGGCCACCATCGGCCGCTCCTCCAAGCGCGACGAGCTCGGCTTCGCCCGGCACGAGTTCCTCGGCCAGTTCGGCATCGGCCTGCTGTCCGGCTTCCTCGTCGCCGACGAGATCTCCGTCGAGACCCGGTCGGCCAAGGGCGGCCCCACCGTGCTGTGGACCGGCCGCTCCGACGGCCGCTACCGCGTCGAGCCCGCCCCCGCCGACCGCGCCGAACCCGGCACCACCGTCACCCTGCGCACCCGCCACGACGCCGCCGAATGGGCCGCCCCCCGCACCGTCGCCGAACTCGCCGAACTCTACGGCTCCCTGCTGCCCGTCGACGTCACCGTCAACGGCCGCCGCACCACCCTTGACACCCCGCCCTGGCGGGCCGCCCACCCCTCGCCCGACGCCCGCCGCCGCGCCCTGCAGGCGCACTGCGAGGAACTGTTCGGCTTCGTCCCGCTCGACGTCGTCGACCTCGACGTGCCCGAAGCCGGGCTCACCGGCGTCGCCTACATCCTGCCCGCCCCCGCCAACCCCGCCGTGCGCGGCACCCACCGCGTCTACCTCAAGCGCATGCTGCTCACCGAGACGGCCGACGGGCTGCTGCCCGACTGGGCGTTCTTCGCCCGCTGCGTCGTCGACGCCGCCGAACTGCGCCCCACCGCCAGCCGCGAAGCCCTCTACGAGGACGACCTGCTCGACCACACCCGCGAGGAGCTCGGCCGCCGCCTGCGCGCCTGGCTGGTGCGCCTGGCCGAGACCGACCCCGCCGGGCTGCGCGCCTTCCTCAACCTGCACCACCTCGGCGTCAAGGCGCTCGCCCTGCACGACGACGACATGCTGCGCCTGGTCGACCAGTGGCTGGAGTACGAGACCAGCTCCGGGCCGATGACCCTCGCCCAGTTCCGCCTGCGCCACCCCGGCGGGCGCTACACCACCAGCGTCGACGAGTTCCGCCAGCTCGCCGCCGTCTCCGGCGCCCAGGGCGTCGGCCTCGTCAACGGCGGCTACGTCTACGACAGCGAGATCCTCGCCCGGCTGCGCCGCATCGACCCCGGCGCCGTCCTCGACCGCCTCGAACCCGCCGAGCTCGCCACCCACCTCGGCCCCGCCGACCCCGACGCCGAACTGCGCGCCCGCCCCTTCCTGGCCGCCGCCGCCCGCGCCCTCGACCCGCTCGGGTGCGAGGTCGTGCTGCGCGACTTCGACCCCGCCTCGCTGCCCGCCCTCTACCTCACCAGCCGCGCCGCCCAGCACCACGCCGACCTGCGCGAGGCCCGCGACACCGGCGACGCGCTGTGGGCCGACGTCCTCGGCGCCCTCGAACGCAGCGTCGCCGCCGACCGGCCCAGGCTCGTGCTCAACCACCGCAACCCCCTCGTCCGCCGCGTCACCGGCCTGCCCGACCTCACCCTCGCCGCCACGGCCGTCGAAGCGCTGTACGGCATGGCGCTCCTGCACGGGCACCACCCGCTGCGCCCCGCCGACACCGCCACGCTCAACCGCTCGTTCCTCGGCCTGCTCGACTGGGCCGTCCAGGGAGGCACCCATGACTGAGGACGTCCAGGCGCTGCTCAGCGAGGCCGGCGCGATGCCGTACGGAGAAGCCAGGACCGTCCTCGCCGAACGCGCGCTGCGCGAGGCCGAGGCGCGGCGCGAGCACGCCCTCATCGTGCGCGCCCGGCTCGACCTCACCCAGGCCTACCAGTACGGCGGCGAGCCCGTGAAGGCGTTCACCGTCTTCTCCCGCAACCTCGCCGACCACGACGCCGAACCCGGCCGCTGGGGCCACTGGGAGACCCGCGAACTGCTCTGGCACTTCAAGTGGATCATCGCCGACATGCGGCGCTTCCCCGAGATCCCGCTGCGCCGCGCCCTCGACGCCATCGACGACATGGAACGCCGCTACCGCCAGGCCGGCGACCTGCTGCACGCCGTGCACGCCAAGCGCTGCTTCATCGCCCTGCACCTCGGCGACGACGAGGCCACCCGCGAATGGTTCCACCGCTGGCGCACCACGCCCCGCGACAGCCTGTCCGACTGCGAGGCGTGCGACACCGACTCCACCGCCGCCGCCCTCGTCCACCTCGGCCGTGACGAGGACGCCATCGCCGCCGCCCAGCCCATCCTTCAGGGCGAGACCACTTGCGAGGTGCAGCCCCAGGGCATCCTCACCACGCTGATGCTGCCCTACGTGCGCACCGGCCGCCACCGCGAGGCCGTCCAGGCGCACCGGCGCGCCTACCGGCTCGTCCAGGGCAACATCGCCTACCTGGACGACTTCGGCGACCACATGGAGTTCTGCGCGCTCACCGGCAACGAGGCGCGCGGGCTGGAGATCCTGCAACGCGAACTCCCGCTGCTGGAGCGGCCGCCGTCCCCCTCCGACGCGCGGCGCTTCATGGGCTGCGCCGCGCTGCTGCTGCGCCGTCTGGAGGAGACCGGCCACGGCCACCTCACCGTCCACCGCGCCGGCCGCGACGTCCCCGTCCCCGAACTGCGCGCCACGATGGAGGCCGGAGCCCGCGAGATCGCCGCCCGCTTCGACGCCCGCAACGGCAACGACACCTCCACCCGGCGCCTGGAGGCCCTGCTCGCCGCCACCCCGCTGGTCGGCCACCTCCCCCTCGTCGCCCACCACCGCCCCGTCACCACCGGCTCCCCGCACACCCACTGGCGCCGGGGCGCCGCCCTCCTCCCCACCCCCACCGCCTTCTCCACCTCCACCCCACCCACGGAAACCGCCCCCTCGGAGGAAGCACCCGCCCCGGAGGGTGAGCCGTCCCCGGAGAGCGGCGCGTCCGTGAGCGAAGCGGCACCGTCCCCGGAGGGCGCCGTCCGTGCGGTGGGTGGCTCGGCTCCGGGGTTGGAGGCGGCCGTGGGGGAGCTGGCGGAGGCGGTCGCGGGGTTCGCGGGGCTGGGGGACCGGGGGCGGGCGGCGCTGGCCAGGGTGGACCTGGCGCGGGCGTACCTGCTCACGGGCCGGGTGCTGGACGCGGCGGAGACGGCCGAGGAGGCCGTGGCGGCGCTCCCGGACGGCGAGCAGCGGGACGCGGCCCGCAGGACGCTGGCCGCGGCGCTGCGCGAGCTGGGGGAGGCCGAGCGGGAGCTGGAGACGCTGAAGCTGCTGCGCGACCCGGCGTCGCTGACGGAGCTGGCCGACCGCCTGGCCGAGCGGGACGACGACCGGGAGGCGGCCCGCGCCTACGCCGAGGCGGCGGCGCTGCACCGGGCGGCGGGCGATTCGCTGGAGGCGGGCCGGTCGCTGGCGAGGGCCGCGAAGTGCGTCTACTACTCGACCAGCGACCTCGCCACCTCGCTGCGCGCGTACGCCGAGGCCCGGGAGGCGCTGTCGGCCGCCGATCCGGCGGAGGCCGCCCGCGACCTGGCCGAGCTGGCGTACGACGAGGCGACGGTCCTGGACTGGTACGAGGACGCGGCCCGCGCCGCGGAGCTGTGCGAGGAGGCCGCCCGGCGTTTCGCCGAGCTGGAGGACGAGGACGGCGTGGAGCGGGCCCGCGACCTGCTCGAATCGCTGTCCGACTGACCGGCGCTGTTCACCTGCCCGTGACGCCGCTGTCACGGCGGGGTCAGCGTTGCCGGACATACCTGGATCGTGGACCGCAGATCCTTCCTCGCGGCGGTGCCCGCGACCTTCCTCGCATCTCCCTCCAGAACTCTCAAAGCCGACCCGTTCACGCTCGGCGTCGCGTCCGGTGACCCGGGCGCGGACGGGTTCGTGCTGTGGACCCGCCTGGCTCTCGACCCGCTCGGCGGCGCCGGGCTGGGCGGCATGCCCGCGCGGGACGTGGACGTCGACTGGCAGGTGGCCGCCGACGAGCGGTTCACCCGGATCGTCCGCTCCGGCACCGCCACGGCCCGCCGGTCGGCCGCCCACAGCGTGCACGTCGAGCTGACCGGCCTGGAACCGGGGCGCGAGTACTTCTACCGGTTCCGCAGCGAGGGCAGGCTGTCGCCCGAGGGCCGCACCAGGACCACGCCCGCCGAGGGCGCGGAGACGCCGCTCGCGTTCGCGGTGGCGGCGTGCGCCCACTACGAGCACGGCTACTACACCGCCTACCGCCGCCTGGCCGAGCAGGAGCCCGACCTGGTGCTGTTCCTCGGCGACTACCTGTACGAGTACGGTCCCAGCGGCTACACGGCGCCGGCCGGGCGGGTCCGCTCGCACACGCCGGGCAAGTGCGCCACGCTCGCCGACTACCGGCTGCGGCACGCCCAGTACAAGAGCGACCGCGACCTGCAGGCCGCCCACGCGGCCGCGCCGTGGCTGGTGGCCTTCGACGACCACGAGGTGGAGAACAACTGGGCAGGGCCGGTCTCCAGCACCGGCGCCCCGGCCTTCGCCCGCCGCCGCGCCGACGCCTTCCGCGCCTACTACGAGAACATGCCGCTGCGCCGCGCCAGCCTCGACGGCGCCCGCCTGCGCGTCAACCGCCGCGTCTCCTGGGGCCGCCTGGCCCGCTTCCACCTGCTCGACACCCGGCAGTTCCGCGACGACCAGGCGTGCCAGGACGGCGTACGGGCCGGCTGCGACGAGCGGCTGTCGCCGGAGCGCACCCTGCTCGGCGACGGCCAGTGGCGCTGGCTGGAGGAGGGCCTGCGCGGCTCGCCCGCCCGCTGGAACCTGCTCGGCCAGCAGATCCTCATGACCCACCGCGACTACCGGACGGGCCCCGGCCGTGAGGTGAACCTGGACTCCTGGGACGGCTACGCCCCCGAGCGCACCCGCCTGCTGACCTCGCTCGCCCGCACGTCCAACCCGGTCGTCCTGACCGGTGACGCCCACATGCACCATCTGGCCGACCTCAAGACCGACTTCGACGACCCCGACTCGCCCGTCGTCGCCCGCGAGCTCGTCACGACCTCGATCGCCAGCGACGGAGACGGCTACCGCGACTCCGCGTGGATCGCCGAGTCGCTGGCCGAGAACCCGCACATCGCCTACATCGACCAGCGGCGCGGCTACATCATGGCCCGCCTCACCCGCGACGGCCTCGACGCCGACTTCCGCACGCTCGACCGGGTCTCGCGCCGGGGGGCCCGCGCCCGTACCTCTCATCAGGTCACGATCCCGGCGGACCCCGGCGCCTGAACGTCCGCTGTCAACGCCCCGAACCGTGGGAAAACGGGAGAAAGGGACGGTATACCTGGGTGACATGGACGGTCCCCCAGCCACGGTCACCCCCACCCCCAGGGCCGGCGTCGCGCGCCCGCCGCGGGGATGAGGCGGCACCTGGCCCGCGCCCCGCTGTGGCTGCGGCTCGTCTCCGTCACGCTGCTCCTGGTCACGGTGGCCGTCACGGCGACGGGACTGTTCGCGGTCCGGCTGCTGCGCGGCTACCTGGTCGAGCGGGTGGACCACCAGCTGCGCGCGGCCGGAGGCGCGTGGCGGGCGATGCCGCCCGCGCCCGACCCGCAGCCGCAGGTACGGCCGCAGCGCTTCTACGGACTGTTCCACCAGGTGCTCGTCGACCCCGGCGGCACGGTCACGCGCACGCTCGCCGAGTCGACCGAGAGCCACCTGCCCGACCTGCCGCCGCTCACCACGGCCGAGGTCGCCCGCCGGGCGGGCCGCCCGTTCACCGTCCGGTCGCGCGGCGCGGACGGCCCCGACTGGCGGGTGGTGGCCGTGCCCCGGCGCGACGGCGGCGGCCGGGCGATCGCGATCAGCCTGGGCGACGTGGACGCCACCGTCTCGCAGCTCGGCGTCATCGTCGCGGCGGGCGGCGGCGGGACGCTGCTGGTGCTCGGGTTCGCCTGCCACTGGCTGGTGCGCCGCAGCCTGCGCCCGCTCGGCGAGATCGAGCGTACGGCCGGCGACATCGCGGGCGGCGACCTGTCGCGCCGGGTGCCGCAGTGGGCCGGCACCACCGAGGTCGGCAAGCTCGGCCGGGCGCTCAACGGCATGCTCGGCCAGATCGAGCGCGCCGCCCGCGAGCGCGAGGCCGCCGCCGAGGTGTTCGAGCGCTTCTACCGCGCCGACCCGGCGCGCAGCAGCGGCGGCTCCGGGCTGGGGCTGGCGATCGCGGCCACGCTGGTGGAGGCGCACGGCGGCACGATCACGGCGGCGGGGGAGCCGGGCAAGGGCGCCGTCTTCACGGTCACGCTGCCCCACCGGCCGGACCGGCAGCCCGGGCCTCAGCCGATCGCGTAACCGTACAGTCCCTCGCCGGAGCCCAGCTCGCGCGCCCGGCCCGGGCGCAGGCCGCGCTCGCGCGCGCCCGGCACGTACGTCACCACGCCCCGGTCGGGCGCGGCCACCACCAGCCCGTCCAGCGGCGGGCGATCGGACAGGGCGCGCAGCCCGCCGGTGGCCGGCAGCGCCGACACCGACCAGCCCTTCCCCTTGATCAGCACGTCGCCGTGCCGGGCGAGGCCCCCGCGTGGCCCCCCGGCCAGCACCTGCACCGCGTTCTCGCCCGGCACGCCGACGGCCAGCTCGTCGTCCCCATCACCGTCGAAGTCCCCGGCAGCCAGCGACGCGCCGAACCGGTCGAAGTAGCGCGGCGTGCCCTTGAGCAGCGTCTGCGTCCACATCTCCGACCTGGCGCCCCGCAGCCCGGCGCGCGTCCCGTACAGCACGTGCAGCGCGCCGTCGCCGTAGTCCATCGCCCGCTGGTTCGCCGTCAGCCCCTCGCCCGGCACGCCCACCGCCAGGTCGGCGCGGCCGTCGGCGTCGAAGTCGCCCGTCGCCAGCGCCGCCCCGAACCCGTCCCACTTCTCCGCGCCCCCCTTGATCCCCGGCGAGCTCTGCGTGATCCGCAGCGCCCGCTGCCGCCGCACGTCCAGCACCGTCACCGACCCCTGCCCGTCCCGGGTCACGCTGTCGGACGGCGCGCCGGCCACCAGCTCGTCGCGGCCGTCGCCGTCGAAGTCGCCCGTCGCCAGCGACTCGCCCCACTGGTCGGTCGCGCGCGCCGCCTGCCGCACCCACCCCGTCCGCTGACTGATCAGGTACGGCTTGCGGCCCTTCATCCAGTACACGGTGACGCCGCCCCCGCCACGCAGGCCCGGAGCGCCCACCGCCAGCTCGTCGCGCCCGTCCCCGTCCAGGTCCCCGGCGGCCAGCGACGCCCCGAACCGGTCGCTCGACGGCCGGGCCGGGGCCAGCTCCTCGCCGGGCCGCAGCCCGCCGGGGGAGCCGTGATAGAGCTGCACGACGCCGTTGCCGTCGGCGCCGGGCACCCGCTCGCCCGCGAACTCCTCCGACACCCCCACCGCCAGGTCCGCGCACCCGTCGCCGTCGAAGTCGCCCGTCGCCAGCGCCGACCCGAACGCGTCACCCGGCTCCGCGCCGTCCTGGACGAGCTTCACCCGCTCGCCCGACCCGTACAGGATCGTCACGGAACCGGCCCTGCGGTCGTCGTACGGGGCCGCCACCGCCACGTCCGGGCGGCCGTCGGCGTCGAAGTCCGACGGCGTCCCGGAACACCGCGCCACCTGGGCGGGGGCCGTACCGGCGGCGAGGGGGAGGAGCAGGCAGGCGGCCAGCAGAGCGTTCATACCTCTAGGAATGTCCGCACCAGCCGAACCCGGTCTTAACTCCACGGGAACGTGCCAGGATAGGCATGTGGACATCGACCTCGCCGATCTCGACTTCTGGCGCAAGCCACTCAAAGAACGACACGAGGCGTTCGCCCGGCTCCGCGATCTGGACCGGCCGGTGTTCTTCCCGGAGAAGAAGGTGCCGTTCCTGCGGTCCGGCAAGGGCTTCTACGCCCTGGTGCGCCACGCCGACGTGGTCGAGGCCAGCCGCAACGCCAAGCTGTTCTCCAGCGAGCCGGCCGTGACCAACCCCGAGCCGCCCGGCTGGGTCAAGCAGGTGTTCGGCGAGTCCATGGTCAACATGGACGACCCCCGGCACGCCCGGCTGCGCCGCATCGTCACCCGGTCGTTCAGCCCGCGCATGCTCGCCGGGCTGCAGTCCGGCATCGAGGCCGCGTGCGCCCGCATCGTCGACGACGCCGTCAAGGAGGGGCCGCGCGACTTCGTCTCCCAGATCGCAGCCCGGCTCCCCATCCACGTCATCTGCGACATGCTCGACATCCCCGCCGAGCTGCGGGCCAAGGTCCACCAGCACGTCGACGTGTCCACCGCCTACACCGGCGTCCGGCCCAGCCTGGCCCGCAGCGTCCAGCTCGCCGGGCAGAACATGCTGGCCCTGCTCGCCCTCCAGCGCATGGTGATCAAGCTCGGGCACGAGCGCGCCGCCGACCCCAAGGGCGACCTGATCTCCCTGCTCGTCACCGCCAACCCCGACGGCGAGAAGCTCACCGACCGCGAGCTCGGCTCGTTCTTCGCGCTCCTGCTCGTGGCCGGCAACGAGACCGCACGCAACACCATGGCCCACGGCATCAAGCTCCTCACCGACAACCCGGCCCAGCGCGAACTGCTGATGAGCGACTTCGACGCGCACATCGCCGGCGCCGTCGAGGAGATGGTCCGCTACGTCTCACCGATCATGCAGTTCCGCCGCACCGTCACCGAGGACTGCGCGCTGCGCGACCTGGAGCTGAAGAAGGGCGACAAGGTCGTGCTCTTCTACGGCTCCGCCAACCGGGACGAGTCGGTCTTCCCGGATGCCGACCGGTTCGACATCACCCGCGACACCAAGCCGCACGTCGGCTTCGGCGGCCCCGGCCCGCACTTCTGCCTCGGCGCCAACCTGGCCCGCCAGGAGATGCGCACGATGTTCCGCGAGCTGCTGACCCGGCTGCCGGAGATCCGCTCCGTCGGCGAGCCCGAGCTGCTGGTGTCCAACTTCGACAACAGCGTCCGCAGGCAGGCGTTCACGTTCTGAGCACGTTCTCCCGGATCGAGACCGCGGTGATCAGCGCGGCCACCGCCATCATCCCCGCGCTGATCAGCATCGCCTGCCGGAACCCGGCGTCGAACACCGGCGCGTTCTGGAACGCGTCGCCGACCAGGCCCACCAGCGGCGGCACCGCCGCCACCGCGAGCAGCCCGCCGGTGCGCGCCACCGCGTTGTTGATCCCGCTCGCCGTGCCCGCGTAGCGGTCGTCGACCGTGGCCAGCACGGTCGCCGTCAGCGGCGCCACCGCCGCCGACAGGCCGAGCCCGAACACGGTGACCGCCGGCAGCACCTGAAGCACGTACGAGGCCCCGGGGCCGATCGTGCTCATCCACACGAACCCCACGCCCGCCAGCGCGATGCCGCACGTCATCGGCAGCCGCGGCCCGACGCGCTTGGCCAGGTCGCCCGCCCGCGGCGACAGCACCAGCATCAGCACCGTGACCGGCAGCAGCGCCGAGGCCGCCGCCACCGGAGTGAACCCCGACACCACGATGAGCTGCACCGCCAGCAGGAAGAACACCACACCCATCGCGCCGTACATGATCAGCGTCACGACGTTCACCGCGCTGAACACCCGGCTGCGGAACAGCCCCACCGGCACCAGCGCGTCAGGCGACCTGCGCCGCTCCAGCCACACGAACGCCACGCCCAGCGCCACGCCCGCGCCCAGCACCACCGGCGCGCCCAGCTCGATCAGCCCGTACGTGATCCCCGCCAGCGCGAGCGCGGCCAGCGCCGCCCCCAGCACGTCGAAACGGCCCGTGGCGGACTCGTCGCGGCTCTCGGGCACGTGCCGCGCCGTCACCAGCACCACCAGCGCCGCGAACGGCAGATTGATCAGGAACGCCCACCGCCAGCCCACGGTCTGCACCATCAGCCCGCCCAGCAGCGGCCCCACCGCGCTCGCCACCCCGCCGAGCCCCGACCAGACGCCGATCGCGCGCGGCCGGTCGGCGCGGTCGAACGACGCCTGGATGATCGCCAGCGAGCCCGGCGTGAGCAGCGCCCCGCCCACCCCCTGCAACGCGCGGGCCGCCACCAGGAACTCGATGTTCGGCGCCAGCCCGCACAGCGCCGACGCCAGCGCGAACCAGACCGTGCCGACGAGGAACACCCGCCGCCGGCCGTAACGGTCGCCCAGCGAGCCGCCCAGCAGGATCAGCCCCGCCAGCGTCAGCGTGTAGGCGTTGACCGTCCACTGCAGCCCCGCCATGCCCGTGCGCAGCTCCGCGCCCAGATACGGCAGCGCCACGTTGACCACCGTGCTGTCGAGCATCGCCAGGCCCGAGCCGAGCACCGTGGCGGCGAGCACCCAGCGGCCCTGCGCCGACCTGATCGCCAGATGGCTCATCGCGAGGCCGCGAGCGCGCGCAGCACGAACCCGGAGACCACCTCGGCCGCCTGGTCCACCGTGACCGCGCCGCTGATCAGCGGAACCCGCTCGGCGCCGACCACCGCGAGGATCATGCGGCTCGTCGCCGCCCGGTCGGCCACCTGGAAGTCACCCGAGGCGACGCCGCCGTCAAGGATGTCCAGCAGCACCCGCTGCATCGGCGCCACGTGCTCGGCCAGCCGCTGGTAGGCGTCCGGCCCCAGCGCCGCGCCCAGATCGGCCGCCCCCGGATGCGGGTGCGCCAGCAGCCCCTCGAGCTGCAGCCGCACGAACGCCCGCAGCCGGTCGGCCGGCGAGGCGTCCTCCGGCAGGCCGCGCTCGTAGCTGTCGATGAAGTAACTCGTCACCCGCTCGGCGAACGCCAGCAGCAGCGCCGCCTTGTCCGGGTAGTAGTTGTAGAGCACGGTGCGGGTGATGCCGGCCTCGCCCGCCACGTCCGTCATCGAGATGGCGTCGATGCCCTGCACCCTCGACAGGCGCGAGACGGCCTGCAGGATCCGGTCGCGCGTCTGGGCACGGTGCTCGCCGATGGTGGCGGCGGAGATGCGGGGCATAGGGCCATCGTAGGCTTTCGCTCAGGCGGCGGCCCGTAGCGTGTGCATGAGTTCGGCCAGGACCTCGGTGTTGAGCTGGTACGCCAGCCGCACCTCGCGGATGATCCGCTGCCGCTCCCGCTCGTCGAGCTCCAGCGCGTCCAGCCGCGCCCGATACTCGTCCTTGAACCGGGGCAGGCTGCCCACCTCGTCGAACACGTAGAAGTCGGCACCCCCGCCGCCCCTGCGGTAGCCGTAGATCTTCTCCAGCTCCATCCGGATGAACTGCCCGCCGGACAGGTCGCCGAGATAGCGGGTGTAGTGGTGGGCGATGTAGCCGCCCGGCCAGTCGGCCACCTGCTCGATCCGCGCGACCAGCGTGCGCGTCGCCTTCGACGGCGCGATCCGCTCCCGCCAGCCCGGCCCGTACACCGTCGCCAGATCCCGCTCCAGCGCCGCCTCCCGGTAGAGCTCCGGGAAGACGAACCGGCCCGCCACCGGGTGCCCGCTCAGCCCGCGCGACACCGAGTCGAGGGCGACGTAGGCGAAGTAGTGCTGGGCGACCATCTCGCCGTACTCGGGCTCGCTCAGGCGGCCGCCCATCAGCTCCTTGAGATAGCTCTCCCCCTCGGCCGACTCGTGGTCGCCCCAGGTGGCGGCTCTCAGGGTCTCGGAGAACGAGGTCACGGCTCACCCCAACATGTGCACGGCTCTTTCATGACACAGTGTCACAAACCTTGGGTGTGGCGGTCAAGTGGATGACGACACCATGTCACCAACCGTACGTACCCACCGTCACCACCCCCGACCCCCACCCAATACCCCCACCACCCCGCCCCCCACCTACACCAGCCCCGACCTCGAGCTCCGACCCGCCCCAGCCCCCAGCCCCCAGCCCCCAGCCCTCAGGCCCCTGGCGCCGCCCCGAGGCCCCCTGCCCCCGGCCTCCGGGCCTCCGGGCCTCCGGGCCTCTGGACCCGGCCGCCCCGGACCCCGAGGTGCCCGGCCCCCTGGCACCCGGCCCCGGACCCTGGGCCCATTGGCTCCTACCCCCCGGGCACCCGGACCCCGCCTCCTGGCTCGCGACCCCGGCCCCCAGGCCCCGGGCCCCGGCCCTGGCCAGGGCCGTCCGTGCTGGGGCCGGGCGCTCGTGTGGTCGCCCGTCACTCCCTACGGTGGCGGGGTGGGCGCGGGTGCACGGGTGCATCGGCGGGCCGGCGCATCGGCGGCCGGCGGGTCGGCGGGCCGGAGGGGCCCCGGCGTTTCGGCGGCCCGCAGAGTGCACCCGGGCGTGTCGGCAAGGTGGGCAGGCTGCGCGGTGCATCGGCCCTCCGGCGGGCCAGGCGCCCCAGGTGTGTCGGTGTCGTGCGGTGCGCGGCTACTCGCCTGGGCGTACGAGCCCGGTTTCGTAGGCGTAGACGATGGCCTGGGCGCGGTCGCGGAGGCCGAGTTTCATCAGGACGCGCCCCACGTGGGTCTTGACCGTCTGCTCCGCCAGCACGAGCTTGTCGGCGATCTCCTGGTTGGACAGCGCCTGGGCGATGAGCGTGAGGACCTCGGTCTCGCGGTCGGTGAGCTCGCCGAGGCGGCTGTCGGCGGGGGAGGAGGCGCGGGGGCGGGGCAGTTTGGCGAACTCGTGGATGAGCCGCCGGGTGATCGCCGGGGCGATGAGGGCGTCGCCGGCGGCGACGATGCGCACGGCTTCGGCGAGCTGGGCGGCGGAGGCGTCCTTGAGGAGGAACCCGCTGGCCCCGGCCCGCAGGGCCTCGTAGACGTAGTCGTCGAGGTCGAACGTCGTCAGGATGAGCACCTTGGACCGCGCGCCGGAGGCCAGCAGGCGGCGGGTGGCCTCCAGGCCGTCCATGACGGGCATGCGCACGTCCATGAGCACCACGTCGGGGGCCAGCTCGGCGGCGCGCTCGATCGCCTCGCGGCCGTCGGCGGCCTCGCCCACGACCTGGATGTCCGGTTGCGCGCTCAGGAACACGGTGAACCCCGTGCGCACCATGCCCTGGTCGTCGGCGATCAGCACCCGGATCACCCGGCCCCCCGTTCGTCGATCGGCAGTGTCGCGGTCACCTGGAAACCTCCCACGGGCACCGGGCCGGCGTCGAGCGTGCCGCCGAGCAGGGCGGCCCGTTCGCGCATGCCGACGAGGCCCTGCCCGGCGCCGGGCTCGCCGGCGGGGGAGGAGCCGGGCCCGTTGGTGACGTGCAGCCGCAGCCCGGTGTCGTCGCGGCCGATGTCGAGCATGACGGTGGCGCCGGGGGCGTGGCGCATGGCGTTGCTGAGCGACTCCTGGATGATCCGGTAGGCCGACAGGCCCACCGCCGGCGGCAGCCCGTCGACCGATTCGGGCCGTTTGACCAGCACGGACAGCCCGGTGGCGCGGGCGTTGGCGACGAGCTCGTCGATGCGGTCGAGGCCGGGCTGGGGCGCGGTGTCGGTGCGGCCCTCCTGGTCGCGCAGCACGCCGAGCACCTGGCGCAGCTGGGCGATCGCCTCCAGGGACAGGCCGCGGATCTCGGCCAGGCCGGCTTCCAGCTGGGCCGGATCGCCCGCCGCCCGCAGCGGCACGGCCTCGGCCTGGATGGCGATCACCGACATGTGGTGCGCGACGACGTCGTGCAGCTCGCGGGCGATGCGGGCGCGCTCCTCCAGCACGGCCTGGGCGCCCTCGGCCTCCTGGGTGCGCCGCTCCTCGGCGAGCAGCCGGGCGGTGGCGTTGCGTCGCACCCGCACGTTGTAGCCGAACAGGACGGCGATCGTCACCATGGTGAGCGCGATGGCCACCGAGTCGGGATGGAAGAGCCAGGTCGCCAGCGCGGTCAGCGCCCAGACCGCGACCGTGATCCGCCGGTCGCAGCGCACCGCCACCGCGTAGGTCACCAGCAGGTAGCAGATGATCGCCGGCGCCGTGTAGGGCAGCGTGTCGTCGGAGGGACGCTCGCGCATCCAGATCGTGAGGGGGATCAGCCCGGCGGCGATCCGCCAGGCGACCAGCGGGTGGCGTCCGCGCAGCGCCAGGGGCAGGGAGAAGGCGAAGGCCGCCACGTACGGCAGGAACTGGCCCAGGGCGCCGCCCCCGCGCAGGCCCGCCCGCTCGGAGGCCGTGGTGACGAAGAAGAGGGCGGCCAGCGCCAGATCGCCGGCCTGCACGAGGTCGATCCGGCGGAACGGCAGCAGGCCGAGCCAGCGCGGCACGCGCACGGTGAGGCGGCGGGGCGGCGGCGGGTCGGCGTCGCCCCGATAGAGCGCGAGCCTGAGCGGCTCCAGCACTGCCGAGAACACCCCCGAAGCCTACGAGCCGCGAGGTCCTGGCCGCGTCGGACCAAGGGTTGATCCGCCCTCACCCTCAGGTATGGCTTACAACATTACGATCGCTGTGAGCGAACATCGGCAGAGAAGGGAACAACGATGGGCTCCAATGAATTGAGTCGATGTAACTCAACCCTTTGGAGTTCGCATGAGTGAGAGCTTGATCCTCCCGGTCCTGCCGCTGGACGACGAGGTCGTCCTGCCGGGCATGGTGGTTCCGCTGGACCTGTCCGACTCCGAGGTGCGCTCCGCCATAGACGCGGCACAGGCATCCGGTGGCAACAAGCCACGGGTCCTGCTCGTTCCCCGGATCGACGGCCGTTACGGCGCCGTGGGCGTACAGGCCGTGGTCGAGCAGGTCGGGAGGCTGCCGGGCGGCGAGCCCGCCGCCGTCGTCCGCGGTGTCAACCGGGTGCGGGTGGGCACCGGCACGACCGGCCCCGGCGCTGCGCTGTGGGTCGAGGCCATCACGATCGACACGGTCGCCGCCGGCGAGCGCGCCCAGGAGCTGGCCAAGGAGTACAAGGCCCTGGCCACCACGATCCTGCAGAAGCGCGGCGCCTGGCAGGTCGTCGACCAGGTCAACCAGATCGACGACCCGTCGGTGCTGGCCGACAGCTCCGGCTACACGCCCTGGCTGACCACCGCCCAGAAGGTCGAGCTGCTGGAGGCGGCCGACCCCGCCGACCGGCTGGCCAAGCTCGTCGAGTGGTCCCGCGAGCACCTCGCCGAGCTGGACGTGGCCGAGACGATCCGCAAGGACGTCCAGGAGGGAATGGAGAAGCAGCAGCGCGAGTTCCTGCTGCGCCAGCAGCTCGCCGCCGTCCGCAAGGAGCTCAAGGAGCTCAACGGCGACTCGGCCGAGACCGAGGAGGAGGACTACCGCGCCCGCGTCGAGGCCGCCGACCTGCCGCAGAAGGTGCGCGAGGCCGCGCTCAAGGAGGTCGACAAGCTGGAGCGGACCTCCGAGCAGTCCCCGGAGACCGGCTGGATCCGCACCTGGCTCGACACCGTCCTCGACATCCCGTGGAACGAGCGCACCGAGGACAACTACGACATCACCGGCGCCCGCGCCGTGCTGGACGCCGACCACACCGGCCTGGCCGACGTCAAGGATCGCATCATCGAGCACCTGGCCGTGCGCAAGCGCCGTCAGGACAAGGGGCTCGGCGTCGTGAGCGGCCGCCGCAGCGGCGCCGTCCTCGCCCTGTCGGGCCCGCCCGGGGTCGGCAAGACCTCGCTCGGCGAGTCCGTGGCCCGCGCGATGGGCCGCAAGTTCGTCCGCGTGGCGCTCGGCGGCGTCCGCGACGAGGCGGAGATCCGCGGCCACCGGCGCACCTACGTCGGCGCGCTGCCCGGCCGCATCGTCCGCGCGATCCGCGAGGCCGGCTCGATGAACCCGGTCGTCCTGCTCGACGAGATCGACAAGGTCGGCGCCGACTACCGGGGCGACCCCACGGCCGCGCTGCTGGAGGTGCTCGACCCGGCGCAGAACCACACGTTCCGCGACCACTACCTGGAGGTCGAGCTCGACCTGAGCGACGTGCTGTTCCTGGCCACGGCCAACGTCCTGGAGGCGATCCCCGGGCCGCTGCTCGACCGCATGGAGGTCGTCACGCTCGACGGCTACACCGAGGACGAGAAGGTCGCGATCGCCCGCGACCACCTGCTGCCCCGCCAGCTCGACCTGGCCGGCCTGACCGCCGACGAGGTCACCGTCCAGGACGACGCGCTGCGCAGGCTCGCCGCCGAGTACACCCGCGAGGCCGGCGTCCGCTCCCTGGAGCGCTCGGTCGCCCGCATCCTGCGCAAGGTCGCGGCCAACGACGAGCTGCCCGTCACGGTCGGCGCCGACGACCTGGTCGGCTACCTGGGACGGCCCCGGTTCGTGCCGGAGTCGTCGCTGCCGGAGGCCACCCAGCGCACCTCGGTGCCCGGCGTCGCCACGGGCCTGGCCGTCACCGGCGCGGGCGGCGACGTCCTGTACGTGGAGGCGTCGCTGGCCGACCCCGAGACCGGCGAGACCGGCCTCACGCTGACCGGCCAGCTCGGCGACGTGATGAAGGAGTCGGCCCGCATCGCGATGTCCTACCTGCGCTCCCACGGCGCGGAGCTGGAGCTGCCGGTCACCGCGCTGAAGGACCGGTCGGTGCACGTCCACTTCCCGGCGGGCGCCGTGCCCAAGGACGGCCCCTCCGCGGGCGTGACGCTGACGACCGCGCTGGCCTCGCTGCTGTCGGGCCGCCTGGTCCGCGGCGACGTGGCCATGACCGGTGAGATCTCGCTGACCGGGCGGGTCCTGCCGATCGGCGGCGTCAAGCAGAAGCTGCTCGCGGCGCACCGGGCGGGCATCACGACCGTCCTGATCCCGGCCCGCAACGAGCCGGACCTGGACGACGTGCCCCAGGAGGTGCGCGACGAGCTCACCATCCACGCGGTGAGCGACGTGCGCGAGGTTCTCGACATCGCCCTCGCCCCGGCCCAGGTCGCCACCACGGTCGCGGCCTGACGCCCGTCCGCCGACGCCCCGCCGTGTCCCGACACGGCGGGGCGTCGGCATTTCGTACGGCGGGGTGTCGGGAATAGATGGATAAATCATCCCGCTGTTTGACTGAATGATTCGCGCATGCTTGCCTGACCTCATGCTGTACGACACACCCGCGTTGGAGCCGGAGGACAAGGCCGTCCTCCAAGAGGTCGAGGAGATGCGGCGGGATCTCAAGTACCGGCTCGCCGAGACCCACCGCTGGGACGGCCAGCTCCGCCGCCAGCTCCAGGCCAGAGCCATTCAGGGGTCCAACTCCATCGAGGGCTACCGGGCCAGCGTGGAGGACATCGAGTCCATCATGGAGGGGGAGGAGCCGCTGGAGGCGTCCGCCTCGGTCACCCGGGAGATCGCCGGCTACCAGCAGGCGCTCACCTACATCCAGCACCTGTCACGGGCCCCGAAGTTCCGCTACGACGCGGGCTTGCTCAACGCGCTCAACTTCATGATGATCGGGCATCACCGCGACAAGGGGCCGGGGGTGGTGCGACCCGGCGGCATCTACATCCGCAACTCGGAGACGGGTGAGGTGGTCTACGAAGGGCCTGACGCCGAATTGGTGCCTGGCCTGCTGGGTGAGCTGGTCCATTGGCTCAATGAGGGCGATCTGGATGCTCCCAGCTATGTCCGGGCAGCCATGGCGCACCTCAATCTGGTGAAGATCCACCCGTGGCGGGACGGCAACGGGCGGATGTCGAGGGCGCTGCAGACGCTCGTCCTCGGACGGGACCGGATCACCACCCCGGAGTTCTCGTCAATCGAGGAATGGCTGGGGCAACACCGGGCCACACTGGACGACTACGACGTTCTCGGTGAGGTCGGTGGGCGCCGATGGGGCCCGCACGGCGACACCCTGCCCTGGGTGCGGTTCTGTCTGCGGGCTCATCACATGCAGGCGCAGCGGGTCGGGCAGCGGCTGGCGCAGGCGGGGGAGATCTGGATGCTCCTCGAGGAAGAGGTGGACCGTGAAGGGCTCAACGTCCGTTGCGTGGCCGCCCTCTACGAGGTGTTCGTGAACCGGAGGGTCCGCCGCAGCCGTTATCAGGCGGATGAGGGGCTGAGTCAGGGGCAGGCGGCGCGGGATCTGCGGGATCTGGCCGCGCGCAAGTGGTTGCAGCCGTACGGGGAGACGAAGGGGCGCTTCTACGAGCCGGGCCCTCGGATGCTGGCGATCAGGGCGGAGTTCGCGGGGCGGGTGCGGCCGTTGCGGGACCCGTACCGGTAAGTGATGCAGATCACCCGGCAAGTCCGGAATACCGGGCGGCACGCAGGCCGTTGACCACGGCGTGAACGAGGCATACGCGGACCGCCGGAGCGCCATGGGCCCCCGGTGTTGTCGCATGTGTACGGGGCGAATGCGTACCCCCCGCACCCGCTGACGATCCGCCGTCTCCTCGAAGGTCACCATGATCACTCCGCACTTCGTGCTGCGCAGGCTGAGCCACCTGCCGTACCACCCCGGCACCGCGTAGCCCCCACCTTTCGCGTACCGACGTTTGTTCGTTCCAGATCTGTGGGGAATTGTTGTGATTCAGGCTTCCGGCCTGCGCAAGTCGTACGGCGGCACCGTCGCGCTGGACGGCGTCGACCTGCACGTGCGCCAGGGTGAGATCTACGGCGTGGTGGGCCAGAGCGGCGCGGGCAAGAGCACGCTGCTGCGCTGCGTCAACCTGCTCGAACGCCCTGACGCGGGCACCGTCACGGTCGACGGGCAGGAGCTGACCGCGCTGAGCGGCAAGGAGCTGAACCTGGCCCGCCGCCGCATCGGCATGATCCACCAGCATTTCGCGCTGCTGTCCTCGCGCACCGTCGCGGGGAACGTGGCCTTCCCCCTGGAGGTCATGGGCGTCCCGGCGGCCGAGCGCCGCCGCCGCGTCGGCGAGCTGCTGGAGCTGGTCGGGCTCGGCGGGCGTGGCGGCGACCGGCCGAACCAGCTCTCCGGCGGGCAGAAGCAGCGCGTGGGCATCGCCCGCGCGCTGGCCGGCAATCCGTCGGTGCTGCTGTCGGACGAGGCCACGTCCGCGCTGGACCCGGCCACCACGCAGTCGATCCTGGCCCTGCTCAAGCGGCTCAACACCGAGCTCGGCCTGACGATCCTGCTCATCACTCACGAGATGGACGTGATCAAGAGCGTCTGCGACTCGGCCGCCATCATGGCCGGAGGCCGGGTCGAGGAGTCCGGCGCCATCGCGGACCTGATCAGGACGCCCGGGTCGCGGCTGACCCGGGAGATCTTCCCGCTGCCCGAGCCCGCGCCCGCGGGGTCGGTCACGCTCACCTTCACCGGCGACCCGCGCCAGCCGGTGGTGTCGGAGGTCGTGCGGAAGTTCGACGTGGACCTGAGCATCCTGGGCGGCTCCATCGAGGAGCTGACGGCCGGCCCGGTCGGCCGCCTGCGCGTCGCCCTCACGGGCGACGAGGCCGCCCCCGCGCTGGACTACCTGCGCGAGCGCGGCCTGCTGGTGGAGACGGCGTGAGCACGGGCGTCAGTACGCGTGCGAGTGCGCGGAGGGGGAAGCGATGACCTGGGACGAGATGGTTCCGCTGCTGGGCGAGGCCACCTGGCAGACGGCGCTGATGGTGGCCTGGTCGACGCTGTTCACGGTGCTGCTCGGGCTGCCGCTCGGAGTGGCGCTGGTGGTGTTCGACCGGGGCGGGCTGCGGCCGATGCCGGTGCTCAAGTCGGCGCTCGGCATGGTCGTGAACGTCGGGCGGTCGCTGCCGTTCATCGTGCTGATGATCGCCATCATCCCGTTCACCCGGCTGGTCGTGGGCACCACGATCGGCACGGCGGCGGTGGTCGTGCCGCTCACGGTGGGCGCGGTGCCGTTCTTCGCCCGGCTGGTCGAGACGGCGCTGCGCGAGGTCGACCGGGACGTGGTGCAGGCCGCGCAGGCGATGGGCGCCGGGCGGACCACGATCGTGCGCAAGGTGCTGCTGCCGGAGGCGCTGCCGGGGATCGTCGCGGGCGTGACCGTGACCGTGGTGGCGCTCATCGGCTACACGGCCATGGCGGGCACGATCGGCGGCGGCGGCCTGGGCGACCTGGCGGTGCGCTACGGATACATGCGCTTCGAGACCGAAATCATGATCGCGACGGTGGTGGTGCTCGTCGTGATCGTGCAGATCATGCAAAGCCTGGGCGATCTGGTCGCTCGGCGTCTTTCACATAAATAAAGGAAAAATCATGAAAATTCGTAGCATCGTAGGCGCGGCCGCCCTCTCCCTGTTGCTCACCGCATGCGGCTCGACACAGTCCGCCACCTCGGACGCCGGCGCGGCCGGCCCGGCCGAGTCGGCCGACACCGTGCTGAAGGTCGGCGCCAGCCCCGTCCCGCACGGCGAGATCCTCGCCTACGTGAAGGACAACCTGGCCCCGGCCGCCGGCCTGAAGCTGGAGATCGTGGAGTTCACCGACTACGTCCAGCCGAACATCCAGCTCAGCGAGGGCCAGCTGGCCGCCAACTTCTTCCAGCACAAGCCGTACCTGGACGACTTCAACGCCTCCAAGGGCACCGAGCTGAGCTTCGTCACCCCGGTGCACCTGGAGCCGCTCGGCCTGTACTCGAAGAAGGCGACGGACCTGGCCGCGCTGCCCTCCGGCGCCACGGTCGCCGTGCCGAACGACGCCACCAACCTGGGCCGCGCCCTCAAGCTGCTGGCTGACAACGGCACGATCACCCTCAAGGAGGGCGCCGGCACCGCCGCCACCGAGCGCGACGTCACCGGAAACCCGAAGAACCTGCAGTTCAAGCCGCTGGAGGCGGCACAGCTCCCGCGCTCGCTCGACGACGTGGACGCGGCGGTCATCAACGGCAACTACGCGATCGAGGCCGGGCTCAAGCCCGCCACCGAGGCCCTGGTGCTGGAGAAGACCGAGGGGAACCCGTACGTGAACGGCCTGGTCGTGGCCAAGGGCCACGAGAAGGACGCGAGCATCGTCACGCTCGGCAAGCTCCTCCAGGACCAGAAGGTCAAGGACTTCATCGCGCAGAAGTACCAGGGCTCGGTCATCGCGGCCGGCTGAAGAACGACCGGCTGAGAAATCCGGCTGAAACGAAATTGCTGGACCGTTTCAAGCCGGATGAAAGCCGCGGGCAATGGGGGCGGCGTACGAATACGGGGACAGAAGAACTCACCTCTCCCGAGGAGTCCCCGAATGCGATTCGTCAGCCGGATCCTGATCGGCGTCGCCGCCGCCACCGCGGTCGCGATCGCCGCCCCCGCCGCGGCCTCGGCCACCACGCCGGCCTCCTACGAGGCCGGCTGGGGAGCCTATTTCTCCACCGACCACGACGCCAAGGCCCAGGGCCACGTGAGCGTGGACCAGAAGAAGTACAAGGACTGGTACTGGAAGACGTACTGGGTGAAGAAGCGCGTCTGCTGGAAGGACGCCGACGGCCACAAGAAGTGCAAGTGGGTCACCCAGAAGGTCAAGAAGCACAAGTGGGAGTGGAAGTACGAGGACGTCTTCACCGTGCGCAGCAAGCTCACCAACGACAAGTGGTGGGGCAGGAACAGGTGCGCGTGGGAGGTCTTCAAGGTCGTGACCGGCGAGGGCGACACGTACGTCAAGCGGTTCAAGAACTGCGGCGAGTCCCCGAAGCACTTCTCCTTCTCCGGTACGGACGCCGCCCACATCTACGTGGACGTCAGCCGGGGCCGCGCCTGGGGCCCCACCGGCAAGCACTCGGGCTGGAAGGACGTCTACCACGCCGCGTGACCCACGCCGAGCCGCGGTTCCCGGGAGGGGGGCCGCGGCTCCGCCGTGTCCGGGTCCTGGCGCGGGACGAATCGGCAGAATAGTGTTCGGTCCATGCACCCGGGAGCCATCGCAGCCGTCACCCCCGACAAGCCCGCTGTGATCATGGCGGGCTCCGGAGAGGTCGTCACCTACCGCCGGCTCGACGAGGAGTCGAACCGCCTGGCCCACCTGTTCCGCGCCGCCGGCCTCCAGCCGGGGGACCATGTCGCCTTCATCCTCTCCAACCACCCGCTCTTCCTGGCCGTCGCCTGGGCGGCGCACCGCTCCGGCCTCTACTACACGGCGATCAGCTCGCGGCTGCAGAGCGACGAGCTCGCCTACATCGTCGGCAACTGCGGCGCCCGGGTGTTCATCGCGAGCGCCGACCTGGCCGCCGTCGCCACCTCCGTCACCGACGCCACCCCCGGCGTGGAGCTGCGCCTGATGCTCGACGGCGTCGCCGAGGGCTTCACCTCGTACGAGGAGGCCGTGGCGGCGCACCCGGCCACCCCGATCCCCGACGAGTGCCAGGGCGCCGACATGCTCTACTCCTCGGGCACCACCGGCAGGCCCAAGGGCGTCAAGCCCGCCCTGTCCAAGGCGCCGCTGGCCGAGCCGAACGTGCTGCTCAAGCTCATCGAGGGCCTGTTCGCGCCCACGGCCGACAGCGTCTACCTGTCGCCGGCGCCGCTCTACCACGCAGCGCCGCTGCGCTACTGCATGTCCTTCCAGCGGCTCGGCGCGACCGTCGTCGTCATGGAGCGCTTCGACCCCGAGCAGTACCTGGCCCTGGTGGAGAAGCACCGGGTCACGCACTCGCAGCTCGTGCCGACGATGTTCGTCAAGATGCTCAAGCTGCCCGAGGAGACGCGCAACCGCTACGACCTGTCGTCGCTGACGTGCGCCGTCCACGCCGCCGCGCCCTGCCCGGTCCCGGTCAAGGAGCGGATGATCGAGTGGTGGGGGCCCATCGTGCACGAGTACTACGCGGGCACCGAGGGCAACGGCTTCCTGTACGTGAACGCGCACGACTGGCTGGAGCACCGGGGCACGGTGGGGCGTTCGCTGCTCGGCCCCGTGCACGTGTGCGACGAGGAGGGCGAGGAGCTGCCGCCGGGCGAGCACGGCACGGTCTACTTCGAGAGCGCCGCGTTCGAGTATCACGGCGACCCGGACAAGACCCGTTCCGTGCAGGACCCGAAGGGCAGGGGCTGGACGACCCTCGGCGACATCGGCTACCTGGACGACGACGGGTTCCTCTATCTCACCGACCGCCGCTCGTACATGATCATCTCTGGCGGGGTGAACATCTACCCGCAGGAGGCCGAGAACGTGCTGTGCCTGCACCCGCGCGTCGCCGACGTGGCCGTGCTCGGCGTGCCGGACGAGGAGATGGGCGAGCAGGTCAAGGCCGTGGTCGAGCCGGTGTCGATGGACGAGGCCGGGCCGGAGCTGGAGGCGGAGCTGATCGCGTACTGCCGCGAGCGGCTGGCGCACTACAAGTGCCCCAAGTCGGTCGACTTCCGCGCGGAGCTGCCGAGGCACCCGACGGGGAAGCTGTACAAACGCCTGCTGAAGGACGAGTACCGGGCCCGCTACCAGCAGTGACAGGCGCCTCCCGGGCTCCGGCCGAACCGCGGGCAGCTCCTAGTCGCCCGAGCGGCCGGCGTCCGTGCCGAAGCCGTCGTGCGATGCGCGCTCCTCAAGGGTGCTCAGCTCCTGGAACACCGTGATGTGCAGGCCGCCGGGCGCGTCGAGCCGGGCGTTCAGCGACTCCCACGGGGTGACCGTGGGCGGCGCCACCTCGTCCGCGCCCGCGGCGACCAGCCGCCCGGTGGTCTCGCGAGCGTCGTCCACCTCGAACGCCACCCGGAACTTGGGCGCCACCTGCCGTCCGACCTCGACCTCGTCGATCATCTTCTTCTGCGCCGGGTTGGCGATCTCGAGCGTGGCCCGTCCGGCGTCCAGGATCGCCACCCGTGCCCCGTCGCCGCCGCTGAAGGCCGCCTGCTCGGGCAGGCCGAGAACGTCACGGTAGAAGGCCACGGCGGCCTCGTAGTCCTCCGCCTCCACCACCAGCCTGAGCTGGCGGACGGCCGGGCTGCTCTCCTGGGGGGCGCTCATGGGGGCTCCTTCGGGTACGCGGGGTTCGGTGTCCCTGTGCCCAACCCTCGGCCGCCCCCGTTCATTCCGATCGTCGTGGAACGGCGCGGCATCGATTTCCGCGCGATCTGAGTTGCGTAATCGGGCCCCCACCAGCAGTGATAAGCGCCACGTCAGCGCTCTCAGGCTTCTCTGATCAATGCCTTAACCGGCGCTTACGCCGCTCTTGGCACCCTTGAGTCATCGGGACTTGAGGAGATGTGAGATGAACGCGAACGAGCCTCACGAGCAGGGCGCCGGAGGGTGGAGCCAGTTCGGTGACACGCCGCCCTCCGCCGGGGGCTTCCCCCGGCGCGACGACACCCGGGCGATGGCCCAGCCGGTGCCGCCGCCCCCGCCGCCGCCGGCGGGGAAGCCGGGCTTCTCCGCCCGGCAGAAGGCGGTCGCCGGGCTGGCGATGGCGGCCATGGCCATCGTCGGCGGCGTCGTGGGCGGCGCGGTCGTCACCTCCTTCCAGCAGCCGTCCGTCGCCGCGGTGAGCGCGCCGAGCCCGACGTTCAAGCAGGCCTCCAACCCGCTCTCCGTGGCCGAGGTCGCCCGGCGCACGCAGCCGTCCGTGGTGATGATCCAGGGCGCCTCCGGCGAGGGCTCGGGTGTCGTGCTGTCGGCCGACGGGCTGATCCTCACCAACAACCACGTCGTGGTCGGCGCCGCGCAGGGCGGCCAGATGTCGGTCAAATTCAGCGACGGCAAGACGGCCAAGGCCACCGTGGTCGGCACCGACCCGGCCACCGACCTGGCCGTCATCAGGGCCGAGGGCGTCTCCGGGCTCACCGCGGCGCAGCTCGGCGACAGCGGCCGGCTCCAGGTCGGCGACTCGGTGCTGGCGATGGGCAGCCCGCTCGGCCTCGACGGCTCGGTCACCATGGGCATCATCAGCGCCCTGGACCGCACGCTGACGGTCGGCGGCGGCGGGCAGGAGCAGCTTCCCCCGGGCTGGGGGCGCGAGCAGGGCCAGTCGGGCCAGCCGACGACGATCGGCGGCGCCATCCAGACCGACGCCGCCATCAACCCCGGCAACTCGGGCGGCGCGCTCGTCAACGCCTCCGGCCAGGTCGTCGGCATCAACACCGCGATCGCCACGGCCGGCAGCAACGGCAGCATCGGCGTCGGCTTCGCCATCCCGATCAACACCGCCAAGCACGTGTCCGAGCAGCTCATCAGCACCGGCAAGGTCAGGCACGCGTTCCTCGGCGTGAGCGTCACCGACGCCACCGGCGACGTGGCCGGCGCCCTGGTCAGCCAGGTGAACGCCGGAAGCCCGGCGGAGAAGGCCGGGCTGAAGCAGGGAGACCTGATCACCAAGATCGGCGACAAGCCGGTCGACGGCTCCGAGAACGTTGTCGGGCAGGTCAGAGGTTTCAAACCGGGCCAACAGGTTCAGATCACTTATATGAGGGACGGTCGCCAGAGCACCGCCACCGTGACCCTCGAAGAGAAGAAATAACAGAAGCCCCCTCCCGGACGGGTGTGCCGTTGAGATCGCTGCGGACTCGGCGGCACACCCCCCGTACGCGGGGCCCGTACGTCAGGAGTAGCGGCGGCCCTCGTCGCGCCGGTACGCCCACGCCGCGACCGCCCCGGCCACGACCGTCCACACCGCCAGCGTCACCAGCGGCAGCACGCCGGGCTCGACGCCCGTGGTCGCCCACCACACCAGCTCGCCCGCGCCCCGGCTGGGCACGAACTGCGCGACCGTCCGCACCAGCTCCGGCATCATCTCCAGCGGCAGCATCAGCCCGCCCAGGATGGCGAACGGGAAGAACAGCAGCTGCGACACGCCGATCGCCGCCTTCGACGGCAGCAGGAAGCCCAGCACCAGGCCGATCAGCATGAACGGCACCGACGAGACGATCACCGCGCCCACCCCGAGCAGCAGCCGCAGCGGCATCACCGTCGCCTCGGTGAACAGCGCCGCGATCAGCAGCACCGGGACCATCGACACCAGCATCACCGCCGTCGTGGTGATGATGCGGCCCGCGAAGCGCGGCAGCGGCCCGGCGGGCAGCGTGCGCAGGTAGGGGTCCCAGGGCTGCTCCCGGTCCTGCGCCACCGTGATCGACAACCCCATCAGCGCCGCCGACATGGCCCCGACCAGCGTCATCGACCCGGTCGACACCGTCGAGGACAGCGGGTCGTCGCCGACGAACGGCACCGCGAACGCCAGCATCGCGATGGCCGGGAACAGGCTGCTGGCCAGCAGGCCGATCGGCACCCGGATCTGCTCCAGCATCTGGTGCCGGGTGTGGGCCAGGACGAGGCTAGACATGCGCGCTCTCCTTCTCGGTGATGGCGAGGAAGGCCTCCTCGAGCGAACTGGGCCGGATCTCCAGGCCGGAGAACGGCACCCCGCTGCGCACCAGCTCGACGACCAGCTCGTCGGAGTCGGACGTCAGCAGGTGGAAGCGGCCGTCCTCACGGTCGCTGGAGATGAGCCCGGGCAGCTCCGGCAGCCGGTCGGCGACGAGCGAGACCCGTCGCACGCCCACCATGTCGCGCACGGCGCGGACCGTGTCGTCGGCGAGCACCCGGCCCCGGCCGACGACCACGACCCGCTCCGCCAGGGCCTCGATCTCCTCCAGGTAGTGGCTGGTCAGCAGGACGGTGCCGCCGGACTCGTGGTAGGCCTTGACGCCGTCCCACAGCGTGCGCCTGGCCTCGACGTCGAGCCCGGTGGTCGGCTCGTCCAGGAACACCATCCGCGGGTTGCCCGCGAACGCCAGCGCCACGGCCAGCCGCCGCTTCTGCCCGCCGGACAGCCCGCCGACCTGCCGCTTGGCCAGGTCCTCCAGCCCGAACCTGGCCAGCAGCTCCGCCTTGCCCGCCGCGTCGGGGTAGTGCGCCGACACCAGGTCCACGATCTCGCCCACCCGCAGCGCCTCGGGCAGGCCGGTCTCCTGCGGCGTGACGCCGATGCCGCGCCGCACCAGCGGGTCGGCGGGGGAGCCGCCGAGCAGCTCCACCAGCCCCGACGACGGGCGGCGCAGCCCCACGAACAGGTTGATCAGCGTCGACTTGCCGGCCCCGTTGGGACCCAGGAGCCCGACGATCTCGCCCGCGCGGATCTCCAGCGACACCCGGTCGAGCGCCACCACCTCGCCGTAGCGGCGTGTGGCCTCGACGGCTCTGGCCAGGACGGTCATGCGGTGCCTCCCGCGGTGTCGAGCAGGGCGCGGATCGCCCTGGTGTAGTCCTCCAGGGCCGCCCGGCCCCGTTTCGTCATGGCGACGTACGTGACGGGCGTGCGGCCCTTGTGGGTCTTGACGATGCGCACGTACTCCGCCTCCTCCAGCTTGGACAGGTGCACGGACAGGTTCCCGGCGGTCATGCCGAGCAGGTCCTTGAGGGACGGGAAGGCCATCTCGTCGCCTTCCGGCAGCGTGTTGAGCGTGACCATCACCCGCAGCCGGGCCTGGGCGTGGATGACCGGGTCGAGCTCCGGGGCGGCGTCGGTCACGAGCGCCGCCACAGCCACAGCCCCACGGCGATCTGGCCGCCGCCGAGCAGGACCGCCGTCAGCAGCGCGTGCCAGCCCGCCCCGACCAGCACGCCGACCCCGTTGACGGCGGCGATCCAGACGCCGAGGAAGAACATCGGCCACTGCAGCCAGAGCGCGCCGCCCGCCATGTAGAGGATCGCCACCACGGTCAGCATGCCGCCCGCCCACAGCAGGCCGGACAGCTCCGGAGGCAGCAGCGGCGACACGCGCATCGCGATCAGGATCATCAGCACCATGCCGGCGAACCACGTGTAGCCGTACATGGTGCCCCTGGCCTGGTTGTCGCCGCGCGTGTGGCCGCTCATCCGGACGATCTCGTACGCCGCCACCGACCCGGCCACGATCTGGGCGACCATCAGCACGGTCAGCGCCTGCATCTGGCCGATCGGCGCGTACGACTCGCCGTGCAGGCCGTAGTGCAGGAAGAACGCGGTGAAGCCGACGAGCCAGGCCACGCCCCACGGCACGTACATCCGCAGCGGGTTGGGCTGCAGCGCCCGCGCCGTGGCGGCGCGCTGCTGCTCGATGACCCGCAGCGTCTCCTCGGGGCTCGGGATCCGCTCGCCGTCTTCTGTCATCCCAACTCCTCTTGGCCTCAAACTGGTTTGTACTTTAAACCAGCTTGCCACGCCAACGCAAGGTGAGGGGATTCCGGCGCCTCACCGCCGGGTCAGGACCTCCGACTCCCACAGGTCGCGGTAGTAGCCGGGCGAGCGCACCAGCTCGTCATGGCGGCCCCGCTGCGTCACGCGGCCCTCCTCCAGCACCACGATCTCGTCGACCGACTCCAGGCCCCGCAGCCGGTGCGTGACCAGCAGCGTCGTACGGCCGCGCGTCACGTCCAGCAGGTCGGCCATCAGCGCGTCGGCCGTCTCCTCGTCCAGCGCCTCCGCGGGCTCGTCCAGCAGCATCACCGGCGGGTCGTGCAGCAGCGCCCTGGCCAGGGCCAGCCGCTGCAACTGGCCGCCCGACACCGTCCGGCCGTCCTCGCCCAGCTCGGCGTCCCACCCCGTGCGATCGGCCCACTCCTCCAGCCGCGCGTCCCGTACGGCCCGCCGCAGCTCCTCCTCGCCCGCCTCCGGCCCCGCCAGCCGCAGGTTGTCGCGGAACGTCGTCTGGAAGATGTACGGGTCCTGCGTCAGGCCCGTCATCATCGCCCGCACGTCATCGGAGTCCATCGCGCGGACGTCGGTCCCGTTCACCGTCACGCCGCCCGACTCCGGCTCCACCAGCCGCATCAGCGCCGACAGCACCGTGCTCTTCCCGGCGCCGCTCGGCCCCACCAGCGCCACCCGCCTGCCCGGCGTCAGCGTCAGCGACACCCCGTCCACGGCCGGCCGGTCCGCGCCCGGATGGCGTACCACCAGATCGGCGACCTCCACCGTCAGCGGCGCCGACGGCCGCGCCACCGGCGCGACCGGGTCCGTCACGGCCGGGGGAGCGTCACGCACGGCGCGCAGCCGGCGCAGCGCCGCCAGCACGCCCGCCAGCCGCTCACCCGCCGCCGCCAGCGGCAGCACCGGCTCGAACGACACCAGCGCCGTCAGCGCCAGCACCGCCGTCGCCACCGTGCCCGCGCCCGCCCCCTGCGCGATCAGCACGATCGCCGCCACCGTCAGCCCCTGCACCAGCGTGCCCCCGGCCAGCGCCGCCGCGTGCACCCGCGCCTGACGCCGCTCCAGCGACGCCAGAGCCTCGTCCGCCGCCCGCGCGTCGCCCAGCGCCCGCCCCGCAGCGCCGTACGCGGCCAGGTCCGCCGAACCGTGCACCAGATCCGCCACCCGGCCCGCCAGCTCCGCCCGGGCCGGCGCGATCCTGGCCGCCCAGCGCCGCGCCGCCGCCGCCGTGCCCGCCGGCAGCAGCACCCCCGCCACCACCAGGCCCGCCACCAGCACCAGCGCCGTCACCGGCAGCACGAACAGGCCCACCGTCACCGCCGCCAGCCCCGCCAGCGCCGCCGCCGCGGCCGGCAGCAGGCAGCGCACCAGCAGATCCTGCACCGCCTCCGTGTCGTCCACCATCCGGCTCAGCAGATCCGCGCCGCCCAGCCCGTCACGGCGCGGCGGGATCAGCGACTCGTACAGCCGCTCCCGCGTCCCCGCCTGCGCCCGCAACGCCACGTCGTGACCCGTCAGCCGCTCGGCGTAACGGAACACGCCCCGGCTCGTCGCGAACGCCCGCGTCGCCACGATGGCCACGCTCAACGCCGCCAGCGGCGGCTGCTCGGCCGCCCTCGTGATGAGCCACGCGGCGGCCGCGATCAGGCCCACGCCGGCCAGATCGGCCGCCCCGCCGGCCAGCACCGCCCCGGCCAGCCGCCACCCCATCCGCCGCCTCACAACGCCCCCTCGACCCGAGCCGCGAACCCCTGACCAGAACCCGCCCCACCAGCGGCCACCCCACCGGGAGACGCCGTACCGGTGGGCACCCCACCGCCGGGTGGCGCACCGCCGTAGGCGCCCCTCTCTCCGCCAGTGGGCCCTTCCCCGTCACCGACCCCCGAGCCACCGACGGCCCCGTCGTCGTCCCCAGAGGACGCGCGGGCCGTCCCACCACCAGAGGTGGCCTCGCCGTCCCCGAAGGGCGCGCCGCTACGGGGCGTCCCGCTGTTGGGCGACGTCTCGCCACCCGAGGGGGCGCCGCCATCCCCGAAGGGCGCGCCACTGCGGGGTGGCTTGCCGCCGTAAGGGGCGTCGCCGTCCACGGGAGGGGGGTCGGGGAGGAGGTGGCCGTCGTGGAGGCGGATGACCCGGTCGGCGAGGTCGATCATGGCGGGCCGGTGGGCGACGACGATGGCGGTGCGGTCCTGGCAGAGGGCGGCGGTGGCGGCCACGACGGCGGCCTCGCTGCGCCCGTCGAGGCGGGCCGTGGGCTCGTCCAGCAGGAGCACCGACGCCGAGGGGCGGCAGAAGGCGCGGGCGAGGGCGACGCGCTGGCGCTGCCCGGCCGACAGGTTGGCGCCCCGCTCGCCGACCGGCGTCTCGTAGCCCTGGGGGAGCGCGTCGATGAACGCGTCGGCCTGGGCGGCCCGGGCGGCGCGGCGTACGTCGTCGAGGGACGCGGTGGGGTCCCCGAGGCGGATGTTGTCCGCGACAGAGGTGGTGAACAGGTGGGGCCGCTGCGGGACGAAGGCCAGCCGGGCCCGCCACGCCTCCAGGTCGAGCTCGCGCAGGTCGGTGCCGTCGACGAGCACCCGGCCGGCGGCCGGCTGGACGAAGCCGAGCACGAGCGCGAGCACGGTGCTCTTGCCGCCTCCGCTCTCGCCGACGAGGGCGACCCGTTCGCCGGGTTCGATGGTGAGGGTGACGTCGCGCAGGGCGGGGTCGTCGCGGCCGGGGTAGCGGACGGTGACGTTCTCGAGCTGGATCCGCGGCGCGGCGCCGCCGCTGGGGGGCGCGGTGCGGGCGTCGGGGGCGGGCCGTTCGCCGGGCTCCTGGTCGAGGACGGCGAAGGCGGCGTCGGCTGCGGCGACGCCTTCCATCGAGGCGTGGAAGCGGGTGCCCATGGCGCGCAGCGGCAGGTACGCCTCGGGCGCGAGCAGCAGCACCAGCAGCGCGGTCGTCAGGTCGAGGCTGCCGCCGAGCAGGCGCAGCCCGATGGGCACGGCGACGAGGGCCAGCGAGAGCGACGCGCACAGTTCCAGCACGAGCGACGACAGGAAGGCCACGCGCAGCGTGCGCATGGTGGCGGCGCGGTGGGCGTCGGCGACCTGCCGGATGACGGTGGCCTGGTAGCGGGCGCGGCCGAAGGCGCGCAGGGTGGGCAGGCCGCGCACCACGTCGAGGAAGTGGCCGCCGAGCCGCGACAGGGCGTGGAACTGCTTCTCGGTGACGGCCTTGGTGGTCAGCCCGACCAGGGCCCCGAAGATCGGGATGAGCGGCAGCGTGACGAGCACGATGACGGCGCTGGCCAGGTCGGCGGCGAGCAGCCGGACGAGCACGGCGACGGGCACGACGGCGGCGACGGCGATGGAGGGCAGGTAGCCGGTCAGGTAGGCGTCGAGGCCGTCGAGCCCGCGCCCGGTGAGGGTGACGAGCTCGCCGGAGCGGTGGCCGGTGAGGCGGGCGGGCCCGAGCTCCTGCAGCCGGGCCAGCAGCCGGTGGCGCAGCGCCGACTTGACGCCGGTGGCGGTGCGCCCGGCGAACACGCCCTGCGTCCAGCCGAGCAGCGCCCGCAGGGCGACCACGCCCGCCACCCCGGCCAGCGCCACGGTGGTGAACCGGCCGGACAGCACGCCGGCCAGCAGCTCGGCCTGGACCAGGACGAGCAGCCCGGCGACCGTGGCCGCGGCGAAGGTGACGGCGAGGTGGCGGCGGACGGCCCGCTCGGCCCGCATGAGCCGCAGAAGATCTTTGTGCACGGTGCCTCGGGTGCCTCAGAAGAACGATGGGATCCGGTCGGCGCCCTTGCCCGGTCGGAAAGTGCGCCATACCCATACTTGCGCGGCGACCATGAGGGGTGCGAACGGGAGCACCATGAGACTGAGCACATTCAGCGTGGCCGGGGGCGCGCTGTGGTCGAGCAGGTAGCCCATGGCGCCCGCGAGCAGGCCGAGCGCGGGCAGCGCGGCGACGGCCCCGGTGAGGGCGAGCACGCGTCCGGACCGGGCGGCGCCGGTGAGCGCGGGGTCGCGCCAGCCGAGGAACGTCCAGCCGTGGAAGGCGAACAGCAGCGTGACCACGACGCCCAGCAGCAGCCCCACGGGGTGCATGGGGGAGGAGGTGAACCCGGTGGCGGCCCCGTACAGGGCCATGCCCCAGCCGGCCGACAGCCACAGTGAGCCGAGGGCGATGAGGGCGTCCCAGAAGCGGCGCCAGCCGGGGCCGCCCACGCGGCGGCGGAACCACAGCCCGGCGTCGCGCACGACCCACGCCAGCAGCATGGCCACGACCAGCGGGTAGAGACCGAACAGCACCTCGCCTTCGAGCATCGGGTAGACGCCGAACAGCGTCCCGGCGACGGCGACCAGCCACACCTCGTTGGCGAGCACGAACGGCGCGATGGCGGCGACCATCCGGTCGCGGCGTTCGACGGTCCGGCCGAGGACGGGCAGCAGCAGCCCCACGCCCAGGTCGAACCCCTCAAGGGCGAAATATCCGGCAAGCAGCACGGCGAAGAGGGCGAACCACAGCAGTTCCATGTGCGACTCCCTAGTACGTCAGCGCGGGGGCGCGCCGCTCGCCGGCGGCGCCGAGGGACAGGTCGTCGCCGGGCCCGCGCCGGATGATCCGGGCGATGAGCACGTAGTCGACGACCGCGAGCAGCCCGAGCACCGCGGTGAACCCGGCGAGCGAGGCGGTGACCATGCCCGAGGTGAGCCCGGGCGTCAGGGCGTCGGCGACGGTGAGCCGCTCCCAGATCATCCACGGCTGCCGCCCGATCTCCCTGGCCAGCCAGCCGAGAACGGCCAGCACGAACGGCAGCGGCGTCAGCGCGATCAGCAGCGGGTGCGCCCACCGCCAGCGGGGCAGCAGGCGGATGCACGGCAGCATGAAGAACAGCACGATCAGCGAGAACAGGTGCCCGCCCTCGACCATGAAGCCGAGCGGCACGGCGGCGGCCGCGTTGCCGGAGAACTTCCCGGGCTGGATGCCGACGGCGAACTGCGCGTAGCCGAACATCACGGTCACCGTGATGCCGATCGCGGCGGTGATCACGCCGGTCTTCATCGACCGGGTGAAGAACTCCACCTCGGCGGTGCGGCGCCGCAACTGGTAGGCGCTGGCGCCGACGAGCACCATCCCCCCGGTGAACAGCCCGGCGCCCAGCACGTGCGGGAACGCGTACACCAGGGCGTCGTTGGTGAGCAGCGCGCCGAAGTCGGTCAGCTCCAGCCGCCCGCCGGACAGCACCGCGCCCGCCGGGTTCTGCAGGAACGCGTTCGCGGTCAGGATGAAGAACGCGCTGCCGTACGCGGTGGCGGTGACCATCCAGATGCACGCCACGTGCGCCCACTTGGGCAGCCGTCCCCAGCCGAAGATCCACAGTCCGAGGAAGGTGGATTCGAGGAAGAACGCCACCAGGGTCTCCATGGCCAGCGGCGCGCCGAACACGTCGCCCGCGTAGTGCGACAGCCCGCTCCACGCCAGCCCGAACTGGAACTCCATCACCAGACCGGTCACGATGCCGAGGGCGTAGTTGATCAGGTAGATCTGCCCCCAGAAGCGCGTCATCCGCTCGTGCAGCGGCAGGCCGGTGCGCGCCCAGCGGGTGTGCATGATCGCCACCAGCGGCGCGAGCCCCAGGGTGAGCAGCACGAACAGGAAGTGCAGGCTTCCCGTCACGGCGAACTGGGTGCGCGCCAGGTCGAGTACGTCCAAGGTTCCGCTCCGTCGTTGTGTCTGTCTACATATAGAGAGCCTACATGTAGGCTGGCTACATGAAGAACGGATGCCTAGGATCGATGACATGAATCCCGACGCGCTCCGCGGCCACATGGACGCGCTGCTGCTGTCCGTGCTGGAGCGCGAGCCCCTGCACGGCTACGCCATCATCGAGGCCCTGCAGGAGCGCAGCGAGGGCGCGCTCTCCGTGCCGACCGGCACGGTCTACCCGGCGCTGCGCCGGCTGGAGCGCACCGGCTGCCTGGCCAGTGAGTGGGCCACGGTCGGCGGGCGCAGGCGGCGCACCTACCGGCTGACCGACGCGGGGCGCAAGCAGCTCGCCGCGGAGCGGTCGGCCTGGCGCGAGTTCGCCGGCGTGATCGGCAGCGTGCTCAGGCCTGACCCCGGACCGGCCGGCTGACCCGCAGGCACCGGGTGGCGCAGTAGAGCTGCATGCCCCAGAACGCCCAGGTCACCAGGTTGGCCAGCACCGCGGGCAGGAAGAGCGCGACCCCGGCGGGGGAGGTCTGCGCGAGCACCAGGCTCAGCACCCCGGTGACCGGCAGCATCGCCCACACGATCACGCCCAGCGACCGGGTGACCAGGCCGGGCCGCACCAGGCCCCGAGCCAGGGCCAGCAGTGCGGCCCCGCCGTACAGGCCGGTGCCGAGCTGGAGCACGTCGAGCAGCCGCGAGGCGAACACGTGCCAGTCGGCGCGCGGCCCGTAGCCCGCGAAGGAGCCCGGGTGGAAGCGCCAGACCACCGACCACATGACCACGGTCACCGGCACGCTGACGAACAGCAGCAGCCCCAGCCGCCGCCCCGCGACCGCGGTGAGCTCCGACTGGAAGCCGGGCGCGATGTCGCGGACCGGGCCGAACTCCTCGATCGCCAGCCGCTCGGCCTCCTCCCGCCCGGCCCCGCCCGCCTCGTAGGCGTCGGCGGCGTCGACCAGGCTGTCGCGGGCCTCGACGACCATGTCCCGCTTCGGCCCGGACGGCCCGGACAGGGCGCGGCCGAGGTCGGTGACGTAGTCGTCGATGCGCATGCGCACCAGTGTACGAACGGTCCCGCCGGGAGCCCATCAGGGTTTTCCCTGATTCGGGTTGTTACGTAGGAAAAAACCTACGTATAGTGGCTGATATGCTCATCTCGCACATCGTGACCGTGACCGTGCCCGTCTCCGACCAGGACGCCGCGCACGCCTTCTACACCGGCGTCCTCGGCTTCGAGGTCCGCACCGACAACCCGTTCCCGATGGGCCGCTGGCTCACCGTCGCGCCCAAGGGGGCCGAGAGCACGCTGCTGCTCGCCTCCTGGTTCCCGTCGATGGCGCCGATCGGCGGCCTGGTCTTCTCCTCGCCCGGCGTCGACGCCCTCGCCGAGCGGCTGCGCGAGCACGGCGTGGCCGCCGAAGGGCCCACCGATGAGCCGTGGGGCAAGCAGCTGCTGTTCTCCGACCCGTTCGGCAACGGCTTCGTGGTCAGCCAGGAATGACCGCCGACCACGTCTTCACCGCGCTGGCCAGCCCGGCCAGGCGCGAACTGCTGAGGCTGCTGCGCGAGGAGGGCTCGCAGCCCGCCGGCCGGCTGGCCGACCGCTTCGACATGAGCCGGCCCAGCGTCTCCGAGCACCTCAAGGTGCTCAGGGACGCCGGGCTGGTGGCCGAGACCCGCAAGGGCCGCGAGAGGCACTACCGGCTGGAGGCGGCGCCGCTCATGGAGATCCGCGACTGGCTGACCCCGTACGAGCGCTTCTGGCGCCAGAAGCTGACCGATCTCACCGACCTGCTGGACGACCTGGAGGACGACGATGCCTGACGACAGGAGGGCGATCCGGCTGGACCAGTTCATCGGCCACCCGCCCGCCAAGGTGTGGCGGGCGCTCACCGACCCCGGCCTGGTGACCCGCTGGCTCATGCCCGGCGACTACCGGGCCGAGGTGGGGCACCGGTTCACCTTCACCACGACGCCCAGGCCCGACGTCGGCTTCGACGGCGTGGTGCCCTGCGAGGTGCTGGAGGTCGAGCCGGAGAAACTGGTCAAGCTGGCCTGGGGCCGCGAAGGCTGGATCGTCACCTGGCGGCTCGAACCCGAGGGCCACGGCACCCGGTTCTTCCTCGACCACGAGGGCTTCGACCCGGACGACCCGGCCCAGCAGCTGTCGCGCCGGATCATGGGCGGCGGCTGGCCGCGCATCGTCACCCTGATCGGGCGGATCGCCGGCGAGCTGTGAGCCAGCGCAGCATCGGCCAGAGCGTCCCGCGCCGGCCGAGCGCCAGCGTGCACTCCGTGAGCCGCAGCCCCGACGGGTGGGCCAGCCCGGCGAACCGGCAGGACGACAGGTCCAGCCCGGCCAGCGCCAGGCTGGCCGCGTCCACCTGGCGCAGCGACGTCAGCGTGGCCCGGCCGCGCCCGGTCACCGTCGCCGGGCCGCGCAGCACCGCGCCCTCCAGGTCGGCCTGCGAATCGGTCAGCCGCAGCGTGGTCGCGCCCGCCACCCGCACCTGGCGCAGGTCCACCCCGCAGCCGCGCACGGCCACGTCCAGCGTCGCGTCGGCCCGCGCGCGGGCGGCCGACAGCCGGCCGGTCGCCGACAGGTAGGCGTCGGCGGCGAAGTGCGCGGCGTCGAACCCGGCGCTGCCGGCCACCTTGCGGAACGACAGCGTGCGCCCGAACCGCGCGCCCCGGAAGCACGCCGCCTCGCCCAGCCGGGCGCCGTCGAACGTCGCGTACCCGTCGAACCTGGCGCTCTCGCACGACAGCCCGTGCTCGAAGACGGCCTGGCTGAACAGCGCGTCGCGCGACATCACCGCCCGGTCCAGCGACACGTGCCCGCGCGCCCGCACCCCGTGGAAGGACAGCTCCCTGGCGAACCAGGCCCCGGCCAGCGACACGTTGCCGTCGAAGCGGGCGCCGAAGAACGACGCCAGGCGCTCGAACCTGGCCCCGTCGAGCGACACGTCCCCCTGGAAGGCCACGCCCGACAGCCGCACGTCGCCGGTGAACCTGGCCCGGTCCAGCCGCGCCCGGCCCGGCCGGTCGCCCGCCGCCGCCAGCACCCGGCGCAGCAGGTCGCCGCCCACGGTGGTGCCGCGCAGGTCCAGCAGGCGGCCCGGGGCCAGGGCGGCGAGGGCGGCCGACAGCTCCTCGTGGGGCAGATGGGCCAGGCAGCGCCCGGACGGCGGGCGGGCGACTCCGGTGCAGGCGGCCGAGTGCGCGCAGGTGACCCAGTCCATGCAGGGGTCATACCCGGGGCGGGTCCATGTCAAGGTTCGGAGATTTCATGTTCCAGCCTTGTCCATGGAGGAAGATACGGCGGGGACTGCCTCTAAAGTGCGGATTATGCGTGCTTTACCGCTTGCCGCGCTCACCGTGGCAGCCACCCTCACCGCCACCCTCACTGCCACCCTCACTGCCGGGGCCGTACCCGCCTCCGCGGCCCCTGCCGGGCCCTGTGACACCCCGGCGGACCGGCAGGTCGCCGAGGTCCAGGGCCGCGGCGCCGCCACCCCGCTCGCCGGGCAGACCGTCCGGGTGGAGGGCGTCGTCACCGGCGACTTCCAGCGCGGCGACCAGCTCAGCGGCTTCTTCCTCCAGGACCCGACGCCGGACGGCGACCCGGCCACCTCCGACGGCCTGTTCGCCTTCGCCCGCGACACCTTCAAGGACGTCAAGGTCGGCGACCGCGTCCTGGTGACGGGCCGGGCGATCGAGTACAACGGCTGGACCGAGCTGTCACCGGTCACCGCCGTCGACGTGTGCGGCACCGGCTCCGTCGCGCCCCTGCGCCAGAGCCTGCCCGCCGACGGGCTGGAGTCCGTGGAGAACGTGCTGCTCACCTTCCCGCAGCCGCTGACCGTCAGCGACCACTACGACCTGGGCCGCTTCGGCGAGGTGACGCTCTCCTCCGGCGGCCGGCTGTTCCAGCCGACCGACCGGCCCGGCGTCGACCCGGCGCTCAACCAGCGGCGCTCCCTGCTGCTCGACGACGGCTCCTCCCGCCAGAACCCCGCCACCCTCCCGCCCCTGGCCCGCGCCGGCGACACCGTCACCGGCCTCACCGGCGTCCTCGGGTACGGGTTCGGCGCCTACCGCCTGCAGCCCACCGAGCCCGTCGCCTACCGCGCGGCCAACCCGCGCCCGGCCAGGCCCGCCCGGGTGGGCGGCAACGTCAAGGTGGCCTCGTTCAACACGCTCAACTGGTTCACCACGCTCGGCTCGCGCGGCGCCACCGACGCCGCCGAGCAGCAGCGGCAGCTCGCCAAGCTGGTGGCCGCGCTCAAGGGCCTCGACGCCGACGCCGTCGGCCTCATGGAGGTCGAGAACAACGGCCGGACCGCACTCCAGGCGCTGGTCGACGCCGTCAACGCCGAGGTGGGCGCGGGCACGTACGCCGCCCTGACGCACCCGTACCCGGGCACCGACGCCATCCAGGTCGGCCTCATCTACAAGCCCGCCAAGCTCAAGCCGGTCGGCGAGCCCGCGGCGTCGCGCGACCCGGTCTTCAGCCGGCCGCCGCTCGTCCAGACGTTCCGCCGCACCGGCGGCGGCCAGCCGTTCACCATGATCGTCAACCATCTCAAGTCCAAGGGCTCCTGCCCCGACGACGGCCCCGACGCCGACCAGGGCGACGGCCAGGGCTGCTGGAACGCCACCCGCGTCAAGCAGGCGCAGGCGCTGCTCGGCCTGACCGCGGGCCTGCCCAACCCGATCGTGCTCGGCGACCTCAACGCCTACGGCGAGGAGGACCCCATCGGCACGCTCGAAGCCGGCGGCCTCACCAGCGTCACCAAGAAGCACGTGCCCGCCTCCCAGCGCTACAGCTACGTCTTCGAGGGCCTGGCCGGGGAGCTCGACCACATGCTGGTCGGCAGGCAGCTCCTCAAGCGCGTCACCGGCGCCGCCATCTGGCACGTGAACGCCGACGAGCCCCGCATCCTCGACTACAACACCGAGTTCAACCCGCCCGGCCTCTACCGGCCGGACGCCTACCGCTCCTCCGACCACGACCCGCTCGTCGTCGGGCTCGCCCTGCCGGGAGGCCGCGGCTGAGGGCTGGAATGCCCGCGCGAGGGTAGGGGTTCTTCCTGTGTAGAGATGTTGACGTACACACGCTGACGGACGAATGCGAGGAGCCACTTGTGGCGACCATCGAAGTAACCGAGAAGAACTTCAACGACATCGCCGACAAGGGGATCGTCCTGCTCGACTTCTGGGCGGACTGGTGCGGCCCCTGCAAGATGTTCGGGCCGATCTTCGAGAAGGCTTCCGAGGAGCACCAGGACATCACGTTCGGCAAGATCGACACCGATCAGGAGCAGGCGCTCTCGCAGGGCTTCGAGATCCGGTCCATCCCGACGCTGATGGCGATCCGCGACGGCATCGTGGTGTTCTCGCAGCCGGGCGCCATCCCGGCCCCCGCCCTGGCCGACCTCATCCGCCAGGTCCGCGCCCTGGACATGGACGAGATCCGCGCCGAGCTCGACAAGGAGCTCAAGGACGCGCAGCGGCAGCAGTGAGACGACAGGGCAGCCCCGCTCGCGGCGGGGCTGCCGTGTTTTCAGTGACGCCCGGTGAGGCTCAGGGGCCGGTCTTGCGGCCCACGCCCGCGTAGCCGATGGCGGTGCCGCCGCCATAGGTCTCCCCGCCGTCGGGCCGCCAGTCCTTCGGGAAGACCAGACCCGGCTCCAGCAGCTCGTAGCCGTCGAAGAAGCGGACGATCTCCTCGTGCGTGCGCAGGTTCAGCCCGGCCGTGGCCTGGTTGTAGACCTCGATCGCCTGCGGCGTGGTGTCCGGCTTGGCGTCGATCGCGTGGCTGATCACCAGATGGCTGCCGGGCACGCTCACGTCACGCAGCTTGCCGACGATCCCGTACGCGTCGTCGTCCGGGATGAAGTGCAGGATGGCCAGCATCATGAACGCCACCGGCTGCCCGAAGTCCACCATCCCGTCGAGGCGTTCGAGCAGCTCGTCCGGCTTCCTCGCGTCGGCCTGCAAGAAGTCCACCTTCTCGCCCCTGGCCAGCAGGGCACGCCCGTGCGTGCACACCACGGGGTCGTAGTCCACGTACACCACGCGCGCCTCGGGCGCGATCTCGTGCGTGTTGCCCTGGGTGGGCAGGCCCGCCCCCAGGTCGATGATCTGCCGGACGCCGCCCGCGACCACCTCGCGCACGGCCCGGCGCAGGAACGCCCGGTTCTCCCTGGCGGCGTCCTTGGTGACCGGGAAGATCTTCATGATCCGCTCGGCCGCTTCACGGTCGGCCGCGAAGTTGTCCTTGCCGTCGAGGTAGTAGTCGTACATCCTCGCGACGTTGGGCACGTTGGGGTCGACGCCCTCCGGAGCACTGTCCACCAAAACTCCTGATATTTCGCCCTTTACAGCGCGATCCTAGGAGATCACGGGGGTCACCGTGACCGATGACCCCCGGTGTGAGGTGGATCACTCAGCCGCGGTAGAGCTCCGCCACCCGGAACGCCAGATCCAGCGACTGACCACGGTTGAGCCGCGGGTCGCAGGCCGTCTCGTAGCGCGTGGCCAGGTCGCCCTCGGCGATCTCGTGGCCGCCGCCCACGCACTCCGTCACGTCGTCGCCGGTGAACTCGATGTGGATGCCGCCCGGGTGCGTGCCGAGCGAACGGTGCACCTCGAAGAAGCCCGCCACCTCGTTGAGCACGTCGTCGAGCCGCCGCGTCTTGTGGCCGCTCGGCGCCTCGAACGTGTTGCCGTGCATCGGGTCGCAGATCCAGGCGATCTGCGCGCCCGAGGCGGTGACCTCCTTGACCAGCCGCGGCAGGTGCTCGCGGATCTTGGAGGCGCCCATCCGGGTGATGAACGTCAGCCGGCCCGGCACGTTGTCCGGGTTGAGCTTGTCGATCAGCGCCAGCGCCTCGTCCGGCGTGGTCGTCGGGCCCAGCTTGACGCCGATCGGGTTGCGGATGCGGGAGAAGAACTCCACGTGCGCCCCGTCGAGCTGCCGGGTCCGCTCGCCGATCCAGACCATGTGCGCCGACACGTCGTAGGGCAGCCCCGTACGCGAGTCGATGCGGGTGAGCGCCTGGTCGTAGTCGAGGATCAGCGCCTCGTGCGAGGAGTAGAACTCCACCGAGTGGAACTCCTCCGGGTCGGCCCCGCACGCCCGCATGAACGCCAGCGCCTGGTCGATCTCCCGGGCGAGCTGGTCGTAGCGGCGCCCGGCGGGCGACTCGGCCACGAAGTCCTGGTTCCACGCGTGGACCTGCCGCAGGTCGGCGTAGCCGCCCTTGGTGAACGCCCGCGCCAGGTTGAGCGTCACGGCCGAGGAGTGGTAGGCCTTCAGCAGCCGCCACGGGTCGGGGCGGCGCGACTCGGCGGTGAAGTCGAAGCCGTTGACCATGTCGCCCCTGTAGGCGGGCAGCTCGACGCCCTCGCGGGTCTCGGTGCCCTTCGAGCGCGGCTTGGCGAACTGCCCCGCCAGCCGGCCGATCTTCACGACCGGCACCTTGCCCGCGTAGGTGAGCACGATCGCCATCTGCAGCAGCGTCTTGAGCTTGTTGCGGACGTTGTCGGCGGTCGCCGCCGCGAACGTCTCGGCGCAGTCGCCGCCCTGCAGCACGAAGGCCTCGCCCCGCGCCACGGCGGCGAGCTCGTCCTTGAGCTGGTCGCACTCTCCGGCGAAGACCAGCGGGGGGAGGCCGCCGAGCTCGGCGACGACCTTCTTGAGCTCGCCGTGATCGGGCCAGTCGGGTTGCTGGGCCGCGGGGAGGGCTCGCCACGAATCGAGATTCAGCGAATTGGTCAGTGCGCTCACGACATACGAGGGTATTCCACCGGGTCCTCCCCACCGACCGCCGTGTCCACGTTGTGAGAAGACGGTGTCAAAATAGGGGTCGCCCGCACGTGCTCGGGGCGTACCCCGAGGCCGACGAAGCGGCGGACCAGCCGGTTGAGCACCGGCACCCGCGCCAGGTCCGGGCGCACCCGCGGTGGCCCGAATTTCCTGGTCAGCGCCGGTTTGATGAGCTGGTTCTGCACCAGCCGCTGCACCGCCTGCGTCACCAGGGTCGGCGGCATGCGCCGCCGCTGCACCCGGCGCAGCGCCGCCTCCGGGACCGGCCCGCGCCCGGGGGAGCGCAGCGCGCCCGCCAGCAGGCCGGCCGTGGCGACCGCGTCCTGCACCGCCAGGTTGATGCCGACGCCGAACACCGGCGACATCGCGTGCGCCGCGTCGCCGATGCACAGGAAGCCCGGCCGGTGCCAGCGGCGCAGCCGGTTGAGCCGCACCGTCAGCATGCTCACGTCGTCGAAGCCGCCGATCACGCCCAGCCGCCCGGCCGCGAACGGCAGCATCCGCGCCACCGGCTCGCGCAGCGCCTCGATGCCCCGGCCTGCCAGCTCCTCGTAGCCGCCCTTGCGGATCACGTACGCGAGCTGCCAGTAGGTCTCGCGGTTGATCGCGACGACCACGTGGCCGCTGGAGACCCGCAGGAACGGCTGGTCCGGGTCGGACTCCTCGCGTGGCACCCGGAACCACAGCACGTCCATCGGCGCGCCCAGCTCCTGCGGCGCCAGCCCGGCCCGCCCGCGCAGCACCGAGCCGCGCCCGTCGGCGGCGACCGTCAGCGCCGCCCGGACCTCGTGCTCGCCCGACGGGTCGCGGTAGCGCAGCCCGCGCACCGCCCCGCCCTCGCGGATCAGGTCGTACGCCTCGGCCCGCATCAGCAGGCGGAAGTTCGGGTAGCGGGCCGCCTCGGACGTGATGAGGTCCAGGAAGTCCCACTGCGGGACGAACGCGATGTAGTCGTAGCGGCCGGGCAGCCCCCGCAGGCTCGCCAGCCGGATCGGCCCGCTGTCGGTCACGACGCTCAGCTCGTGGGCCTTGCGGTGCGGCAGCGCCAGGAAGCGGCCGGCCAGCCCCAGCTCGTCGAGCACCTGCAGCGTGGACGGATGGATGGTGTCGCCGCGGAAGTCGCGCAGGAAGTCGGCGTGCTTCTCCAGCAGCGTCACCTCGACGCCGGTCCGGGCCAGCAGCAGGGCGAGCATCGCGCCCGCCGGGCCGCCGCCCGCGATCACACAGCTCATAATTCATCACCTGATGAGATTGTCTCACGGGCCGGGAAAGGGAGCAATACCCGCATCCGGAAAGGCGGAAGGACCGAATCAGGTGATGCAGCCGCCTCTCCCGGGAGTGGACATGAACGACGACCTCCACCTCCTCACCGGCGCCTACGCCGTGCACGCGCTGCCCGCCGCCGACCTGGCCCCCTTCGAACGCCACCTGACCCGCTGCCCCTCCTGTCGGGCCGAGGTCCGCCGCCTGCGCGAGACCGCCGCCCGCCTCGCCGCCCCCGTCCCGCCGCCGCCCGCCCTGCGCACCCGCCTGCTCGGCTCCCTCCACCCCCACGGCGGAGCCCTGCGGGAGCAGGAAGAGGAGCCCCCCGGCGAGCCGGCCCCGCCCCCGCCCCCCGCCCGCCGAGGCCGCGGCCCCCCACCCCTGCTGCGGGGCCCGCATCCCTCCCGGGGAAGGCCCCCGCCGTGACGGCGCGGACGGGCCCCGGCGCCCGCGGGCCGGGTGGCGGGTCAGGGCTGGCGGGTGAGCCAGGTGGTGTACGGGGGGCGGCGGGCGGCGACGGCGGCGTGGGCGGCGCGGGCGCTGTCCAGCAGGGCCGGTACGTGGGCCGCGAACCCCGGGCGCCACACGAGCACCTGTCGCATCCACAGCGGGTTGCCCGCCAGCGGCCGCACGACGACGCCGGGCCCGGGGTCGTGCAGCGCCTGGCAGGCGGAGACCGCGTGCCCGGCGCCGATGAGCTCGCCGCGTACCCCGGCCCCGATGAGCTGGTAGCGGGCGCGGGGCGTGAAGCCGGCGCGCCCGCACGCGTCCAGCAGGTGCTCGGGCCACCCGAGCCCGTCCGGCGGCGGCAGCACCCACGGCTCGCCGGCCAGGTCGGCGAGCTCGACCTCCTCCCGCGAGGCGAGCGGGTGGGCGGCGGGCAGGGCGACGAACACCGGCTCGACGGCCACGGCCTCCAGCCCGAGCGAGGGCTGGGGGCGCAGTTCGTGCCCCGGGTAGTCGGCGACGAGGGCGACGTCGAGCCGGCCGTTGGCGACCATGTCGACCAGGACGCGGACGAAGTGCTCGGTCTGCAGGGTGATGCGCGCCTCGGGGAAGGCGCGCATCAGGTTGGCGACGAGCGGCACGACGACGGGGTGCTCGAAGCTGCCGACGCGCACGGCCTGCCCGGCGAGCTCGTACGGCCCGGCGGCGAGCAGGTCGTCCACGCCGGCGAGCACCACCCGGGCCCTGGCCAGCACGAACTCGCCGAACGGGGTGGCGGTGACGCCGCGGTGGTCGCGGGCGAAGACGGGCCCGCCGAGCACCCCCTCGATGCGGCGGAGCTGGGCGGTGAGCGCGGGCTGGGAGACGCCGAGCGCGGCGGCGGCCCTGGTGACGCTGCCTTGGTCGGCGATGGTCCGGAGCGTCTCCAGATGCCGCAGCTCCAGCTTCATCCGGCAGAAGGTATCACGCCGGGGTTATGCCCTTATGGGATGAGACGTCCGGCGTGGCCGGGCCGATAGTGCTGGGCATGCGCACAATCGCGGCCCTCGTGCTGGCCGCCGCAGTCGTGTACGTCCCCTCCCAGGCTGTCGCCACCACCGCCACGGTGGCGGCCACGGTGTCCGCCGCCGAGCCCGGCGCCGCCACCGTCGTGCCCGTGCAGGTCACCGGCGCGCCGGAGAAGCGTTTCAACCTGATCGTCATGGGCGACGGCTACACCGAGTCAGAGCAGGCGAAGTTCGGCCAGGACGTCGACCGTCACCTCAACGTGATGTGGTCGATCGAGCCGTTCAAGTCCTACCGCAACTACATCAACGTCTACCGGGTCGACATCGTGTCCGGCGAATCGGGCATCAGCTGTGACCCCGACCTGACCTCGCCGCGCAGGACGACCCCGCTGAGCATGGGCTTCTGGGGCCGCTGCAACCCCGGCAGCGTGCAGCGGCTCATCACCATGGACAACGGCGCCGCCAACCGCTACGCCAACCTGGTCGCCGGCACCACGTCCGGCAACCGGCAGATCCTCGCCCTGGGCAACAGCGGCACGTACGGCGGCGCGGGCGGCTCGTACGCCACCGCGTCGGGCAGCAACGCCATGTCCGCCCTGATCAGCCCGCACGAGCTGGGCCACTCACTGGGCGGGCTGCAGGACGAGTATGACTACTACCAGCGCGGCGAACCCGGCGGCGCCTACAGCGGCGGCGAGCCGTCGTCGGCGCACCACACGCTGCTGACCGAGCAGCAGATGCGCGAGCAGCAGCGCAAGTGGTGGCGCTGGCTGGGCGAGCCCAGCGAGTCGGGCGGCCCGATCGCCCGCTACGAGGGCGGCCTGTACGCCACGACGGGCGTGTGGCGGCCGAGTCAGCACTCGATGATGAAGACCCTCGGCTACTACTTCGACCAGGTCAGCCGCGAGGTCATGGTCCGGCGCATCACCGCGAAGACCGCGGTCGTGCAGGACGCCACCCCGTCCGGGCAGCCGGTCGGCGCGGACCGCGTGCTGTGGGTCGAGCCGATGCGCCCGGTCAGCCACAGCCTGACCACCACCTGGAACGTCGACGGCAAGGACCTGCCGGGTGACGCCGACACGCTCGACCTGCGCACGCTCGGCCTCAGCCCCGGCACCCACACGGTCAAGGCCACGGTGACCGACCCGACGGAGTTCGTCCGCGACCCGGCCGTGCGCGCCGCGCTGACGGCGAGCAGGACGTGGACCGTCGACACGACGCTCACCACCCCGCCCGACGGCGTCGAGCCGGGCTTCACCTCCTCCACCCCGACCGGCCGCCCGGCGGGCGCCGAGGACGTCATATACGTTGAGACCACGCACCCGGCGCACACCGTGCCGAAGGTCGCCTGGGAGCTCGACGGCGAGCGCGTCGGCGACGGCAGCACCGACCTCGACCTGGGCGAGCTTGACCTGAGCCCCGGCACGCACCGGCTCACCGCGAGCCTCGGCGGCGACACGCTGACCTGGACGGTCGACGCCGTCGCCCCCGCGACCGGCTACGAGCTGTCGGAGCCGCTGGTCAGGTCCGGCGACACCTACGTCTACAACGGCCCGTTCTCGATGCGGCTGACCGGCGACGACGACCGCGACGGGTACGTGGTCTCGGAGTCGCGGGTCGACGGCGACGGCTGGTTCAACTACTTCGGCTGGCCGACCTCCTCGGAGCTGCCGTGGACGTTCACCGAGGAGGGCACGGTCATCGACCACCTCGTGTACGGCAAGCTGCCCCGGGGCCGGCACACGGTCGAGTACCGCTCGATCGACGCGGCGGGCAACGCGGGCAAGGCGAAGTCGTTCACCGTCACGACGATCGCGCCGCCCCCCGCCTGCACCCGCACGGTCACCGGCGCCCACCGCGGCCCGCTCACCGTGACCGGCGGCGTGACCTGCCTCGACGGCGCCACCGTCACCGGGCCGGTCCAGGTGCGGGCCGGGGCGTCGCTGGTGGCCGACGGCGGCCGGATCTCCGGCACCCTCACCGCCTCCGGCGCCGCCGAGCTGCACCTGCTGGGCACCCGCGTGGACGGCGCGCTGACCGCCGACCGGACCGGGACGCTCACCGTCGTGGGCGCCGAGCTGCGCGGCGCGGCCTCGCTGACCCGCAACACGGCCCCGGCCGTGTCCGGCACCACGGTCAAGGGCGCGCTCTCCTGCACCGGCAACACCCCCGCCCCGGCGGACCTGGGCGTGCCGAACCGGGTCACCGGCGCGGGCGGCGGCCAGTGCCGCGACCTACGCGAGGGCCCCAGGGGCGGGAGCTACGAGGCGATCCAGCAGCTCGCCCAGTGAGCTGAACGCCGCGTCGCGGATCCGGGCGTACTCCTCCTCGGGGTACTGCCTGGGTCCGTTCTCCACCAGCAGGATCAGCGACAGGTAGGCGCGGTAGAGGTCGAGCCGGGTACGCGCGGACGCGGTGAGCTCCAGCGGGCGCACCTCGCGGTACCCGGCCAGCATCGGATCGTCCTCGCGCAGCTCCCCGAAGATCGTCGGGGTGACGAACTCGGCCAGCGGATCGCCCCAGAACGCCCGCTCGTGGTCGATGATCGCCTGGATGCGCGGCGTGCCCGACACGTCGAGGAACACGTTCCCCTTCCAGATGTCGAAGTGCACCAGCCGCGGCGTCGTCACCTCGTCCAGCACCGGCGAGGCCGCCTCCAGCACCTCCATGATCCGGCCGGGCGGCGCGGGCAGCGGCGTCGGGTAGCGCCCGGTGTCGCCGAGCAGCGCCCCCGCCATCGCCAGGAACGCCTCCCGCCAGGTCGCGCCGGTGATCCCGGCGTGCGGGTAGCCGAACACCTCGCCGGTCACCGAGTTGAAGCGGGCCATCAGCCGGCCCAGCTCGCGCCGCAGCTCGTCCTCGTTGCCCGGCCGCGCGTCGTTCCACGACACGCCGTCGAGCGCGGACAGCATCAGGTAGTCGCCGCCCAGCACCGGATCGTCGAACCCGGCCCGCAGCAGCGCCGCCACCGGCACCCCGGCCGCCGCCACCAGCTCGTACGCGGCCGCCTCCATGCGCAGCAGGTTGCGTTCGTAGCTGAGCTGGTCGAGCTCGGGCGGCGGCGCCAGCTTGCACACCACCTCGCGGCCGTCGTCCAGCCGCAGCCGCCACACGGCGTTGGCGTAGCCGTCGGTCAGCTCGGTGTGCCCCACGACCCCGGCGCCCAGCGCGCGGCGGGCCAGGGCGTCGAGCTCGGCGGGGGATAAGCGGCGTTTCGTCCTGCTGTCCACGCGAGCAAGTGTGGCCTCAGGCCGCGCCGATCGTCCAGCGCGCCTCGTGCTCGCCGCCCGGCTTCAGCACCACCAGGTCGGTGCCCGAGTTGAACGCGTCGGGCGGGCACGTCATCGGCTCCACAGCCACGCCCTCGTAGCCGAGCTGACGGCTGGTGCACACCTGCACCCACGGCAGCACCGCCGGGTCCCACGTCAGCCGCACCCCGCCGACCCGCACCTCGCCCCGCGCCAGGCCGGTGAACGCGTGGTCGACCACCGCGCCGTCCACCGCCCGGACGCGCGTGAAGTCGTACGGGGTGCCGGAGACGTCCGCCAGCTCGCGGGGGAGCAGCGCGTCGTCGGGCAGCAGCACCTTGGCCGCCGGCACCTCCAGCTCGTCGCCGAGCAGCCACGGGTGCGGCCCGCACCCGTAGGGCGCGTCGTGCTCGCCCGCGTTGCGGGCCAGCACCGTCGTGGTCAGCCCCCGCTCGCCCAGCTCGTGCGTCACCGCCAGCTCCAGCGTGAACGGATAGCCGGGCGCGCCGTCGATCCGGTACGTGAGCCGCACCCGGGAGCCGTCCGCCTCGGCGATCTCCCAGTCGTCACGCGCCACCAGCCCGTGGATGGCGTGGCCGCGCTCCGGCTCGGTCACCGCCAGCTCGTGCGTGCGGCCCTCGAAGGTGTAGCGGGCGCCGCCCACCCGGTTGGGCCACGGCGCCAGGATCGTGCCCGCGAAGTAGGGCACCGGCCCGCCCTCGGGCCACGAGGTGACCAGGTCGCGCTCGCCGTGCCTGAGTGTCCTGAGCGCGGCTCCGCGGCGGCTCACCTGAGCGGTGTAGCCCCCGCCGACAAGCTGAGGCACGACAGACGTCCTCTCGACTGGTGTAAACGGTTTCGGAAATGATATCGGCAGGTCAGGCGGATTCGCGGCGCACCAGGTGAGTGTCGAGGATGACGACCGGCTGGCGCAGCTCCTCGCCGTTGATGCGGGCCACCAGCAGCAGCGCCATCTGCCGGCCCATCGCCTCCATCGGCTGGTGCACGGTGGTCAGCGGCGGGTCGGCGTGCAGCGCGGCCTTGGAGTCGTCGAACCCGATCACCGCCACGTCCTCCGGGATCGCCCGGCCCGCCGCCTTGAGCACCCGCATCGCGCCCAGCGCCATCGGGTCGGAGGCGGCGAACACCGCGTCGACGTCGGGATGGGCGGCCAGCAGCTCGGCCATGGCCGACTCGCCGCTCTCCTCGGAGAAGTCGCCGTAGGCCACCAGCTCCGGCAGGCCCGTCGGCAGCACCGCGTCGCGGTAGCCCGACAGACGGTCGACGCCCACGCCCATGTCCTGCGGCCCGGCGATGGTGGCGATCCGGGCGCGGCCGAGGCCCAGCAGGTGCTTGACCGCCTGCCGGGCCCCCGCCCTGTTGTCCATGTCGACGTAGCTGTAGGGGGTCGCAGGGCCGACCGGCCGGCCGCCCAGCACGGTCGGCACGCCCATCGCCTCCAGGCGGCCCGGCAGCGGGTCGTCGCCGTGCAGCGACAGCAGCAGCACGCCGTCGACGTGCTGGCCGGTCAGGTAGTGCTCCAGCCGGGCGTGCTCCTGCCGCGAGCGGGCCATCGCCAGGATGAGCTGCAGCCCCGTCTCGGTCAGCGCCGAGCCGATGCCCCGGATGGTGCCGGCGAAGTAGGGCTCGTCGAACACCCGGAACTCCGACTCCGACACCACCAGGGCCACCGTGTCGGTGCGCCGCGTCACCAGCGCGCGGGCCGCCCGGTTGGGCACGTAACCCAGCTCCTGGATGGCCTGCTGGACCGCCTCGCGGGCCTTCTCGCTGACGTTGGGTGAGCCGTTGATGACTCTCGACACGGTGCCCCGGCCGACGCCGGCCCGAGCTGCGACTGCCTCAAGAGTCGGTCGGTTCATGGGCCCTATTCTGCCGGATGATCTCGGCATACCAGATCGCGCTGTCCTTCAGCACCCGCTGCTGCGTCTCGTAATCGACGCGGACCAGCCCGAACCGCTTGCCGTACCCCCAGGCCCACTCGAAGTTGTCCATCAGCGACCAGGCGAAGTAGCCCTCGAGCGGCACGCCGGAGTCGATCGCCGTGCGGCAGGCGCGCAGGTGCGCCTCGATGTAGTCACGGCGCTCGGTGTCGCGCACCCGGCCGTCCTCCAGCACGTCGTCGAAGGCCGCGCCGTTCTCCGAGACCACCAGCGGAACCGGCGGATAGTCGCGCGCCACCCGCTGCAGCACCTCGACCAGGCCGTCCTCGTCGATCTCCCAGCCCATCGAGGTGACGGGCCGGCCGCCGTTGACGAACGACACGTGCTCGCTGCCGATCCACGGCGAGCCCGTCTCGGTCGGCGCGGCCGAGGCCGACGCCTTCCCGCCGGCCTCACCGGAGACGGTGAAGCGGCTGTAGTAGTTGACCAGCAGCACGTCGATGGGCGCGTTGATGGTCTTGAGGTCGCCGTCCTCGATGAAGGACAGGTCCATCCCCAGGTCGTCCAGGACGTCCTGGGGATAGCGGCCCGTCAGCAGCGCGTCGAGGAAGAACCGGTTCTGCAGCCCGTCGATGCGGCGGGCGGCGTCCTGGTCAGCCTCACTGGCCGTGGCCGGGGTGATCGCGTACAGGTTGACGCAACCCCCCACCCGCCTGGCGCCCATGGCCTGGACCCCTAGTCCATGGGCGAGGTTGAGGTGGTGCGCGGCCCGGATCGCGTTCTCGGGCTCGCGGCGTCCCGGAGCGTGCTCGCCCGAGGCGTAACCCAGGAAGGCCGCGCACCACGGCTCGTTGACGGTGCTCCACGTGTGCACGTGATCCTTCAGCGCGTCGTGCACCGCCGCCGCGTACTCGGCGAAGCGCAGCGCGGTGTCGCGCTCCGGCCAGCCGCCCTTGTCCTCCAGGGCCTGGGGCAGGTCCCAGTGGTAGAGCGTCAGCCAGGGATCGATGCCGTGCGAGCGGAGCTCGTCCGTCAGTCGCTTGTAGAAGTCGAGACCCTTGTGGTTGACGGGTCCCGAACCGTACGGCTGGACGCGCGGCCACGACACGGAGAACCTGTAGGAGCTCAGCCCCAGGTCCGCCATGATCCGCACGTCGTCGCGGTAACGGTGGTAATGGTCGATGGCCACGTCCGCGTGCTGGCCGCCGACCACCCTGCCCGGCGTTCTGGTGAACGTGTCCCAGATGGAGACGCCGCGGCCGTCGGCCGTCACCGCGCCCTCGATCTGGTAGGCAGAGGTGGCCGCACCCCACGCGAACCCGGTGGGGAATCGCAGCTCGGAGCGGGTCTGCTCCTCCTGAGTCGTCACGCCTTGACCGCACCTTCCATCAGGCCGCCGACGATCTGCCGGCCGAACAGCACGAAAACCACGAAGAGAGGGAGGACCGAGGCCGCGGTGCCGGCGAACAGCATCACGTAGTCGGTGCCGTGCGCCTGGTTGAGCGCCGCGATCGAGGTCTGCACCACCGGGTTCTCCGGCAGCAGCACGATGAGCGGCCACATGAACTCGTTCCACGTCTGCATGAAGACCAGCAGCGCGAGCACCGCCATGCCCGGCCGCAGCGCCGGCAGGATGACCTTGCGGTAGATGCCCATCGTGGACGCCCCGTCGACCCGGGCCGCCTCGACCAGCTCGTCGGGCACCGCCTGGGAGGCGTACTGCGTCATCATGAACACGCCGAACCCGTTCACCAGGAACGGCAGGATCACCGCCTGGAGCTTGCCGGTCCAGCCGAGCGTCACCATGAGCTCGTAGAGCGGGACGATGCCCATCTGCTGCAGCGGCACCATCATCGTCACCAGGATCACGCCGAGCAGCACCTTCGAGCCGCGGAAGCGCAGCTTGGAGAAGGCGAACCCGGCCAGCGTCGAGATGAGCACCACCGACACTGTGACGGTCGTGGCCACGATCGCCGAGTTGACCAGGCCGGTGATGAAGTACGCGTCCTCGGTGGTGAGCAGGCGTTCGACGTTCTCGCCCAGGTGGCCGCCGGGCAGGAGCGGCGGCGGCACGTCGAGCGCGTCGTCGTTCGTCCGCGTCGCCATGATGAACATGTAGTAGATGGGGAAGGCGGACAGCAGCAGGGCCACGGCCAGCACGACCTTGGTGAGAGCCCCCGCTTCCCACAGGCGGCCGGTCGGTTGTCCGGCGGTCATCGCGCACCCCCGATGCGGCGAGTGAAGAAGTAGTTGATCATCGTGCCGATGAGGATCAGCACGAACAGCAGCCAGGCCGCCGCGGAGGCGTAGCCGATCTCGAAGCTGCCCCGGAAGGCCTGCTCCACGATGAACATCGCCACCGTCTGGTACTGGCCGGTGGTGCCGCCGGTCATCATCTGCTCGCCCTCGAACGTCACCGGCTCGGTGAACAGCGTCAGGCCGCCGATGGTGGAGATGAAGACCACGAACACGATCGTCGGGCGCAGCATCGGCAGCGTGATCTGCCAGAACTGCCGCCGGGCCGACGCGCCGTCGATGGCGGCGGCCTCGTACAGGTCCTTGGGGATCGTCTGCATCGCGGCGAGCAGGATGATCGCGTTGTAGCCGGTCCAGCGCCAGTCGACCATCGTGGCGATGGCGATCCAGGACGACCACTTCTCGTTCTGCCAGGCGATCGGCTCGATGCCCACCAGGCCGAGGGCCCAGTTGAACAGGCCGTAGTCACGGCTGTAGAGCTGGCTGAAGATGACGGCCACCGCGACCACCGAGGTGATCATCGGCAGCAGCACGCCGAGGCGCAGCAGCAGCCGGCCGCGCAGTCTCTTGTTCAGCGCGTTGGCCAGCACCAGCGACAGGATCAGCTGCGGGACGGTGGCCAGCACGAACATGCCGACCGTGTTGAACACCGCGTTCCAGAACTCGGCGTCGGCGATCAGCTCGGCGTAGTTGCCGAGGCCGGCGAAGGTCCGGTCCCCGGCCAGCTCGGCGTCGTGCAGCGACAGCCAGAGCGTGTAGACCAGGGGGAAGATCCCGAATACGGCGAAGAGCAGGAAGTAAGGGGACACCAGGAGATACGGCATCCCCTTGATGTCGAAGCGGGCCATACGCCGCCTGGGCGCCGCCCGCCTGCCGGACGCGTGCCGCGGCGGCGCGAGTTGGAGAGTCATGAAGGGCCTTTCGAGCCGGGGCGGGAGTGAGGTGGCGTCCGCCGCGGGGGAGGACGCCACCCGTTTCCTTCAGGCGAGCCGTCAGCCGGCTGCCTTGACGCCCGCTTCGACGAACTTGGTCCAGGCCTCGTCGTAGCCGATGGCGCCCTGGTCCATGCCCTCGAGCACCTTCTCCACCGAGGTCTTGACCTGGGCGTGCTTTTCGCCGAGGAACACCGGCTGCAGGTCCTTGACCGAGGCCGCGAAGATCTCGCCCGTCGGCACGTCGTTGAAGTACTCGTTCTTCAGGCCCGCCACCTCAGGGTCCTGCTGGGCCGGGATGGAGCTCGGGAACGCGCCCGCCTCCTTGAAGGCCGCCACGTGGCCCTCCTTGCCCGTCAGGTAGTTGAGCACCTGCGCGGCTTCCTTCGGGTGCTTGGTCTGCTTGGGGATGGCCAGCCAGGAGCCGCCCCAGTTGCCCGACCCGCCCGGCACGGCCGCGACGTCCCAGTTGCCCTTGTTCTCGTCACCGGCCGCGCCGGAGATCACGCCGAGCATCCACGACGGGCAGCCCATGGTGGCGAAGTCGCCGCCCTTGATGGCCTTGTTCCACGGCGGGCTGAACGCCTGCAGCTTGGCCGTCAGGCCCTGCTGGCTGAACTTCTGCACCCAGTCGAAGGACGTCTTGACCGCCGGGTTCGTCTCCAGCACGAGCTGGTTGCTCTTGTCGAAGTAGGAGACGTTGCCGTTCTTCGGCGCCTCCTGCGACAGGATCACGTTGTAGATGGTGTTCGGGCCGTCCATCCACTTGGCGTCCTTGTTGGCGGCCTGGAACTTCTTGCCGGCCTCCAGGTACGCGTCCCAGGTCGGCCAGAGCTTGGCGACCTCCTCGCGGTCGGTCGGCAGCCCCGCCTTCTCGAACAGGTCCTTGCGGTAGCACATGGTCATGCCGCCGATGTCGGTGCCGAGCGCGAACAGCTTGCCGTCGGCGTTGACGCCCGCCTCCCACTTGGCCGCCGGGAAGTCGGCCTTGCGGTCCTGCAGCCCGTGCTCGCCCAGGTCGGTGAAGAACTGCGGCCGGGCGGCCATCAGGCCCATCGCGCCCTCGTCGATGCCGACGATGTCGCCGGCGCCGCTGCCCGCCTGCAGGCGCTGGAGCAGCTGCGGCAGGTAGACGTCCTCGAACCGGTCGGTCAGGTTCGTGTACTTGATCTGGATGTTCGGGTGCTCGGCGTTCCACTTCTCGACGGCGGCGTCGTAACCGAAGTTCTCGCCACCGCCGAAGGTGTGCACATTGATCGTGACAGGCTCTGCCGCCGCCGTCGTCTCACCGGCCCCGGCCGGCGTCGTCGTGCCGCCGCCGCCACACGCGGCCGTCGCGACGGCCAGCGCCGCGACCATGACACCGGAAACAGCAAAGCGCTTGTGGTTCGTCATTCCGTACCCCTTTTGGGTGTGGATCGTGGGAGGTGCATCGCGGGGTGAGCCGCGAGAGGAAGGTCTTTGGGAGCGCTCCCACAAAGAGTGCCCGTACGGCGTGCGGACGTCAACGTCCCGAAACTCAACCGTTACCTATGGGGTGTTTCGGGCCACTAGAAGCGGATTTTTCACCTTAAAGGGCTCATATAGCCCTTTGGGAGCGCTCCCATCTCATGCGCACCTATTCCACACCACTCCGGGCAGCCCACCCCGGCGGCGGCGCGGATCAGCCGCAGGCCAGGGCGCGCTCCTCCAGCAGCCGCCGCTCCCGGCCGTTGCGCGTCAGCCCCGCCGCCCGCACGAACTCCGCCCGCGCCTCCGCCAGCCGGCCCAGCCGGAACAGCAGATCCCCGCGCACGCTCGGCAGCAGGTGGTAGCCGCGCATCGCGGGCTCCCCGGCGATCTGGTCCACCAGCTCCAGCCCCACCGCCGGGCCGTACGCCATCGCCAGCGCCACCGCCCGGTTCAGCTCCACCACCGGCGAGCGCGACAGGCGCGCCAGCTCCTCGTACAGCGCCGCGATCCGCGCCCAGTCGGTCTCCTCCGCCGTCAGCGCGCGCGCGTGACAGGCGGCGATCGCCGCCTGCAACGTGTACGGCCCCATCCCCCCGCCCGCATCCCCGCCCGCATCCCCGCCCGCAGCCTCGCCCAGGTCCCCGCCCCGGTCCCCGCTCAGCTCCTCGGCCCGCGCCAGCGCCGCCAGGCCGCGGCCGATGAGCAGCCGGTCCCAGCGCGCCCGGTTCTGCTCCAGCAGCAGCACCGGCTCGCCCGACGGCCCCACCCGCGCCGCCGCCCGCGACGCCTGGATCTCCATCAGCGCCACCAGCCCGTGCACCTCCGCCTCCTTCGGCATCAGCCCGGCCAGCACCCGCCCCAGCCGCAGCGCGTCCTCGCACAGCCCCGGCCGCATCCAGTCGTCACCCGCCGTCGCCGAGTAGCCCTCGTTGAAGATCAGGTAGATGACCTCCAGCACCGACGACAGCCGATCCGCCAGCTCAGCGCCCTCCGGCACCTCGAACGGCACCCCGCGCTCCGCCAGCGTCCGCTTGGCCCGCACCACCCGCTGCGCCATCGTCGCCTCCGGCACCAGGAACGCCCGCGCGATCTCGTCCGTCGACAGCCCGCCCAGCACCCGCAACGTCAGCGCCACCCGCGCCTCCGTCGACAGCACCGGATGGCACGCCGTGAACACCAGCCGCAGCAGGTCGTCCTCGATCTCCTCGACGCCCGGCAGCTCCGTCTCGTCGTCCAGCTCCCGGCCCAGCTCGACCAGCTTGCGCTCGAACCGCTCCCGCCGCCGGATCATGTCCACCGCCCGGCGCTTGCCCACGGTCATCAGCCAGGCGCCCGGATTGCGCGGCACCCCCTCCCGCGGCCACTGCTCCAGCGCCGCCACCAGCGCGTCCTGCGCCAGCTCCTCCGCCAGGCCGACGTCACGCACCATCCCGGCCAGCCCGGCGATCACCCGGGCCGCCTCGATCCGCCACACCGCCTCAATGGCCCGATGAGTCTCCGACGCCGTCACCCGCCCATGACAACAGCCCCACCCGCTTACTCGCAACCCAAGCGCTCTCTCGTGGGACGCACCCCTTCCACCACACGGCCCCTGCCGCTCCGTGGGGGCACGCCTCCCTGAGGCGGCGGCTTCCCACGAGGCGGCGGCTGCGCCGCACCACGCGGCCCGCAACCCACCAGCACCGCCCAGCCCAGCAGCCGGGTCGGACCGTCCGGGGTACGGGCGGCCGGTGGGGCCGCGCCCCCGGGAGCCGGGCACCGGAGGGGCTGGGTCCGGCCTGCCGGTGGGGCCGGGCTGTCCGGGGCGCGCGCCGCCGGTGGGGCCGCGCCCCTGGGGGGCCCGACCGGGATCGCCGGTGGGGTGGGGCCGCCCCGGCGGAGGCCGCCAGAGGGCCGGATTGCCCGAGGCGCCCCTTCCGGGGTTGCCGCCATCCTGGGGCTTTCCGCCTGCCCCGGCGGGGGGTGGCCTCCCCGGGAGGGGCCGCCGCAGCGGGGTCGCCTCCCGCGGGGGCGTCGCTCTCGGACGGTCAGGGCTCAGGTGGGGAGTCGAGAGCGGCGCGGATGACGGCGTGGCGTTGGGCGGTTTCGGGGGTCAGGGAGGTCTCGGGCATGTCCGAGGGGTCGAAGACCTGCCAGACGTCCAGGCCGACGCCGTCGTGGCCGGGCGGGACGGGGACGCGCAGGGCCCATTCGAGCGCCTCCTCCCGCGACTTGACCTGGATGAGCCAGAAGCCGGCGATGAGCTCCTTGGCCTCGGCGAACGGCCCGTCGATGACGCGGGCCTTGCCGCCGCTGTAGGCGATGCGGGCGCCGCGCGAGCTGGGGTGGAGCCCTTCGGCGGCGAGCAGGACGCCCGCTTTCACGAGCGACTCGTTGAAGGCCGTCATGTTGTCGACGAGCTCCTGGCTCGGCAGGGCGCCGGCCTCGGTCTCCTCGCTGGCCTTGCCGACGATCAGGAATTTCACGGTGCGTTCTCCTCGTCCAGGCGGTGAAGCGGGCTCCCGGCGAGCCTGCCACACCTGTGCGTCGTCCCGGAGGGGGCCGGATCGACACGGGGAGGGGAGAAAACGCGGAAGCGCGCGCCCGGGGGAGGGGCGCGCGCTTCGCCAGGGGGAGGGTCAGGCGGCGTACGAGGGGTAGCCGTAGCCGACGACCTGGGACTTGGGCCGGACGCGCTCCTCGACCTTGCCGTTGCCGGTGTTGCCCTCGATCGTGGAGATCGTGCCGTCGCCGTTGTCCTTGACGACGAAGCCGACGTGCTGGATGGCGCTGATGCTCTTGCTGCCGTTCCAGGCGAAGAAGACGACGGCGCCGGGCTTGGCCTCGGTGCCCCAGCGGTCGTTGGCGGCGAACCACTTGGCGTGGGTGACGGTGTAGGCGTCCCAGCCGACCTGCGGGCGGGCGCCGGTCTGCTCGCCGACCCAGGAGACGAACATGGAGCACCAGGGGGCGTTGAGGTAGGCGCTGGGGTTGCCGCCGTCGCGGGCGACGGTCTCGAGGGCGCGCTTGGAGCTGGCGTACCACTCCTGGAACTTGGTGCCGCCGCCGTAGGCGTTCTCGGAGGTGCCGACCTGGGCCTTGGCCAGGGCCAGGACCTGGGAGGCGGTGACGTTGACCTGGTTGGCGCCGGCCCTGGTCTGCGTGGACTCGGACATGGTCTGGGTCTCGACCTGGTGGCCGGGCTCGGCGGCCTGGGCGGGGAGTGCGGTGGTCATCCCGGCGCCGAGTCCGGCGGCCAGGACGGTTGCGCCGAGGGTGGCGCGGAGGGAGGCGCCGGCGCGGGGGTGAAGCTTCTTCGGGGCACGGGTAAGACGGTGCTTCGCCATCGAGGGGATTACTCCTTGCTTCCATGCCGCTTACCGGGTTAGCTGACGGGTTCGGGCGTGGAAGCTGCCCTACGGCACACAAGGTGCCGATTCACCCCAAAGGACATGGGTCCCCGGCTCCGCGCAAGGCGGATTCAGCGGTCACAGGACGATCCTGTGAGTGTTGTGCGATGGTTGGCAACGACCGGACAAACCGGACGTAAGCCGCGAATGCGCCATAAGGTAATACATCCGCCAAGGCATTACAAGTCGATAAAGTTGCAGCTAGGCGAGTTGCCCGCGCGCGTCGGCCAGGAGCCCCATCATGGCAAGGGATTCGTCAAGAGGCATGATCGCGCTCTCGGTCCGGTTCTCGGCCAGCGCGTCCCGCACCTCGCGCAGCTCCCCGGCGTAGCCGTTGTCGGCCGGGTCGAGCTCGTGCTCCTCGGTCTCCATCGACGGCCCGCTGAGCACCACCCGCCGGGGCGCCCAGAACGGCGCGTCCAGGTCGGCGCGCATCCCGGTGCCCACGATGCTGGCCGAATTGGGGAAGTGCGCGAGCAGCGAGGTGTCGACCAGCGCCCGCCGGCCGCCCGGGTAGACGAGCACCCCGCCCGCCTCCGCGTCGACCCCGTTGGGCGCCAGCGCGCCCGTCAGGTGCATGGACTCGGGCATGCCGAGGAACAGCTGGGCCAGCCCCAGGGGATAGATGCCCAGGTCGAGCAGCGCGCCCCCGCCCAGCTCGGGCGCCCACAGCCGGTGCGCGGGATCGTACGGCAGCGCGAACCCGAACGAGGCCCGCACCGAGCGGATCTCCCCGAAGCGCGGGTCGTCCTTGAGCATGCGCACCAGCGGGTTGAACCGCATCCACATGGCCTCCATCAGGAAGACCCCGGCCTCGCGGGCCAGGCGGACCATGCGCTCGGCGTCGGCCAGGCTCGCCGCCAGCGGCTTCTCGCACAGCACCGCCTTGCCCGCCGCGATCGCGGCCTCGGCCACCTCCAGGTGCTGGGCGTGCGGGGTCGCCACGTAGACGGCGTCGACGGCCGGGTCGGCGCACAGCTCGGCGTAGGAGCCGTGGGCGGACTCGGCGCCCAGCGTCGCCGCCAGCGCCTTGGCCCGGCCCAGGTCGCGGGAGCCGACGGCGGCCACCCGCATGCCCGGCTCCGCCGCGATGACCGCCCCCACGGTCCTGGCGATGCCGCCCGTCGCCGCGATGCCCCACGCTAGATCTCGCACGCGGAAGATCGTACTGATTCATCCGCGGACGCGAAACCTGACCGGTTTCACCTCACGGGAACACGTCCGGGTCCGGGCCCAGCCGGCGGCCCGCGTTCAGGGCGCCGATGGCGGCCATGTCCTCCCGGTCGAGCGTGAAGTCGAAGACCGCGATGTTCTCCTTGATCCGCGCCGGCGTGACGGACTTGGGGATGACGATGTTGCCGAGCTGGATGTGCCAGCGCAGCACGATCTGCGCGGGCGTGCGGCCGTGCTTGTCGGCCAGCACCGCCAGCGCGGGCTCCGACAGCAGCCCCTTGCCCTGCCCGAGCGGGCTCCAGGCCTGCGTGAGGATGCCGTTCTTGTCGTGGAACTCGCGCAGCTCGCGCTGCTGGAAGTACGGGTGCAGCTCGATCTGGTTGATGCACGGCGGCACGTCGGCCTCGTCGAGCAGCCGCTCCAGCGTCTCGACGGTGAAGTTGGACACGCCGATGGCCTTGGCACGGCCGTCCCGGTAGACCTTCTCCAGCGCGCGCCACGCCTGGACGTACTTGTCCTGCCGCTGCGCCGGCCAGTGGATCAGGTAGAGGTCGACGTAGTCGAGGCCGAGCCTGCCCAGGCTCTCCTCGAAGGCCTGCTCGGCGCGGTCGTGGTCGTTGTTCCACAGCTTCGTGGTGACGAACAGCTTCTCCCGCGGGATGCCGGAGGCGCGCACCGCCCGCCCGACGCCGGCCTCGTTGCGGTAGAGCTTGGCGGTGTCGATGTGGCGGTAGCCGCATGCGAGCGCGGTCGTGACCGCCTGCTCCGCCTCGTCGTCGGGCACCTGCCAGACGCCGAGCCCCAGCTGCGGGATCTCCACGCCGTCTCTGTATAGCCGTAGCGAGTTCATACCCTCCATTGTTCACGTGCCGTTCCGAGCGGCTTAAGCCGCCCGGGCTAGCTTGAAGCGGTCGTGAACGGGCCATCACCTGGCTGGGAGAACATCAGTGGTCAAACGGGCGTCGGCCTGGGTGGAGTCGCCGCTCCAGATGCTGTGCGCCGTCGAGGCCCACCATGCCGGGCTGCTGGGGCCGTCGGCCGAGGTCGTGCCGCGCGCGGGGCTGCGCGCGCTGCGGGTGACGCGGCGCGAGCTGCGCCGCCTGCCGCTGCCCGACGGCCTGGAGCTGGCCGAGCCGCGCGAGCGCATGCCGCGCCGGCCGTCGGCCGTCGGTGACGCGTTCTCGGGCAAGGTGCAGCTGCGCTGGCTGACGGCCCATCCGGGCCGCGTCGTCGTGGTCGACGACGGGCTGGCCACGATCCGGCTGCTGGAGCTGCTGGCGGCGGGCCCGTACCGGCCCCTGCTGCGGGCGCGCGCCCACCCCGGGCTGCTGCGCACGGCGCTCGGGCTGGCCGCGGCCCTCAGGCTGCGCGCCGGCCGGGTGACGGTGTTCACCGCGCTGCCGGTCTCCCGCGAGCTGGACAAGGCGGTCACCGAGGCGGGCGTCGACCTGGTGCGCCACGACTTCGCCTGGCTGCGCGGCCAGCCGCCGAGCGACCCCGGCCCGGCGGAGCGCACCGTGGTGCTCGGCACCTCGCTGGTGCGCAACGGGCTGGTGCGCCGCGACCGCTACCTGACCTGGCTGACCGAGCTGGCCGCGCGCGAGCCGCTCGCCTACTACCCGCACCGCCGCGAGGACCCGGTGGACGTGGCGCTGATCCGAGAGCGTCCCGGCATCACCGTGCACGAGGCCGGGCTGCCCGCCGAGCTGCGGCTGCGCGGCCTCGACCCGGGGCAGCGGGTGCTCAGCCTGCCGTCCACCGCGATCTCCTCGCTGCGCGTGCTGCTGAGCCCGCGCGGGGTGGCGGTGGAGCCCGTCGAGGTGCCCGACGACTGGTGGACCAGCAGAGCGGCCCCCGCTCTGCGCTCGCATCTGACGGAAGTGACAGGAGTGACCGGGTGAGGGTGCTGGCGATAGCCGACTCCGACTCGTATCTGAAATGGGCGGCCTGCCTGCTCGGCGACCTGCCGGCGGGCTGCGCGAGCGAGCTCGTCGTGGTGCGCACGCCGATCGCGCCGTCCGCCGACCAGATCGCCGCGGCGGTGGGCGAGCTGCCCGCGCCGCCGGTGCTGACGGCCAGGGCGGTGCGCCGGCTGGCGGAACGGTCCAGGCCGGACGCGATCCTCGTGGCGTGCACCGGGCCGGTGGTGGACGTGCTCGTCTCGGGCGTGCTCGACGGGCTGCGGCCCCGGCCGGTGTTCGTCACCGGGCTGCCGGGCATCTCGGTGCCGGCCACGGACAAGGCGTGGATCTACCGCAGCGGCTGCGACCTGTTCGTGGTGCACAGCGAGCGGGAGGTGGCCGAGTTCGCCGCCGTGGCCGCCCGGCTGAGCGGGGGAGGGGCGGTCGGGCTGGCCAGGCTGCCGTTCCTGCGCCCGGCCCCCGGGCGCGGCGGCGGCGACCGGGTGGTGTTCGCCACCCAGGCCAAGGTGCCGCGCGCCCGCGAGGAGCGCGAGCGGGTGCTGCGCGGGCTGGCCGAGCTGGCCGCGGCGCGGCCCGACCTGGACGTGGTGGTGAAGCTGCGCGCCCTGGAGGACGAGCAGCAGACGCACCGCGAGCGCCACCACTACCAGCGGCTCTGGCGGGAGCTCGGCGAGCCGGGCCGGCTGCGGTTCGAGGCGGGCTCGATGCGCGAGCACCTGGCGCACGCGGCCGGGTTCGTCACCGTCAGCTCGACGGCCGCGCTGGAGGCGATCGCGCAGGACGTGCCGCTCATCGTGCTCAGCGACTTCGGCGTGAACGCCGAGATGATCAACCTGGTGTTCGAGGGCAGCGGCCTGCTCGGCACCCTGGACGACCTGGCGCGCGGCGACTTCCGGCGGGCCGAGCCGCGCTGGACCGCCGCCAACTACTTCCACCCGGCCGGGCGCGACGACTGGACGGGCCTGCTGACCGGGCTGGTCGTCTCCCGGCCGAGGGTGCCGGCCAGGTCGCTGCTCGACGGGCCGGAGCACGCCGCGGCCCGCCGCCGCGCCCGGCTGCGGGTCGAGGTGCCGCCGAACATGCTGCGCGCGGGCCGGCGGGCCGAGCGGCGGGTGCGCCGCTATCTGAAGGCTCTCACCTGAGACAGCTTCCTGCGGAAGCGGCCCATCGCGCTGGGCCGCTCGGCCAGGCCGAGACTCTCCAGCCGCTTCCTCTTGAAGTAGCGCGGATTGAACTCCAGCGTCTCCGGCCGCAGCTCCGGGTAGGCGTCGGCCTGCATGCAGTAGCCCACCGCGCGCACCAGCGCGGTCACGTCCAGCCGGGGCGGCGCTTCCACGCTCCCGTCGGCCGACAGCCGGGGCAGCAGCGCGTCGGCGATCGTCGCCGGGACCCGGTTGCTGTTCTCGTACGGGGCCAGCCGCTCCAGCACCAGGCCGGTGCCGTACGTGGCCACCGGCAGGCTGAAGTAGCGCCGCGCGGTCATCAGCGCGGTCGAGAAGCAGCCGACGACCAGCTCCGGCCGCAGCGCGGCGAAGCACACCTCGGCCGGCACGCTCTCGCCGGCCACGATCAGCCGCACGCCGAGCGGCTCGGCCGCGGCCCGCAGGAGCTGGGCGTGCCGGCGGCCCGCCGCCGGGTGCGGCTTGAACGCGACCGTGGTGTGGCCGCGCGCCACCAGGCCCCGCAGCATCGCCTCGTGCAGCTCCGCCTCCTCCTGCGGGGTGACGATGTCCAGCGCCGACAGGTACTGGCCGAGGATCAGCGCCTCGGCCGCCATCATGTCCGGCGCCGTCGCCGCCACCTCCCGCACCACGGCCAGGAACGCCTCCTGCGGCAGCGTCTCGGCGGGCACGCCGTACTCGCTGAGCAGCAGCGGCTCCAGGCCGGGCACCAGGTCCAGGTGGAGCAGCCGGGTGACGCGGCGGAAGATCTCGGCGGGCAGCGGGTCGCGGGTCGGGCCGTAGCTCATCAGCCCGTCGGAGTAGACGGTGATGGGGCAGTCGCGCACCAGCCCGGCGATCGTGCGGGCCGGCGGCACCGCGATCGACTCCAGCACCAGCTCGTCGACCCGCTCCAGCCCGAGCCGGGCGCCGATGAGCCGCTCCAGCATGGGCACCTCGATCACCCGGGCCCGCCAGTCCGACGGGTGCAGCGGCGCGATCAGCTCGTTCCACGAGTGCACCTCGTCGAAGCGGGAGCGCAGCGCGGCGAAGCCCGGCGTGGCGTCGAGCGGCGTGGCCGCCTCCGGCACGGCGCCGTTCGACGACACCAGCAGGACGGCGCGCCCGCCGCCGAACCGGCCGTCGTCGATCGCCGCCGCCAGCGACATCGCGCCGAACAGGGTCGAGGCGTAGAACACCGTGGTCATGGGTCCTCCCGATCGCGGCGATGGCGGGAACCGGCGGGCAGGCCGGGCAGCAGGGTCCGCAGCGTGGCCTCGCGCGAGGCGGACATGCCGGAGGCGGCCTCGGCCACCAGCTCGACCGGCAGCGAGCCGGCGAGCTGCGCGCCGCGCTCCTCGAAGCGGGCCCGCAGCGCGGGGGTGAACCGGTCGGCGATCTCCAGATGGTGGGCGAGCAGGGCGCAGAAGTTCCGCACCGCCTTGGGCAGGAACTCCTCCTCCAGGTCCTTGAACACCAGCTCGAAGGCGTCGAAGAAGTGCAGTTGCCGCTCGTCGCCGACCTGGGTGAGCGATCCGGCCACCTGCCGCCGGTAGAACACCCCGGCCAGCGACACCACGGCGAACGTCGCCGCCTCCCGGTGCAGCCGCCAGATCCACGGCCGGTCCTCGGCCGTGTGCAGCGATCCGGGGAAGTGCAGCAGGTCGCGCAGTGAGCGGCGGTAGACGCCCGCCCACGCGTACGGGTAGTCCACCATGGTGCGCACCCCGGCGGGCAGGATCGCGTCGCGAGGGTCGAGCACCGCGCCGCGCCGCGCCAGCGGGGCGCGGTGCACGACCCGCTTGCGGCCCTCCACCTGGACGTGGTCGGCGCGCACGAAGTCGCAGCCGAGCCCCTCGATGGCCTCGACGAGCCGTGCCAGGTAGCCGGGGGCCAGCCAGTCGTCGCCGTCCATGAACGTGACGTACCGGCCGGACGCGGCCGACAGCCCGGCGTTGCGCGCGTCCGCGAGCCCGAGCGGAGCCGGGTTGCGGATCACGGACAGGCCGGGCAGGTCGGCGCTGAAGTCGTCGACGATCGCGCCGGTGGCGTCCACCGACCCGTCGTCGACCACGATGAACTCGAAGTCGCGCCGGGCGTTGCGGCACAGCGAGGCGAGCGCGTCGGCGATGAAGCGCTCGCCGTCGCGGATCGGCACGACGACCGAGAGTGTGATCAATGCGGTCTCCAGGTACGGCCGCGCGGCCGTACGGGCCAGAAGGGTCAGACGGTGACGCGGCGCAGCCGGGCCTTGGGGGCCTCCTCGCCGGGGAAGACGCGCTTGACGCCGTCGCCCAGGGCCTGCTCGATGACGCGGATGTCGCGCACCAGGTGCTCCAGCCCGGCCGGCTCCAGGGAGGCGGCGTGGTCGGAGCCCCACATGGTCCGGTCGAGCGTGATGTGGCGCTCGACGCAGACCGCGCCGAGCGTGACCGCGGCCAGCGAGATCTGCAGGCCGCGCTCGTGCCCCGAGTAGCCGACCGGCACGCCGTAGCGCTCCTTGAGCGTGGTGATCGTGCGCAGGTTGGCCTCCTCCGGCGGCAGCGGGTAGGTGGAGGTGGCGTGCATCATGATCAGCCGGTCGGTGCCGAGGATCTCCACGGCCCGGTCGATCTCTTGGAGGGTGGACATGCCGGTCGACAGGATGACGGGCTTGCCGGTGGCGGCCAGGGCGCGCAGCAGCTCGTGGTCGGCGACGCCGGCCGAGGCCACCTTGTGCACCAGGACGTCCATCTCCTCCAGGAACTCCACCGACGGCACGTCCCACGGGGAGGCGAACCAGTGCAGGCCCCGCTCGTCGCAGTACTTGGCGATCTGCCGGTACTCGTCGCGGCCGAACTCGGTGCGCTCCTTGTACTCCAGGTACGTCATCTCGCCCCACGGCGTCTGCCTGATCTGCCCCTTCTGCTCCTCGGGCACGCAGATCGCCGGGGTGCGCTTCTGGAACTTGACCGCCTGGCAGCCGGCGTCGGCGGCCACGTCGATGAGGCGGCGGGCCACGTCCAGGTCGCCGTTGTGGTTGATGCCGATCTCGCCGATCACGTACACCGGCTCGCCGTCGCCGACCAGCACGTCGCCGATCGCGACCGGGCCGAACGTGCGGCGGGGCGCGGGGGAGGGGGCGGGCTCGGGCTCCGGCCGGGCGGCCACCACCCGGTCGCACAGCTCGCGCACCGCGCCGTCGCCGCCGACCTTGGTGAGGACGACGCGGGCGGCGGCGCGCACGCGCGGGTGCGCGTCCGGCACCGCGACCGGCCAGCCCACCTCGGCCATCGGGCCCAGGTCGTTGACGTCGTTGCCGACGTAGGCGACGCGGGCCGGGTCGAGCCCCTCGATGGCCAGCCAGTCGCGCAGCACCGTGCGCTTGTCGGCCAGGCCCTGCAGCACCGGCACGCCGAGCTTGCGCGCCCGCGCGGCCACCACCGGGTTGTGCTCGGTCGACATGACGAGCACCTTGACCCCGGCGCGGCGCAGCAGCGACACGCCCATCCCGTCGGAGCGGCTGACCAGCACCATCTCGCGCCCGTCGGAGTCGACGTAGGCGCGGTCGTCGGTGTGCACGCCGTCGAAGTCGGTGATGACGGCGTCGACGTCGATCGGCTCGGGCGCGTCGACGAACGGCGCGAGCGCCCGGACGAGCTCCAGGTCCTCGGGGTTGTCGACCTCGATCGCGTGCTGCGGCGGCACCGGCTGGACGGCGATGGCGCCGAAGAAGCGGTGCCCGTGCTCGCGCAGCCCCTCGGTGCGCATCGCGTAGAAGGCGCCGTTCTCGCGGTACTGCGGCTCCAGGTCCTGGCGGCGGCGGCGCACGGCCGGGTCGTGGTTGATGCCGGAGCCGTTGCCGGTCCACAGGAACTCGTGCGTCGGCAGCCCCGACACGACGGAGTCGGCCTCGCCGTCGAGGACCCGCCGCACCGCGGCCGACAGGTCCTCGGGGTCGATGAACGCGCTGGTGCACTGCACGAGCACGACCACCTCGGGGTCCTCGCCGAGCGTGTCGAGCGCGTGCAGCACGGCCGACTCGCTGGAGGCGGTCGCGCCGCTCAGCTCCTCGGGCCGGTCGACGACGCGCGCGCCGGCCCGGCGGGCGGCCTCCGCGATCCCGGCATGGTCGGTGGACACCACGACCTCGTCCACGAGCTCGGCCCGCAGGCAGGCGCGCACCGCGCGGGCCACCAGCGGGACCCCGCCGACCGGCGCGAGGTTCTTCAGGGGTACGCCCGCCGAACCTCCGCGGGCGGGAACTACGGCCAGGACTCGCAACGTGACTCCTCCATGCTTACGGGTTGCACCCAGAAGCTAGAGGGACCGATTGAACTGGCAGCGTCCCCGTCCTGAACTTTCCGTGTGCCTCAGACGGCGGGCAGCCGGAGCACGAAACGGGCGCCGTCGGGGTGGTCCTCGACCCGGATCTCGCCGCCGTGCGCCATGGCCACGTCGCGGGCGATGGCCAGGCCGAGGCCGGTGCCGCCGGCGTCGCGGCTGCGGGCGGCGTCCAGGCGGGTGAAGCGCTCGAAGATGCGCTCGCGGTCCTCCTCGGCGATCTGCGCGCCGTCGTTCTCCACGGCCAGCACCGCCTGGCCGTTCTCCCGCGAGACCGTGACGCGCACCCGGCTCTCGGCGTGCCGCTGGGCGTTGTCCAGCAGGTTCGTCAGCACCCTGACGAGTTGCAGGCGCACGCCCTGCACGGCGACGCCCTCCTCCAGCTCGGCCCGTACCGGGATCTTGTCCTTGCGGGTGGCGAGCTCCTGGCGGACCAGTTCGGCCAGGTCGGTGCGCTCCTTGGCGACGTCGACGCGGGAGCCGATCCTGGCCAGCAGGAGCAGGTCGGTGATGATGGCCTCCAGCCGGTCGGTGTCGCGCAGGCAGCTCTTGACCAGCGCCTGCACGTCGGTCTCCTCCGGGTAGAGCTCGGCGCTCTCGAGCTGGGCGCGCAGCCCGGCGATGGGGGTGCGCAGCTCGTGGGAGGCGTCGGAGGCGAACTGCCGCTGCTGCAGCGCCGAGCGCTCCAGCCGGGCCAGAGTGCCGTTGACGGCCCGGGCGAGCTGCGCCACCTCGTCCTCGCCGCGCGGCTGCGTCACCCGGCTGCTCAGGTCGCCGACGTTGACCTCGTCCAGCTCGGCCCGCATCGCCGCCACCGGGCGCAGCGCCCAGCCGGTGACGGCCCAGGTGGCCCAGGAGGCGAGCGCGACCAGGGCGCCGAGCTGGGCGGCCACGGTGACCTCCAGCGTCCGGGTGGCCAGCACCGACGGGGTGCGGCGGCCGGCGTAGACGACGGCCGCGCCGGGGTCGTGGGAGACCCGCATGGCCGTCAGGTGCAGGCACTCGCCGGAGCGGCAGCTCGTCGTGTCGATGGCGCCCGCGTCGGGCGGCGGGCGCACGCCGCTGATCGGCGGCCGGTTGCGGGCGGCGTCGCTGGCCGCCACGACGGTCCCGTCGGGGGCGACGACCTGGATGAGGTCGATGGACGGGTCCGGCACCGGCACCGTCGCCCCGGGCCTGAGCGCGCCGGTGCGGACCTCGGTGACGGTGCGGCCCGCGCTGTCGCGGGTGTCGGACCACACGGCGTCGGCCACCAGCGACCTGGCGATGATCACGCTGCCGACGGCCACGGGCGTGAGCACCAGGGCGGCGACCGCCGTGGCGACGAGGGTGACGCGTCCGCGCAGAGAGCGGGCCCACAGGCGTGACACCCACCGAGGCTACAAACCGCAGTCACTCGCGCATGCCGCCTGCGGGCAAAGTATGGTCAATGCTGCAGCCAAACGGCGGTGTCCGGCGGGATCGCGCCGCCGGCGGGCAGCGGGCCGCTCGCCAGCAGCACCCGCCCGCCCAGGCCCGGGTCGACCGGCTCCTCGCCGGTGTTGAGCACCACGGTCAGGCCGGGCTCGCGCCTGATCGCCAGCACGTCCCTGGGGGAGTCGAGCCAGGTCAGCGTGCCGCCGCCGAGCGCCGGGTGCTCCCTGCGCAGCCGCAGGGCCGCCCTGTAGAGGTTGAGCGTGGAGGCGGGGTCGTCCTCCTGCGCCTCGGCCGACAGCGCCGTCCACTCCGCCGGGATCGGCAGCCACGGGTCGCGCCAGCCGCAGCCGGGCCCGGCCGTCCACGGCAGCGGCACCCGGCAGCCGTCGCGGCTCTCGCCGGTGCGCCGGAAGGCCGGGTCCTGCCGCAGCTCGTCGGGCAGGTCCAGCACCTCGGGCAGGCCCAGCTCCTCGCCGTTGTAGAGGTAGGCCGAGCCGGGCAGCGCCAGCATGAGCAGGGTGGCCGCGCGGGCGCGGGCCAGGCCGCCGTGCCGGGTGACGTGCCGGGGCTTGTCGTGGTTCGACAGCACCCAGGTGGTCGGCGCGCCCACCAGCTCCGCCTCCGCCAGCGACTTCTCGATCACCGTACGGAACGACTTGGCGTGGAAGTCGGCCATCATGAACTCGAAGTTGAACGCCTGGTGCAGCTCGTCCGGCCCGATGTAGCGGGCCAGCCGCTCCGGCGACGACACCCACGCCTCGGCCACCGCCATCCGGCCGCCGGGGTAGGAGTCGAGGATCGGCCGCCACTCGCGGTAGATGTCGTGCACCCCGTCCTGGTCGAAGTACGGCACCCGCTCGTCGCCCAGCATCTCGGCCTGGCGGCCCTCCTTGGGGCCGACGTCGGGCAGCCCCTCGGCCTTGATCATGCCGTGCGCCACGTCGACCCGGAAGCCGTCGACGCCCCGGTCCAGCCAGAACCGCAGGATGTCGCGGAACTCGGCGCGCACCTCCGGGTTCTCCCAGTTGAGGTCCGGCTGCTGGGGGGCGAACAGGTGCAGGTACCACTGCCCGTCGTCCACCTGGGTCCAGGCGGGGCCGCCGAAGATCGACTCCCAGTCGTTGGGGGCGTCGCGGAAGATGTAGCGGTCGCGCAGCCCCGCCCGGAACCACGGGTGGCGGTCGGAGGAGTGGTTGGGCACCAGGTCCACGACGACCCGCAGGCCCAGTTCGTGCGCGTCGCCGATCAGCGCGTCGAAGTCGGCCAGCGTGCCGAACATCGGGTCGACGTCGCGGTAGTCGGCCACGTCGTAGCCGCCGTCGGCCATCGGGGAGGTGTAGAACGGGCTCAGCCAGATCGCGTCCACGCCGAGCCTCTTGAGGTAGCCCAGCCGCAGGCGCACCCCTTCCAGGTCGCCGACGCCGTCCCCGTTCGCGTCGGCGAAGCTGCGGGGGTAGACCTGGTACACGACGGCGTCGCGCCACCAGTCGTCGTTGTCGGGCATGGCTGTCCTCCCCGGGGGTGTCCGTGATGTCTGGTGCAGGATGGCGTGCCCGATCGGCTGAGCGCAAGTTGCCGAAAGTTGCAGATCGCCTCTGCGCTGGGCCGGGCGCGTTTCCCTCGGCCCGTACGGTGTGGATCGGGTAACGCTCGATTGCAAGTTCTTCCAATTCTTGCAAAGAGCCGCTAACGTCCCGGTCACATAAGCCGCGAAAGCGGTCCTGTTAACGATCTTTGGTGGCGGCGCACGCTCAGGTGTCGCCCATCCTCCGTGACCTCAGGAGGTCTCATGAGCAAGCGAGCTCTGGGTGTGGCCGCTTTCGCGTCCCTGGCCTTCGCCACCGCGGCGTGCGGCGGCTCCGACCCGGCCGCGCCGTCGGCCGCGCCCACGGCCGGGGCGAGCGGATCGGCGTCGGCCCCCGCCGCGGCGGGGGGCACGCTCGTCATCTGGGCCGACCCCAACCGGGTCAAGGCGCTCAAGCCGTTCGCCGACCAGTTCGGCACCGAGAACGGCGTGACCGTCGAGGTCAAGGAGATCAGCAAGGACAACCAGACCGTCTTCCTGACCGCCTCCCAGCAGGGCAGCGGCCCCGACGTGATGGTCGGCGCGCACGACTGGATCGGCAACCTGGTGCAGAACGGCGCCATCGACCCGGTCAACCTGACCGAGGAGCAGAAGAGCGCGTTCTCCCCGATCGCGATGAAGGCCGTCACCTTCGACGGCCAGGTGTACGGCGCCCCGTACGCCGTCGAGAACATCGCGCTGATCCGCAACACCGACCTGGCCCCCGACGCGCCCGCCAGCATCGAGGAGATGGTGAAGACGGGCAAGAAGCTGAAGGACGACGGCAAGGTCGAGGAGATCCTCTGCCTTCCGGTCGCGCAGAAGGGCGACGCCTTCCACGCCTACCCGATCTTCGCCTCCGGCGGCGGCGCGCTGTTCGGCACCACCGCCTCCGGCGACCCCGACCCCAAGAAGGTGCTGCTCGGCTCCGAGGGCTCGGTCAAGGCGTTCGGCAGGTTCAAGGAGCTCGGCGAGAAGGGCGACGGCGCGCTCAAGACGTCGATCACCAACGAGAACTACATCACCAGCTTCGCCGGCAAGAAGTGCGCCTACCTCATCTCCGGCCCGTGGGCGATGACCGACGTGAAGAAGGGCGGCTTCGGCTACGACATCACGCCCGTCCCGTCGTTCGAGGACGGCGAGCCGGCCACCCCGTTCGTCGGCGTGCAGAGCTTCTTCGTCGCCTCCAAGGGCAAGAGCAAGACCCTCGCCCAGGAGTTCGTCACCAACTACGTCACCAACAAGGACGTGGCCAAGGCGCTGTACGAGGCCGACCCGCGGCCCCCGGCGCTGGCCGAGACCCTCGAAGAGGTCAAGGCCGCCGACCCCGACGCCGGCAAGTTCATGGACGCCGGCAAGGACGGCATGCCGATGCCCGCCATCCCCGAGATGGCCGCGATCTGGGAGCCGTTCGGCATCGCCGAGGCGGCGGTCGTCAAGGGCGGCGACCCGGCCAAGGCGGCCGCGGCCGCGCAGAAGGCCATCGACGGCGCGCTCAAGAACTGACGTCATGGCTCCGGACGTGCCCGGGGCCGCGGAGCGCGCTCCGCGGCCCCGCCGCAACATCACCACCGCCTTCGTGGTGAGCCGGATCGCGGTGCTCGCCGTGGCGGCCGCGATCCTGCTCTACGCCGTGCCGCCGCTCGTCGCCGCCGAGTCCTGGCTCGGGCTCGGCGTGCTCGGCGCGGCCACGGCGCTGATCGGCTACCTCTACCTGACGCCCCGCCTCGTCCCGGCCAAGTACCTGGTCCCGGGCACCGTCTTCCTCATCGCGTTCCAGGTCGTGCCCGTCGTCTACACGGTGACGACCGCGTTCACGAACTTCGGCGACGGCCACCGGGGCAGCAAGCAGGACGCGGTCGTGGCCATCGAGACCGGCTCGGTCCGCCAGGCGCCCGGCTCACCGGAGTACGCGCTGACCGCCGCGCTGCGCGACGGCGAGCTGGTGTTCCTGCTCGTCGACCCCGACACCAAGCAGGCCGGGCTGGGCACCGCCGAAGGGCTGGAGCCGCTGGCCGGCGCCCGGGTGGGCGTCACCGGCAAGGTGCTGAGCGCACCCGGGCTCACCGTGCTGAAGGCGCCCGAGGCCGCCGCCCGCGCCAAGGAGATCTCCGCGCTGTCCGTGCCCACCCCCGGCGGGGCGATCAAGGCCAACGGGCTCAGCCGCGCCGTCGAGGGCAGGGCCGCGCTCGTGTACGACGCCGCCTGCGACTGCGTGCGCGGCGAGGGCGGGCCGTGGACCGCCGACGAGAGCCAGGGCTACTTCGTCAACGCCGCCGGCGACCACCTGGCGCAGGGCTGGCAGGTCGGCGTCGGCCTCGACAACTTCGCCCGGGTGCTGACCAACCCCACCATCTCCGGCTACTTCGCCGGGGTGTTCGGCTGGAACGTGGTGTTCGCGCTGGCCTCCGTCGCCGGCACGTTCGCCCTCGGCATGTCGGTCGCGCTGGCGCTGCACCATCCCCGGATGCGCGGCACCAGGATCTACCGGATCGCGATCGTCCTGCCGTACGCCATGCCCGCCTTCGCCATGCTGATGGTCTGGCGCGACATGTTCAACCGCGACTTCGGCCTGATCAACCAGCTGTTCGGGCTGGACGTCGACTGGCTGGGCGAACCGCTCACCGCCAGGCTCGCGGTGATCCTGGTCAATCTGTGGCTCGGCTTCCCGTACATGTTCCTGGTCACCACCGGCGCGCTCCAGGCGATCCCGCGCGAGCTGACCGAGGCCGCCTCCATCGACGGCGCGACGCCGTGGAAGGGCTTCCGCAAGGTCACGCTGCCGCTGCTGCTGGTGGCGCTGACGCCGCTGCTCATCTCGTCGTTCGCGTTCAACTTCAACAACTTCAACGCCATCGCGCTCACCACCGACGGCGGGCCGTTCCCGGCGGAGAACCCGCAGGTGGGAGCCACCGACCTGCTCATCACCTACACCTTCCGGCTGGCGTTCGGCGCGGGCGGGGCGCAGTTCGGCTTCGCCGCCGCGGTGTCGGTGTTCATCTTCGCCATCGTGGCGATCATCTCGGCGACGGCGTTCCGGCGCACCCGCAAGCAGGAGGAGGTGTACGCGTGAAGATGGCGCTCAGGCACGCGTTCGCGCTGGCGGTGTGCGCGTTCGCGCTGTTCCCGATCGTGTTCGTGCTCTCGGCCGCGATCAACCCGCTGGGCACGCTGGCCTCCACCGACCTGCTGCCGACCGGGTTCGGGCTCGGCAACTTCGCCGACCTGTTCGGCTCGGACGTCTACCCGTTCGGCCGGTGGTTCTTCAACTCGGTGTTCATCGCGCTGACCGCCTCGTTCGCCAGCCTGCTGCTGTCGATGTTCGCCGCCTACGCCTTCAGCCGGATGCGCTTCGCCGGCCGCCGGGCCGGGCTGCTGGCGTTGCTGCTCATCCAGATGTTCCCGCAGTTCCTGGCCATCGTGACGATCTTCATGATCTTCACCAGGGTGACCGAGCTCTACCCGGCGTTCGGCTTCGACACCGTGTGGGGGCTGCTGCTGCTCTACCTCGGCGGCGCGCTCGGCGTGAACACCTGGCTGATGAAGGGCTTCCTCGACACCATCCCCAAGGAGCTCGACGAGGCCGCCACGGTCGACGGCGCCACGCACGCGCAGATCTTCTGGCGGGTCATCATGCCGCTGGTCACGCCGATCCTCGCGGTCACCGCGCTGCTGGCGTTCATCGGCACGATGAGCGAGTTCCTCATGGCCAGCGTCTTCCTGCGCGACCCGGAGAGCAAGACGCTCGCCGTGGGCATGTTCGGGATGATCGCGGGCGACAACCGCAACGCCAACTTCGGCATGTTCGCCGCCGGCACGCTGCTCACCGCGATCCCCACCGTGGGGGTGTTCCTCTGGCTGCAGAAGTACATCGTCTCCGGCCTGACCGCCGGAGCCGTCAAGGGATAGGAATCACGTGCGCCTGATCGACGAGCCGCATCACGACGGCTCCGCACTCTACGTCTCCGCCCAGGCGCCCGAGCTCGGCTCCACGGTGACCCTGTGGCTGCGCGCCCCGCGCGCCGCGGGCGTCACCGGCGTCCACGTACGCGCCGTGCACGACGGCGAGCCCCGCTACGCGCCCGCGTCCGTCGACGCCGCCAGGACCGCCCGCGCGGTCGGCGGCTACGGCGCGGGCGACGTGTGGTGGCGGGCCGAGGTCACCGCGGTCAACCCGGTGACCCGCTACCGCTTCCTGCTGGAGACCGCGCGCGGGCAGCGCTGGCTGACCGCCGCCGGGCTCGTCCGGCACGACCTGCCCGACTCGGGCGACTTCCGGCTGGTCTGCCACGCGCCGCCGCCCGCCTGGATGGCCGGCTCGATCGTCTACCAGATCTTCCCCGACCGCTTCGCCGCCTCCCGGCCGATGCGCGAGCTGCCCGGCTGGGCGCTGCCGCGCGACTGGGACCGCGACCCCGTCATCCCGCACGGCCCCGGCACCGCCGAGCAGTTCTACGGCGGCGACCTCGACGGCATCACCGAGCGCCTGGACCACATCGAGGCGCTGGGCGCCGACACCGTCTACCTGACGCCGATCTTCCCGGCCCGCTCCAACCACCGCTACGACGCGGCCACGTTCGACCGGGTCGACCCGCTGCTCGGCGGCGACGAGGCGCTGCACCGGCTGTCGGACGCCCTGCACGCGCGCGGCATGCGGCTGCTCGGCGACATCACCACCAACCACACCGGCGACTCCCACGAGTGGTTCACCGCCGCCGTGTCCGACGTGCGCGCGCCCGAGCGCGAGATGTACTTCTTCGACCCGGACACCGGCGACTACGCGTCGTGGTGGGGCTTCAAGTCGCTGCCCAAGCTCGACTGGAGCAGCGAGCTGGTCCGCGCCCGCATGCGCGAGGTGCTCACCCGCTGGATCGGGCCGTTCGACGGCTGGCGCGTCGACGTGGCCAACATGACCGGCCGGCTCGGCGCCGCCGACCACGCCCACGAGGTGGCCGCGATGCTGCGCCGCGCCCTGCCGCCGCAGGCCGCGTTCATCGCCGAGCACAACCACGACGCCTCCGCCGACCTGGACCGCGACGGCTGGCACGGCACCATGAACTACGGCGGCTTCACCCGGCCCGTGTGGGCCTGGCTGCGCGGCGACGACCCCGGCCTGGAGCACTTCCTCGGCGTGCCCGGCGGCGTGCCCCGCCGCGACGGGACCGACGCGCTCGCCACGTTCCGCGCGTTCGCCTCGCACCTGTCGTGGCGCTCGCTCGTGCACTCCTGGCAGCTCCTCGACTCCCACGACTCGCCGCGCATCCGCACCGTGACCGGCTCGCGCGAGCGCCACCTGGTGGCGCTCGGCCTGCAGGCCACGCTGCCGGGCACGCCCATGGTCTTCGCCGGCAGCGAGTACGGGCTCACCGGCGTCAACGGAGAGCACGCGCGCACCCCCATGCCCTGGAACCGCCCGGCCGACCAGGATCTCGTCACCCTGGCCGGCTACCGCACCCTGCTGGGCCTGCGCCGCGCCGAGCCCGCCCTGCGCCACGGCGGCCTGCGCTGGCTGCACGCCGACGCCGACTGCCTGGTGTTCGCGCGGGAGACGTACGAGGAGACGCTGGTGGTGTGCGCGCGCCGCGCGCCCGGCCCGGAGCTGCGGCTGGGCACGCACGCCGAGGGGGTGCACGACGCGCCCGACGGCGACGTGCTGCCCGGGGACGGGCCGTCGTTCCGCGTCTGGCGCCTCGCCCCGCGATCACGCTAAGTTGGCACATCTCCGTGCAACGTTCAATTAGATAGTGGTGTCACGTATGAGGTTACTGTCCGTGGCGGTCCTGGCCACGCTCCTGCCCGCCGTCCCCTTGCAGGCCGCGGCCCAGGCCGGCACGACCTACTACGTCGACTCCAAGGCGGGCGACGACTCGGCCGCGGGCACGTCCGAGTCGGCCGCCTGGAAGTCGCTGGACGCGGTCAACGCCACCTCGCTCCAGCCGGGCGACACCGTCGCGATCCGGCGCGGCAGCACGTTCAGCGGCTCGCTCACCCTCACCGCCAGCGGCACCGCGGCCGGCCCCATCACCGTCAAGGCGTACGGCAAGGGGCCGCTGGCCAGGATCAGCGGCCGCGACGCCGACTGCGTCGTCATCTCCGGCAACCACTGGAAGGTCAGCGGCCTGCGCGCCTCCGGCTGCCGCTGGGCCGGCTTCCGCGTCGAGGGCGACCACAACACGCTGTCCGGCGTCGAGGCCGACCGCAACATCGCCGGCGCCGTCATCGCGCCCACCGGCGCCCGCAACACCGTCCGCGACAGCACCTTCACCGCCAACAACCGGATGAGCATCGCCGACAAGGGCGGCGACAACGACTCCGGCGCGTTCGGCATCCTGCTCAACGGCGACGACAACCTCGTCACCGGCAACACCATCACCGGCAGCTACGCCAAGAGCCCCGACTACGGCTACGACGGCGCCGCCATCGAGGTGTTCGGCGGCAACCGCAACCGCGTCACCCACAACCGGGCGCACGACAACAACACCTTCAGCGAGCTCGGCGCCAAGAAGGGCGACACCGCCACCGGCAACGTGATCGCCTTCAACGTCGTCACCTCCACGCTCAGGAGCGGCTCGTTCCTGGTCACGCGCGGCCCCCGGCACATCGTCGGCCCGGTCAAGGGCACGATCGCGGTGCACAACTCGGTCTACATGCCGGCCAGGAAGACCATCGGCTGGTCCTGCCACGACGGCTGCTCCCCGTCGATCCTCAAGCTCCGCAACAACGTCGTCGTCGTCGGCGGCCAGGCGGGCTTCGAGGACGGCTCCGGCGCCGACGAGGCGGGCAGCGTCTACCGGGCGCGCAGCGCCCGCTTCAAGCTCGGCGCCGGCTCGGTCATGGCCGACCCGAGATTCGTCTCCGCGACGAACCTGCGGCTGCGGCCCGGCTCCCCGGCGCGCGGCCGGGCCGTCCGCCTGCCGGCCGCCTGGTACGGGGGCGCCGAGCTGGCCAGGGACTTCACCGGCAGGCCCATCCCGGCCGACCCGCACGCCGGCGCCTACCAGCGCTGACCCCGCCCCGGGCGGCTCAGCCGATCCCGTAGCGATCGGCCATCCACGCGTAGACCTGCCGGGCGGCCCGCTCGTCGCCCAGCAGGTGGATCAGCCGCGACGTGCGGCGGGTCAGCACGCAGGCGAAGCTCTCGGCGAACAGCTCCGAGACGTCCTCCCGGTACGGCGGGGCCAGGTGGGCGCGGCGCAGCGCGTGCAGCACCACCCACCACGGCTCCGCCGACGGGCGCCCGTCGGAGTCGTCCAGCGCGTGACCGAGCTCGTGGCCGCACACGTTCACCGAGGGCGAGGGGACGCTGCCGACCGCGATGCGGCGCAGCGCCGGGTCGTAGACGCCGGCGCTGCGCTCCCACGTGCCCTCCTGCTGGGGGAGCGGCAGCGCGCGCAGCTTCTCGAAGGCCGGCAGGTCGGGAACGGCTCCAGGGCCGACGACCAGGCCGCCGCTCAGGTGCTCGGCCAGCCGCCCCGCCAGCCGCCGGGGGACCGCCGCCAGCGTCATGACGGCCAGCAGCGACTCGGCCGGCGGGAAGGCGCCGGGCACCCACATCCGGGTCAGGCGGTGTTCCAGGACACCGACATGGAGCCACCCGGGCCATGCTCTGCTGGGCCTCACCACACCGCGCTCTCTCCGCGCTCTCAGCACGTCTTTCCGGTGGCCGCCCTCCGCGGCCGGATTCCATGATTGCCTATTTACCGGTGAGGAGCGGCTGATCGCGCCAACGACATGCTTGGCCCGAAAAATGACCTCATCTTTCAGCGGCCCCGGGCCCGCCTGAGCGAGAGCGCCCAGGAGGTCAGGCCGGGGGTCAGGCCGGGCGGTGGGCCAGCCCGTGGACGATCAGGTCGAGGACGGTGTCGAACGCCGGGCCCGGCTCGGCGATCAGGCCCTTCGTCTCGGCCAGCACGAACCCCGACATGAAGGCGTGCAGCACGTCGCCGGTGCGCTCGACGTCGGGCCCGGGCACGCCGGCCGCGCGCAGGATGCGGTGCAGCACGCCCCAGATGCCGCCCTCGTGGGCGATGCCCGGCTGCTGGTGGGCGTAGGCGTAGGCGAACAGGGCCGGGTAGGCGCGGGCGAGCGCGTGGTAGGCCAGCGCCAGCGCGCGCAGCTGCTCCTGCCACGGCGTGCCGTCGTCGGGCGGCAGCTCCAGCCGGTTGGCCATGCCGACGCAGATCTGCTGGATGAGCGCTTCCTTGCTCGGCACGTGGTGGTAGAGCGACATCGGGTTCACGTCGAGCTCGGCGGCCAGCTTGCGCATCGACAGGGCGTCGACGCCGCCCTCGTCCACCATGCGCAGGGCGGCGGCGTGGATCTCGCCGAGGGTCAGAGGAGCGCCCCTTCGCGCACTGGTAGCCATACGGTGTATGGTAGCAGCCATACGGTGTATGGCAACAAGCATTGGGAGTGCTCATGACGGAGATCCCGGCCCCCAAGGGCCTGCCGATCCTCGGCAACGCGCTGCAGATCCCCTCACACTCGCCGTCGGCCTACTTCGAGGAGCTGGCCGGCCGCTACGACCAGGGGCTCTACCAGGTGGACCTGGCCGGCCGGAAGGTCCTGTTCGTCTACGACCCCGACCTGGTGGCCGAGGCGTGCGACGAGAGCAGGTTCGTCAAGCGGATCGACCCGCCGCTGTCGATCGTGCGCGACTTCGGCGGCGACGGCCTGTTCACCGCCGAGCAGGACGAGCCCCTGTGGGGCCAGGCGCACCGCATCCTCATGCCGGCCTTCAGCCAGCGCTCGATGAAGGCGTACTTCCCGCAGATGCTGGAGGTCGCCGAGCAGCTCGTCGCCTCGTGGGCCCGCCGCCAGGGCGAGGACCTGCCCGTCGCCGACGACATGACCCGGCTCACGCTCGACACGATCTCGCTGACCGGCTTCGGCTACCGGTTCGGCTCCTTCGACACCCCGGAGCTGCATCCCTTCCTGCGGGCGATGGGCGGCGCGCTGACCGAGGCCATGCACCGCAACCAGCAGCTCCCGCTCCTCACGCGGCTCAAGTGGCGCGAGGAGGAGGCATACCGGCGCGACATCGCCGTCATGCGCGAGCTCGTCGACGAGGTGATCAAGCAGCGCCGGGGCGGCACGGAGAAGTCGCAGGACCTGCTCGGCCTCATGCTGGAGGCCGCCGACCCGCGCACCGGCGAGCGCCTGCCCGACGACAACATCCGCGACCAGGTGCTCACCTTCCTCATCGCCGGCCACGAGACCACCAGCGGGCTGCTCTCCTTCGCGCTGTACAACCTGCTGCGCGAGCCGCACGTGCTCGCCCGCGCCTACGACGAGGTCGACAGGCTGCTGCCGGGCGACGAGCCGCCCACGTACGAGACGATCATGAAGCTGGACGTGATCCCGCGCATCCTCGACGAGACGCTGCGGCTGTGGTCGCCCATCCCGGCCTTCGGCGTCAACGCCGTCGCCGACACCACGATCGGCGGCCACCCCATCCCGGCGGGCACCCGGATCGGCGTCCTGCTGGGCCCGCTGCACCGCAGCCCCAAGGCGTGGGAGCGGCCCGAGGAGTTCGACATCGACCGCTGGCTGCCCGAGGGCAGGAAGAGCCACCACCCGGCCGCCTACAAGCCGTTCGGCAACGGCGAGCGGGCCTGCATCGGCCGCCAGTTCGCGCTCACCGAGGCCCGGCTCGCGCTGGCCATGATCCTGCGCCGCTTCGCCGTGTCCGACCCGGCCGTCTACCGGATGCGGATCAAGCAGACCCTCACCGTCAAGCCCGACGGCTTCACCGTGCGGGTGCGCGAGCGCCGGCCGCACGAGCGCAGCGTCGCCGTGCCCGAGCGGCCGGCCGAGCACGGAGACGTGCACGGCGACGAGCGGCAGGACGTCACCGTGAGCGGCGTCCCCCTCACCGTCGCCTACGGCTCCAACCTCGGCACCTGCGCCGACATCGCCGAGCGGCTGGCCGAGCGGGCCGGCCGGGCCGGCTTCGCCACCACGCTCGTCACGCTCGACGAGCTGGAGCCGCCCGAGGGCGGGCTGCTCGTCGTGGTCGCCTCCTCTTACAACGGCAAGGCGCCCGACAACGCCCAGCGCTTCGACGCGCTGGAGAGCCTGCCGCCGCTGACCGGCGTGCGGCTCGCGGTGCTCGGCGTCGGCAACACCCAGTGGCCCACCTACCAGGACTTCCCGCGCCGCGCGTACGCCAAGCTCACGGCGGCGGGCGCGGAGCCGCTGGTCGAGCGGGGCGAGGCGGACGCCGACGGCGACCTCGACGGCGACGTCACCGCCTGGACCGGCAAGCTGTGGGCGGCCGTCGCCGACGTCTACAGCGCCTCGGCCGCCGACGCCGGCCCCCGCTACGAGCTGGAGGTGCTGAGCGAGGCCGAGGTCAGGCCCGCCGTCGTCTCCGCCCGCGCCGTGCCGCTGACCGTCGTGTCCAACGAGGAGCTGACGGGCGACCCGGCCGGGCTGTGGGACTTCTCCCGGGAGGCGCCGCGCCCCGGCGTCCGCTCGATCGTCGCCCGGCTGCCCGAGGGCGTCACCTACACCGCGGGCGACCACCTGGCCGTCTTCGCCAAGAACGACCCCGAGCTGGTGGAGTGGGCGCTGCGGCTGCTGCGCGTGCCCCGCGAGCAGGTCGTCCGGCTGCGCGCCCGCACCTCCAGCCACCTGCCGCTGGACACGCCGGTGACCGCCGGGCTGCTGCTCACCGAGTTCGCCGAGCTGCAGGAGGTCGCCACCCGCGCCGACCTGGAGGCGCTGGCCGCCCACACCGGCTGCCCGTGGACCAAGGGCCAGCTCGCCGCCCTGACCGACGCGTACGCCGACGAGATCCTGGCCAAGCGGGTCTCGCCGCTGGCGCTGCTGGAGCGGTTCCCGGCGATCGAGCTGCCGCTGCCCGCCTTCCTGGAGATGGCCGGGCCGATCAAGCCGCGCTACTACTCGATCTCCTCCTCGCCGCTGGCCGCCCCCGGCCTGGTCCGGATCACCGTCGGCCTGGTGGAGGGCCCGGCCTGGTCCGGCAGCGGCGAGTACCGGGGCATGTGCTCGGCCTACCTGGCCGGCCTCGGCGAGGGCGAGGTCTTCTACGGCTACGTGCGCGAGCCCGCGCCGCCGTTCCGGCTGCCGGAGGACCCCGCGACCCCGGTGATCATGGTGGGCCCCGGCACCGGGTTCGCCCCGCTGCGCGGCTTCCTGGAGCACCGGGCGCTGACCGGCGCCACCGGCCCCGCCGAGGTGTTCACCGGCTGCCGCCACCCCGAGCACGACTGGCTCTACCGCGACGAGGTGGAGGCGTGGGCCCGGCAGGGCGGCGTGCGCGTGCACACCGCGTTCTCGGCCGTGCCCGGCCACCCGCACCGCTACGTCCAGGACGCGCTCGCCGCCGCGGGCGACGCCGTGTGGGACCTGCTCGAACGGGGCGCGTACGTGTACGTGTGCGGCGACGGCCTGCGGATGGCGCCCGCCGTCCGGGCCGCCCTGTCCGCCCTGTACCGCGAGCGCACCGGCGGCGGCGCGGGCGAGGCGGAGACCTGGCTGGCCGGGCTGGAGGAATCCGGCCGCTACCAGCAGGACGTCTTCGCCTGACGCCGGTATGAGGTGCCTCCCGCGAGGGAAGAGGGCAGGGGGGCGATTCGCGCATCATGTGCGACATATCCGTGGAACCTTCCGGAAACCTGTCCACGGCACTGTGAGAAGCCTCGGGAAGGGAGGGCGGCAATGCTGCTGAGACTGAGGGTGTCGCTGCCGGACCGGCCCGGTGGCCTCGGGCAGGTCGCCAAGGTGCTCGGGACGCTCGGCGCCGACATCCTGCAGGTCACCGTGCTGGAACGGGAGAAGGGCCGGGCCGTGGACGACTTCACCGTCTCCTGGCCCGGCGCGGCGAGCCCGCAGGAGGTGCGCCAGCGGTTCACCGACGTGCCGGGCGTGCGGATCGAGGGCGTGTGGCCGACGCGCGAGGCACCCGGCTCCGCGCCCGACTACGACCTGCTCATGCACGTCGCCGCCGAGCCGGGGCGCGGGCTGGCGACGCTCGTCGACGCGCTGCCGGGGCTGTGCGGCGCCGAGTGGTCGGTCGCCTACGCCGACGGCGCGGTGCGGCACGCCTCGCTGGCCGCGCCCGACTACGTCGACCTGCCGGAACCGCCGCCGCGGGCCGCCTGCCTCGACACCGAGAAGCTGCGGCTGATGCTGCTGCCGGTCACCACGCAGAACCTGCACCTGCTGGTGGCGCGCGCCGACGGGCCGGTGTTCCACCGCGCCGAGCTGGAGCGGGCCGTGCGGATCGTGGACGTGGTGTCTGCGCTGGCCGCGCGTAAGTGATCGTTGACCGGCGAAACGGACGATGACTAACGTGGCCGGATGACCGTCCACGAAGCGCGCATCGGCCGTCACTACGAGGACTTCGTGATCGGCGACGTCTACCAGCACCCGCTGGGCCGCACCATCAGCGAGGCCGACAACACCTGGTTCACGCTGCTCACGATGAACACCAACCAGAACCACTTCAACGCGCACTTCGCCGCGAAGGCCCCGGCCGGGAAGATCATCGTGAACTCGGGGCTGACCGTCGCCATCGTGCTCGGCCTGTCGGTCATGGACGTCAGCCAGACCGCGCTGATGAACCTCGGATGGGAGGAGATCCGCCTCACCCACCCGGTGTTCATCGGCGACACCCTCTACGCCGAGTCCCTGGTCACGGCCAAGCGCGAGTCGAAGTCGCGGCCGTACGCCGGGATCGTCACCTGCCGCACCCGCGGCCTCAACCAGGACGGCGACGAGATCATGTCGTGGACCCGCACGGTCATGGTCTACAAACGCGACGCCCCGCACGACAAGGGCTATTTCCCCCAGGCCAAGACCGGCCCTCTGGAAGGCTGAGCGATGGACTTCGAGCTGACCGACGAACAGCGGGCCTTCCGCGAGACGCTGCGCGCCTTCGTCGACAAGGAGATCGTGCCGGTCGCCACCGAGTGGGAGCACTCCGGCCGCTACCCCACCGAGATCGTCGAGAAGATGAAGACGATGGGCCTGTTCGGCCTGTCGGTGCCCGAGGAGCACGGCGGGCTCGGCGCCGACATGGTCACCTTCGCGCTCGTCTTCGAGGAGATCGCGCGCGGCTGGATGGGCGTGGCCGGCACCATCGGCTCCCACTCCATGGCCTGCTCGATGATCGCCCGCCACGGCACCGGCGAGCAGAAGCGCCTGCTGCCCGAGCTGGCCACCGGCGCCCGCCGCACCGGCATCGCGCTCACCGAGCCCGGCGCCGGCACCGACCTGCAGGGCATCCGCACCCGCGCGGTCCGCGACGGCGACCACTACGTCGTCACCGGCACCAAGACGTGGATCACCAACGCCCGTCACGCCGACCCGCTGCCCGTGCTCGTCAAGACCTCGATCACCGAGCCCGCCCACAAGGGCATGTCCGTGCTGCTCGTCGACCCGTCGGCCGAGGGCTTCGCCGTCAGCCGCGACCTGCCCAAGCTCGGCTACAAGGGCACCGAGACGTGCGAGGTGGCGCTCGACGGCGTCCGCGTCCCCGTGGGCGCGCTGCTCGGCGGCGTCGAAGGGCGCGGCATGCAGCAGGTCCTCGGCGCGCTGGAGATCGGCCGCGTCAACATCGCCGCCCGCGCCGTCGGCGTCGCCCAGGCCGCCTACGACGCCGCCCTCGGCTACGCCCGCGAGCGCACCGCGTTCGGGCAGCCGATCGCCGACTTCCAGGCCATCCAGCTCAAGCTCGCCGACCTGGCCACCGAGATCCAGGCCGCCCGGCTGCTCACCTACTGGGCCGCCTCCCGCGCCGACAGCGGGCAGCGGATCGACATGGAGGCGGGCATGGCCAAGTACTTCGCCTCCGAGGTCGCGCTCAAGGCGTCGCTGGAGTCGATGCGCATCCACGGCGGCTACGGCTACTCCCAGGAGTACGTGGTCGAGCGGCTCTACCGGGACGCGCCGCTGATGGCGATCGGCGAGGGCACCAACGACGTGCAGCGGCTGGTCATCGCCCGGGCGCTCGTCTCCGGGAAGGGCCGCATCGGCTGGTAGCCGGAGCTCAGATCGGGCGCACGACTACCATTACCGTCCTTTGTCCGCACATAGGGAACAAGCGGCATCGACCGGGCAAGTCAGGGTAGGTTTGGCCGGGTGTCGATCGCCCCAGCCGCATCCAGCGGCACCGCGTCCGATTCCGCCGGCTCCCACTCCAGGCTCGCCTGGCTCGACGCGCTCCGCGGAATCGGCGCCCTGGCCGTCGTGGCCGAGCACATGCTGCCGTGGTACCTGCCGTCGGCACGGCCCTACTGGTTCAGCTTCGGGGTCTTCGGCATCTTCGTGTTCTTCCTGGTCAGCGGCTACATCATCCCGGCCTCCCTGGAGCGGCACGGCGACGTGCGGGCCTTCTGGCTGAGCCGCGTCTTCCGCCTCTACCCGCTCTACCTGGCCGTCTCCGTCCTGGTGCTCGCCCTGGCCTGGTGGGTGCCGGTCCGCGAGGCCGTGCCGCGCGACGGCGGGTCCGTCGCCGGGCACGCCACCATGCTGCTCGACGTCGTGGGCGTGGGCGGGCTCGCCGACACCATGTGGACGCTCTCGTACGAGATGGTCTTCTACCTGCTCGTCACCGCGCTGTTCCTGCTGAGGCTGCACGAGCGCAGCGCGCTGCTGTCGGTCCTGTTCGCCGCCACCGGCGTGGTGACCGGGCTGGTGATGAGCCGCGCCCTGTTCGGCGGCGCCTGGGTGGCGTACGCGTCCTGCGCGGTGTTCGTCGCCGGGCTCGCCTGCGTGATCGGCGGCCGGTTCCGCAGGGCGGCGGCGCTGAGCATGGGCGTGATGGCGCTCGTCCTGCTGGTCCTCAACAGCCGGGTGCCGTGGCTCGGCGCGGCCATCGTGGCGCTCATGTTCGCCGGCACCGCCGTCCACCGGTGGGAACGCGGCCGGGGCAGCCTCTGGCCCGTCGCCCTCACCACCGCGCTCGTCGCCGTCTCGCCCTTCTGGGCCGTCCAGAACGGCTGGTGGTGGGTCCAGCCCGACGTGTGGGTGACCACGATCGCGCTGTCGGCCGCGGTGTTCGGCGGCGCCATGGCGCTGCGCGGCAGGCGGCTGCCGAAGGCGCTCACCTGGCTCGGCCTGATCAGCTACTCGCTCTACCTCGTGCACCACCCGGTGCTCAAGTACGTCAGCGCGGTCGCCGGTGACCTGCGCGCCGCCTCGCTGCCGGTCCAGCTCACCGCGACCGTGCTGGTCACGGCGCTGATCGTGGCCGTCAGCGCGCTGACGTACCGCTGGGTGGAACGGCCCATGCAGGAGCTCGGCCGCCGCCTGTCCCGGCGCTGGGCGACAGCGCGATAGCGACCTCCGGGTGGCGGGACAGCGCCTCGCGCACCACCGGGTCCTCCACCATGAGGAACGCCAGGTGCCGGATCGCGTGCGCCGCCACCTGCGCCACCTCCACCCGCTCCGGCGACGGCGTCGCGGGCGCCGCGCCCCGGGCCGGCTCCGCCGCCGGCCGCCCGTCGGCGGGCAGCCACGGCTCCGGATCGGGACACACCGCGTAGGTCAGCACGATCTCGCCCGGCCGGTGGCGCCAGCTCGTCGAGTGCACCACCACCTCGTCCGTGCCCGGCTCCACCCCGGCCGCCCGGCGCGCCGCCTCGTCGGGGCTCTCACCAGCGGCGGGGGAGACCACCACGCGCCGATAGGACCAGCCGTCGCCCGTCCGCAGCAGGAGCGTCTCGACCGAGACCACGTGTCTTGCCGTCACCGCCAGCAGCCTACTGCCACCCCTGTGCAGGAACGCCCATCTCGCATGTGTGTCCCGCTCTTGCGCGAGCGGCCCGCCCGTGGCAGTAGTCGAGGACGGGACAGAGAGAGGCGGGGGCCATGCCGGGGACGCTGGTGCTGATGGGATCGGGCGAGACGAGCCCGACCATGGTGGAGGTCCACCGGGCCGCCGCCCGCGCGCTGCCGCCCGGCGCGCGGGCCGTGCTGCTCGACACCCCGTACGCCTTCCAGGAGAACCGCGCCGACATCTCCGCCCGCGCGCGCGGCTACTTCGCCCGCAGCGTCGGCCTGGACGTCGAGGTGTCCGGCGACGTGACCGGCGCCGTCTGGGTCTTCTCCGGGCCCGGCAGCCCCACCTACGCGCTCGACCGGTGGACCGGCTCCGGCGTGGCCGCCGACCTGCGCGCCCGCGTCCGCGCCCGCACCGGCGTCACCGTGCTCGCCTCCGCCGCCGCCTGCACCGCCGGGCTCGCCACCGTGCCCGTGTACGAGATCTACAAGGCCGGCGCCGACCCGCACTGGCGCGACGGGCTCGACCTGCTGGCGGCGCTCGGGCTGCGGGCCGTGGTGATCCCGCACTTCGACAACGCCGAGGGCGGCACCCACGACACCCGCTACTGCTACCTGGGCGAGCGGCGGCTGTCGCGCATGGAACGCGAGCTGCCGCCGGGCTCGGCCGTGCTCGGCGTCGACGAGCACACCGCGCTCGTCATCGACCTGGAGAGCGAGTCGGCCGAGGTGGCGGGCCGGGGCGTCGTCACCGTCCGCCGCCCGGCGGGGGCCGGAGCGGCGGTGACCGAGCTGCCCGCGGGGACGCGTACCGATCTGGACGAGCTGCGGCGGCTCGCCGAGGGGCGGCGGGGCGCCGCCGCCGCGGCCCGCGCCGCGCGGCCGGCCGCCGGGCGGGCGGCGCCCGAGGTGACGCTGGAGGAGAGCGCCCGCGCGTGCGAGCGGGACTTCGAGCGGGCCGCCGCCGAGGGTGACGCGCCCGCGGCGGCCCGCGCGGTGCTCGCGCTGGAGGCGGAGATCGCCAGGTGGGCGGCCGACACGGAGGAGGACGCGGGCGGCGTCGAGCAGGCGAGGGAGCTGATGCGGCTGCTCATCGCCCGGCTCGGCGAGCTGGCCGCCACGGCCGGCGTCCGCGCGCTCGTGGAGCCGCTGCTGGCGCTGCGCGCCACGCTGCGCGGCCAGGGCGGCCAGGGCGGCCAGGGCGGCCAGGGCAAGCAGGGCGGGCGGGGTGGCCTGGGCGGGCAGGGTGGTCAGGGCGGGCAGGGTGGCCTGGGCGGCTACGAGGTGGCGGACGCGCTGCGCGCCGCTCTGCTGGCGGGCGGCGTCCAGGTCGAGGACACCCCGGACGGCCCCCGCTGGACCCCGGCCTCCTGAGCGGAGGGACGGGTCAGCGGCGCGGCTTGTCGATGCGGGCGCCGTCGGTCGTGAAGAGCATCAGGCGGTTGGGGTCCACGCCGACCTTCGCGGCGTCGCCCGCGCGCCAGACGGGCCGGTTGCCGAGGCGGACGATGAGGTCGGCGCGGCGGTGGATGCCGCTGCCCGGGTGCTGCCCGACCTGCTCCTGCTCCTGCTGCTCCGGCTCGCCCCGGTTGGGCAGCAGGCGGCGGACGAGCCCGGCGATGCCGCCGGAGCCGCTGCGCTGGCCGTTGCGCAGCGCGGTGCGGTCCGGGGGCTCGGGCACGGGCACCGCGGGCACGCCGCACTCGATGTAGGCGAGCCATTCGTGCCCGTGATACTCCAGCGCCCGCACCCGCCCGAAGAACGACGGCCCGTCGTACGACTCGGGCACCGGCGCGAGCCCGTCGGGCCGCATGCCGACCAGCACCTGCCCGCCGGTGTACTGCGAGATGGCGTACGCGCGCGGATCGCTCCACGGGATCGTCAGCCGGTGCGGCCCGAAGTCGAGCAGCACGTACTGGTTCTGCGGCGTGCGCACCGTCGCTGCCAGCAGGTTCAGCTGCTGCGAGTTGAGGAACGCCGCTACGAACGCCGTTGCTGGATCGTTGTAAATCTGGGCCGGAGTGCCGACGTCCTGGAGGACGCCGCGGTTCAGGATGGCGATCCGGTCGGCCAGCGTGAGGGCCTCGACCTGGTCGTGCGTCACGTAGATGGTGGTGACGCCGAGCGACCTGACCAGGGCGGAGATCTCCATGCGCAGTTCGGTGCGCATGCCGGCGTCCAGGTTGGACAGCGGCTCGTCCATGAGGAACAGCTTGGGCTGGCGGACGATCGCCCGGCCCATGGCGACGCGCTGGCGCTGGCCACCGGACAGCGTGCCGGGGCGGCGCTCCAGGGTCTCGTCGATGTGCAGCGCCTTGGACAGCTCGGTGACGCGCTCGCGGACCATCGCGGGGTCCGACTTGGCGATCTCCAGGGGGAAGGCGATGTTCCCGCGCACGGTGCGGTGCGGGTAGAGGGCGCCGTTCTGGAACACCATGGCGACGTCGCGGTCGCGCGGCGCCAGGTGGTTGGCCATCTGGCCGTCGAGCCACAGCTCGCCGTCGGTGATCTCCTCCAGCCCTGCGATCATGCGGAGCAGGGTGGACTTGCCGCAGCCTGACGGGCCGAGGAGGACGAGGAACTCGCCGTCCTCAGCCTTGAGGCTCAGGCGATCGACCGCGAGGTGGTCACCCGGATACACCTTGGTCACTTTGTCGAGAACGACCGAGCTCATGGGCCCACACCTTGCGCACGTGTCACCTGTGACGGGGCTGATTGAAGAGGTAGTACATCGTGCCTTAACGCCGCGTGTCCACCCTTGACATAAAAGATCTCGCTCGCGGGGGTTTCGGACGGGGGTTTTGTGCATCCGAACACCTATATTTCCGGATGCGCGGCCCTGGAAGGGCTTGCGAAAACTTGCCGCAAGCCTTTCAATGGTCGAGAACTTACGGGGGGTAAACCATGACCGCGTGGTGGCGTGACGCCGTGATCTACCAGGTGTACGTGCGCAGCTTCGCCGATGGCGACGGAGACGGCGTCGGCGACCTGATAGGCGTGCGCGATCGCCTGCCCTACCTCGCCGGGCTCGGCGTCGACGCGATCTGGCTGACCCCTTTCTACACCTCGCCCATGGCCGATTTCGGCTACGACGTCGCCGACTACCGCGACGTCGACCCGCTGTTCGGGACACTGGCCGACGCCAAGGCGCTCATCGACGAGGCGCACGGGCACGGCCTGCGGATCATCGTGGACATCGTGCCGAACCACACCTCCTCGGCCCACCCCTGGTTCCAGGAGGCGCTGCGCGGCCACAACCGCGACCGCTACATCTTCCGCGACGCCCCCAACGACTGGGAGTCGATCTTCGGCGGCCCCGCCTGGACCCAGGTGGACGACGGGCAGTGGTACCTGCACCTGTTCGACTCCTCCCAGCCCGACCTCAACTGGGAGCACCCCGAGGTGCGCGCCGAGTTCGAGTCGATCCTGCGCTTCTGGCTCGACCTGGGCGTCGACGGCTTCCGCGTCGACGTGGCGCACGGCATGGTCAAGCCCGCCGGCCTGCCCGACATCGGCCACACCGGGCAGACCCGGCTCATCGGCAACGACGTCGTCCCGTACTTCGACAACGACGGCGTGCACGAGATCCACCGTGCCTGGCGGCGCGTCCTCGACTCCTACCCCGGCGAGCGCATCGGCGTCGCGGAGGCGTGGGCGCCGACGCCGGAACGGCTGGCCCTGTACGTGCGGCCGGACGAGCTGCACCAGGCGTTCAACTTCCACTTCCTGTTCGCGCCCTGGGACGCCGCCGCGCTGCGCGAGGTGATCGACTCCTCGCTCGCCACCGCCGGCTCCGTCGGCGCGCCCTCCACCTGGGTGCTGTCCAACCACGACGTCAAACGGCACGTCACCCGCTACGGCAGCCTCGCCCGGGCCCGCGCCGCCGCCCTGCTCACGCTCGCGCTGCCCGGCTCCGCCTACGTCTACCAGGGCGACGAGCTCGGCCTGCCCGAAGTGCTCGACCTGCCCGCGGAGCTGCAGCGCGACCCGCAGCGGCTGCGCGACCCCGACAGCGGCCGCGACGGCTGCCGCGTGCCCCTGCCGTGGACGCGCGATTCCGGCTGGCGCGACCCGTGGCTGCCCGTCCCGCCCGCCTGGTCGGAGCTCAGCGTCGAGGCCCAGGACGGCGACCACCGCTCCACGCTGGAGCTCTACCGGCAGGCGCTCCGGCTGCGCCGCACCTTCTCCGGCGACCTCGTCTGGCACGACTCGCCCGAGGGCACGCTCGTCTTCTCCCGCGGCGACCTGCTGTGCACGGTCAACCTGACCGGCGAACCCGCCGACCTCGCGCCCGGCGCCGAGCTGCTGCTCTCCTCGGACGTCCCCGGAGCCGCCGATTCGGCCGCCTGGTGGAAAGTAAAGTAGCGGCCATGAACGGTCACGCTCGCCTAGCCGACATCGCCGCCCAGGCCGGGGTGAGCGAGGCCACGGTCAGCCGTGTGCTCAACGGCAAGCCCGGCGTCTCCGCGGCCACCCGGCAGGCCGTCATGACCGCGCTCGACCTCATGGGCTACGAACGCCCGCCCCGCCTGCGCCAGCGCAGCAACGGGCTGATCGGCCTGGTCACCCCCGAGCTGGACAACCCGATCTTCCCCGCGTTCGCGCAAGCCATCGAGAAGGCCCTCACCCAGCACGGCTACACGCCGGTGCTGTGCACCCAGCTGCCCGGCGGCGCGCCCGAGGACGAGTTCACCGAGCTGCTGGTCGACCGGGGCGTCAGCGGCATCGTGTTCGTCTCCGGCCTGCACGCCGACACCACCGCCCGGATGGACCGCTACACCCGCCTCACCGACCGGGGGCTGCCGATCGTCCTCGTCGACGGCTACAGCGAGCACATCGCCGCGCCGTTCATCTCGCCCGACGACCGCATGGCCGCCCGGCTGGCCGTCCAGCACCTGGTCGACCTCGGCCACGAGCGGATCGGCCTCGCGCTCGGGCCGCGCCGGTTCGTGCCGGTGATCCGCAAGATCGAGGGCTACCGGCAGGCGATGGCCCAGCTCCTCGGCGCCTCCGCCGCCGACGAGCTCATCACGCACTCGCTGTTCTCCGTCGAAGGCGGCCAGGCCGCCGGCGCCCAGCTCCTCACGCTCGGCTGCACCGGCATCGTGTGCGCCAGCGACCTCATGGCGCTCGGCGCGATCCGCGCCTGCCGCGAGAGAGGGCTGTCGGTGCCGGGGGAGGTGTCGGTCGTCGGCTTCGACGACTCGCCGCTGATCGCCTTCACCGACCCGCCGCTCACCACCGTGCGCAAGCCCATCATGGCGATGGCCCAGGCCGCCGTGCAGACCCTGCTCGAAGAGGTCAACGGCGCCCCGGCCAAGCACGTCGAGCTGATGTTCCAGCCCGAGCTCGTCGTACGCGGCTCCACCGGCTCCGGCCCCCTGGTCAACCGGTGAAGGACGTCCTCGTCCTCGGCGGCGCCGGCGTCGACTCCACCGTCTACGTGCCCGAGCTGCCGCTGCCCTACCGCGACACCTACCACGTGCCGCCCGTCGTCGACCGGATCGGCAACACCGGCGCCGGCGTGACGCTCGGCTGCGCCGCGCTCGGCCTCGACGTCGCCTTCGCCGACCTGATCGGCGACGACCCGCAGGGCGCGCTCGTCCGCGACGCGCTGCGCGGCGTCGACTGCGCCTGGGGCCACGCCGAGGCCGGCACCCGGCGCAGCGTCCTGCTCGTCGGCCCCGACGGCCGCCGCACCTCCCTGTTCGACCCCAAGGCCACCCCCGGCGAACGGCTGCCGCGCCACCTCTACACCGGTATCCGCGCCCGCCACGCCCACGTGTCCATCACCGACTTCTGCCGCCACGTCTACCCCGACCTCGCCGGCACCCCCACCTCCACCGACCTGCACGACTGGGACGGCGTCAACCCCTACCACGAGGACTTCGCCCACCGCTCCGACCTGGTCTTCCTCTCGGCCACCGCGCTGCCCGACCCGCCCGCCACCATGCGCGCCATCCTCGCCAGGGGCCGCGCCCACACCGTCGTGTGCACCCGCGGCGCCGACGGCTGCCTCGTCCTCACCCGCGACGGCGACCTGCGCGCCTTCCCCGCCGCCTCGCTGCCCGGCCCGGTCGCCGACACCAACGGCGCCGGCGACGCCTTCGTCTCCGGCTTCCTGTACGGCACCCTGCGCGGCCTGCCCGTCGACACCTGCGCCCGGCTCGGCGCCATCGCCGGAGCCCACGCCTGCACCACCCCGGGCACCCACGAATCCCCCATCACCGAAGCCACCCTCCTCGAACGCTCTCGAACATAGAAGCCCGTACGGCGGCCCGAAGACCGGCCAGGAGGGGAACGACATGTACCTGATCTACCGCTCGTGGGGCGAAGGCGTCCTCGGCAAGTCGGTGCGGCGCTTCCCGGAGCCGGCGGTGCTCGACTGGTTCCGCTCCATCTGGGCCACCCCGGAGGCCGTCCACGACCTGGGCGTGCACGGGCTCGGCCACATCCCCGGCGAGGGCGGTCCGCCCCCGGCGGACATGGCCGGGTTACGCACGCTCGCCAGGTCCCGGCTGTCCGACTCCCACCAGTGCAACGTCGACGACCACAGCCTGCGCGGCCTGGCCAACGGCCTCGACCACGAGGTGGCCTACTACCTGCTGGACGACGCCGTGGCCGAGGCCGAGCCACGCCGCTGGGCGTACGCCGTGCACGACGGCCCGCTGCCCGACGGCTCCGGTGACGCGCCGTTCGACCCGCCCTGCCCGGTCACCCACCTGGGGCCGCTGTCTTCCGGCGACGGCACCGTGTACGCGATCTTCATGGAGTGCGTCGCCAAGCACGACAGCATCGGCCGGCATCGCCCCTATGCCCTGACCGGCGTGCGGCTTCCCGAGCTGGGCGCCGCGCTGCGCGAGGCCGTCCCCGACGGCGACACGTGGCCGCGAGAGCTGGAGGTGCTGCGCGCCATGGTCGCGCCGGGGGAGACCGGCATCGGCCCGGCGCTGCGGCGCTGCAACGACTGGCCCGACTTCCTCGACTCGGAGACCGACGGCCACACCGGCTCCCACGAGGCCGCGCTCCGGCTGACGGCGGCCCGCCCGCCGGCGCCCTCCTTGCATCGGGAGCGCACCGTCGTCCACGTGGGCGAGCACCTGGCGCAGCTGTTCCTGTCCGGCTGGAACGACACGTACGGGCAGTGGTTCCTGTTCGACGACCGGTGGGCCGGAGCGCACCCCGACCTGGCCGCCTCGCTGACGTGGTTCGCCGCCCACTGGGACCCGGCCTGCGCGCGCCCGCACAGCAGGCTCACGACCTGCGCCGACAACCGCGTCCGCTACGTCGCCGTAGCCGGGCCCGACGGCCGCCCTGTCGTGCGCCTCGCCGGCCCTCAGGACGAGGACGGCCTCGGGGACCTCTGGTCGTCCGATCGTCCCGCGCCCGCCCAGCGAGTCCTCGCCACCGTCGAGCTGCAGCTCCGGCAACCGGCGCCGGACACCTGGAAGCTCACCCACTACTCCGTCGACCCGCGCCGCCAGGGGCGGCTCACCGCCGGGCTGCTCGCCCAGCGCATCGCCGCCGACCTGCGCGCCGAGGGAATCACCCAGGCGACCGGCTGGCTGCCCGACGACCGCGCGCACGGCAAGCTCTTCCTCCGGGTCCTCGGCGACCTGGGCCGGCGGCGCCCGGACTAACCGAGGCTGATGCGGACGCCGTCGCTCAGGGCGGAGTCGTGCAGCTCCAGGCCCGCGGGCTCGGCGTCGCGCGGCAGCTCGAACACGAGGGTGCCGGTGAACGACTTGCCGGGGCCGATGCTGATCGGGGAGATCTCGGCGCCCTCCTTGTCGAGCAGGCGGGAGCCGTCGTGGGCGCCGTCGTCGGCGTCGAGGAGCTTCTGCTGCGCCGGGTAGAGGACGCGGGCGTCCTGGCCGACGTTGCTCACCTTCAGGGCGATCCGGCAGGTGCGCCGCTTGGCGGACCTGGCCGGTTCGGGGCACTTGGCGGCCGTGACGGCGAAGCTCAGCTTGCCGTCGCGCACCGGCTCGCCGTCCTCGCCCACGGCGGGGCCGCGTGACATCCAGATGAGCACCGTGATCAGCACCGCGATGAGCACCAGCGTGATCACCAGGGCGGTCATGCAGCCGGTGAACACGTTCCGGCCCGTCCGCGCGGCCTTGGGGAAGGGGCGCGGCGGGAGCGGGCCCTGGCCCGTACGGTGCGGCGCCATCGGCACCGGGCCGGTCCGCTCGGGGTGCGGCAGGGACGACGGTACGGGGCCGGTGCGCTCGGCGTGCGGCATCGGCCCCTGCCGCGTCCGGTCGCCACGCGGCTGCCCTCCCGGGACCGGGCCCGTACGGTCGGCGTGGGGCATGGCCGTGGGGCCGGTGCGCTCGGCGTGGGGCATGGGCGTGGGCCCGCTGCGCTCGGCAGGGGGCACGGGTGCCGGGCCCGTACGCTCCGGATGGGACGCCGGGACGGGGCCGGTGCGCTCCGGGTGGGGCGCGTGCCCCCGCGCGGACCCGTGCCCGGGCGGCGGTGGCGGCGGCGCGGCCCCGTGCCGCGACGACGACTGCGCCCCAGGCGGATGCCCCTGCGGGCCGTGCGGCGCCTGCGACGACCCCTGCGGCCCCTGGGCCGCCTGCGGGCCCGGTGGGCGGTGCGGGGCGGCGGCGGGCTGCGGGCCGCGGGACGGCTGCGGCCCCGGAGGCGCGGGGCGGGGACCCGGACGGCGTGACCCGGCGGCCAGGGGGGGGAACTCGGCCGGGTTCCACGAGTCGGTGAGGTGGCGGGTGGCGGCGAGCTGCGCGGCCGGCTCGTCCGTCGCGCTCACCAGCTCCAGCAGCAGCTGCTTGGCCGTGGGCCGGCGCGCCGGGTCGGGGTGGATGGCCGCGGCGACCAGCCGGTCGAGCGGCGCGGGCAGCCCGCGCAGGTCAGGCGGCGCGGTGCGGGCACGGGCCGCCATCACGTACGCGTCGCCCTCGCCGAACGGATGCCCGCCGAGCCCCGCGTAAGCGATCAGCGACCCCCACGCGAACACGTCGCCCGCAGGGCTCGTACGGCCCTCGAAGACCTGCTCGGGCGCGATCCAGCCGGGCGTGCCCATCACCATGCCGGCGTTGGTGTGCCGGGAGCCGACGTGCGTCGAGCGGGCCAGGCCGAAGTCGATGACCCGCGGCCCGGCCAGCGTCAGCATCACGTTGGCGGGCTTGAGGTCGCGGTGCACCAGCCCGGCGGCGTGGATGGCGGTGAGCGCGGCGGCGACCCCGACGGCGGCCGAGTGGAGCATCGACGACGACAGGCTGCCGTGCTCGATGAGGTGGTCCTCCAGCGAGACGCCGTCGATGTACTCGGTGACGAGGTAGAGGACGCCGTCGTGCTCGCCGTGGTCGAGCACGCGGGCGGTGCAGAACGAGGCGACCTTGCGGGCGTTGGACACCTCTTCGTGGAAGCGCGCCCGGTAGACCGCGTCGGCGGTGAAGTCACGGCGGATCGCCTTGAGCGCCACCTGCTCGCCGTCGCCGCCACGGGCCAGGTAGACGGTGCCCATGCCGCCCGAGCCGAGCCGGCTGAGCAACTCGTACGGGCCGATCGCCGGCGGATCCTCCGGCGTCAGCGGAGTGCCGGAGCGACCCTGCTGCCCCAACGTCGCTGTCCTCTCGCCGTCGTCATCCCTGCCGACCAACCGACCATGTCACCCCAGACTCTAACGGAGGAAGCGACCGCTCGGTGGCGGTGCGGCGGCCTCGGTATCACCGGCTGCCGGGCGGGCGCGGCACACCCGGCTCGATGATCTGCGCGTACACGAAAACGCCCACCTCGCCGGGGCTGTCGCCTCCTCCGCCAGGCTCGGGCGCTTCCCCGCGCCGAAGGGCCTCACCGCCGCCCGGCCGTTCCCCCTCAGCGGGCCCCGCCCGACCCCGCCAAGGCCCTCGCTCCGCTCGGTCGCCTTCCCTGGGCGCGGCTCCGCCGATCGTCGCCCTGTTGGCCGCCTGCCCACGGAACGGCCTTGCCGGATCGGGGAGAGGGAGAGACGGTCGGATCAGGTCGGGGAGGGAAGCCACCCGCAGTAGTGGGATCGAGCCATGGCCGGGTCGTGCGACGGCGACGTGGCCGCGTCAGTGAGGCGAGGAAGGGTCGCAGTCCGATCGGTGAGCGTAGCCAGGTCGCGTGGCACGGCACAGCGGAAGCCCCCGACGCATCGGGGGCTTCTCGCAGGCAGCGGACCTACGGCTGGGGACGCCGGATGCCGTAGTGGTCGAGCAGACGTAGACGGTCAGGTGCCTGAGTCGGGCCAGGGGCGCGAGGTCCGAGCCGGGGCGGCTTCCACCAGCGACAAGCGGCGCAGCTGGGGCAGATCCATCAGGGGAACAGGTCGGCGCGGGCCAGGGTGGCGGTGACCTCGGCGAGCACGAGCACGCGGTCGTCGTCGCCCAGCCCCGCGAACTCGTGCGCGCACACCTTGAGCACCCGGGCGGTCACCGCGTCGGCGACGTCCTCGATCTGGCGCTCGGCCTTGCGGCGGACGAGCTGGTCGGGGAAGCGCGACCGCATGAGCTCGACCAGGTCCTTGCCCCGGCTCTCGGCGCCGGCCCGGGAGGTGAGCCAGGTGTGCAGAGCGCGGGTGCCGACCGCCTTGCCCAGCCCGAGGGCGGCTGTTTCCAGGGCCACCCGGACATTATGACCCGCCCGGCCCTCTCACACGCTGTCTTCGTCGTCGCCCCGGATGTCGGCGACGAGGGCGTAGCGCTCGTCGCTCACCGGTCCGCCCCACAGGTCGGGGTCACCGCTGAGCGGCACCACGTGCACGTCGCCGGCCAGCGGTCGTACGGCGGCGGCCAGGTCGGCGGCGGTGACCCCGCCGTTCCAGGGGAGTGCCTCGGCGCCGCCCACGTAGCCGTCGCCGCCGCCGCCCCAGCGGCCCTCGATCAGGAGCAGCCGCCCGCCCGGCCGCAGCCGGCCGGCCCAGGCGCGCAGCGCCGCGTGCGGGTCGGGCAGCGTCCACACCAGATGGCGGCAGAGCACCAGGTCGAAGCGCTCGTCGCCGGTCGGCGGCGACGCCGCGTCGCCCACCACGAACCGGCCGGTGAGCCCGGCGGCGGCCAGCTTGGCGCGGGCCAGCTCGACCATCCGCGGCGCCACGTCCACGCCGGTCACCCGGTGCCCGGCCGCCGCCAGCAGGGCCGACAGCGAGCCGGTCCCGCAGCCCACGTCCAGCACGTCGAGCGCGCCTCCCGGCGCGGCGGGCGTCCAGGCGCGCAGCAGCCGGTCCCAGGCCGCCCGCGTGCGGCCGGCGCGCAGGCCGTGGTCGGGCTCGTCGTCGAACGCCCCGGCGGCGGCGTCCCAGTAGCCGGTGATCGCGGTTATGAGTCGGGTCATGACCGCGATCCTCCCAGCCGCCACCGACAGGAAACGGGGCCCGTTATCGCAGGGCCGCGGCCTCGGCGGCGAGCTTCTCGACGCGCGCCCAGTCACCCGAGGCGAGGGCGTCGGCCGGGGTGAGCCAGCTGCCGCCGACGCAGCCGACGTTCGGCAGCGCCAGGTAGGCGGCGGCGGTCGACGGCTGGATGCCGCCCGTCGGGCAGAACCGGACGTCCGGCAGCGGCCCGGCCAGCGACTTCAGGTACGGCACGCCGCCCGCGGCCTCGGCCGGGAAGAACTTCAGCTCCTTGAGGCCGCGCTCGGCCAGCGCCATCGCCTCGGTGGCGGTGGCCGCACCCGGCAGGTACGGCAGGCCGCTGGCGTCCAGGGCCTCCACCAGGGTGAGCGTCGTGCCGGGCGAGACCAGGAACTTCGCCCCGGCCTCCAGCGACGCCGCGATGTCGTCGGACGTGCGGATCGTGCCGGCGCCGACGCGGGCCTCGGGCACCTCGGCGGCGATCCGGGCGATGGCCTCCAGCGCGGGAGCCGTACGCAGCGTCACCTCGATGACCGGCAGGCCGCCGGCGACGAGCGCCCGGGCCATCGGCACGGCCGTGTCCGCGTCGTCGATCACCACGACGGGGATCACGGGGGCGAGATCGAGCAGGCTCATTGGATTGGTTTCCCCTCCCCGGGGCGGCGGCCCCGGGCTCACGGCCCGCACGCGGGCCTGTCGTTCACGCGGCCAGGTCGACGGCGGCGCGCTGGGCGAGCCAGGCGGCCGCGCCGGTCAGCGCCGGTTGCGGCGCGACGATGAGCGTGGTCGCGATGGCTTCCAGATATGCGGACATGTCAGGATTCGTCGTGAACCGGGTGCGGAAGCTGCTGGCGCACACCCGTTCCACGATACGGGGCAGCACTCCGCCGCCCAGGTAGACCCCGCCCCGGGCGCCGAGCGTCAGCGCCGTGTTGGCGGCGAAGCTGCCCAGCATCCCGCAGAACACCTCGACCGTCTCCGCGCACAGCGGGTCGTCGAGCCGCGCCACGATCCCGGACGCCGTCGCCTCCACGGCGGGCACCCCGTTCACCCGGGCCAGCGCCCGGTGCAGCCGGACCAGGCCGGGCCCCGACAGCACGTGCTCGGCGACCACCTGCTCCAGCCCCTCGGCGCGCAGCACGCGGACGATCTCCAGCTCCCGCTCGCCGGACACCGGCACCGTCACGTGCCCGCCCTCGCCCGGCAGCGGGATCCACCCGTCGCCCGACGGCACGAGGGCGCCGACGCCCAGGCCCGTCCCCGGGCCGAGCACCGCCTTGACCCCGTGCGCGGGCTCCGGCCCGCCGAGCGGCACCAGGTCGGCGCCGCCCAGGCGGGGCAGCGACACGGCCAGCGCCTCGAAGTCGTTGAGCAGCGCCGCGAACGGCACCCCCAGATCGCGTACGGAACCGGCCCACGGCGAGTTCGTCAGCCGGTAGCGGTCCCCGTCGATCGGGCCCGCCACGGCCAGGCACGCCGCCCCCGGCCGCAGGCCCTCGCCGTGCTCGGCGAGATAGGCGTCCACGGCCTCGGGCAGCGTGGCGTACGCGGACCCGGGCAGCACAGCGACCCGCGACGGCGGCGCGCCCACCTCGGTCACCAGGCCGAACCTGGCGTTGGTCCCGCCGATGTCGGCGACCAGCCAGGGCAGGTCGAACGCCTTCACCGGCCGGCCGCCGCGGGCCACGTCGCCACGCCGGACTCCAGGTGCGAGTTGCCGGACCCGGCCGGGAAGCCCAGGCCGGGGCCGTGGTCGGGGGACTCGGCGCCGCTGACGCCGAAGATCCCCGCGCCTTGCTCGGCGTGCCCGGCCATGCGCCGGAACGCGGCGAACAGCTCGCGGCCGGTGCCGACCCACTGCGCGTCGCTCAGCGGGCGGCCGCCGGGCGTCCGCCGCGCCAGCTCCTCGGCCGGGACCTGCAGCTCCAGCGTGCCCGCCGCCGAGTCGAGCCGGATGACGTCGCCGTCGCGCACCAGCGCGATCGGCCCGCCGTCCGCCGCCTCCGGCGACAGGTGGATCGCCGCCGGCACCTTGCCGGACGCGCCCGACATGCGGCCGTCGGTGACGATCGCCACCCGCTGCCCCCGGTCCAGCAGCACCGCCATCGGCGGTGTCAGCTTGTGCAGCTCCGGCATGCCGTTGGCGCTCGGCCCCTGGTAGCGGATGACGGCGACGAAGTCCTGCCCGTCCAGCTCGCCCGCCTCGAAGGCGCGCAGCAGGTCGAGCTGGTCGTCGAAGACCTTGGCGGGCGCCTCGATCACCAGGTGCTCGGGCTTGACCGCCGACACCTTGCTCACGGCCCTGCCCAGGTTGCCGCAGACCATGTGGATGCCGCCGTCGGAGGAGAACGGCGCCGACACCGGCCGCAGCACGTCCAGGTCGGTGCTCTCGGTCAGCTCCGACCAGACCAGCTCGCCGTCCTCCAGCGCGGGCGCCGAGCGGTAGCGGTCCAGGCCGGGCCCGGCCACGGTCAGCACGTCGGCGTGCAGCAGCCCCGCGTCCAGCAGCTCGCCGATGAGCACCTGCATGCCGCCCGCGTCGCGGAAGTGGTTCACGTCCGCCTGGCCGTTGGGGTAGACCTTGGTCAGCGACGGCACCACCTTCGACAGGTCGGCCAGGTCGTCCCAGGTCAGCACGATGCCCGCGGCGGCGGCCATGGCCACCAGGTGCATGGTGTGGTTGGTGGAGCCGCCGGTGGCCAGCAGCGCGACGCAGGCGTTCACCACGGCCTTCTCGTCGACGAGCTCGCCGATCGGCGTGTACTCCGAGCCGTGCGCGGTGATCTCCACGGCGCGGCGGCCCGCCGCCTCCGTCAGCGCGTGGCGCAGCTCGGTGTGCGGGTTGACGAACGTCGAGCCGGGCAGGTGCAGGCCCATGACCTCCATCAGCGCCTGGTTGGAGTTCGCGGTGCCGTAGAAGGTGCAGGTGCCGGGGGAGTGGTAGGACTTCGACTCCGACTCCAGCAGCTCCACCCGGCCCACCTTGCCCTCGGCGAACAGCTGGCGGGTGCGCGCCTTGGCCTTGTTCGGCAGCCCGGAGGTCATCGGCCCGGCCGGCACGAAGATCGCCGGCAGGTGGCCGAAGTGCAGCGCGCCGATGAACAGGCCCGGCACGATCTTGTCGCAGACGCCCAGCAGCAGCGTCGAGTCGAACATGTCGTGCGACAGCGCGATCGCCGTCGACATGGCGATCACGTCACGGCTGTAGAGCGACAGCTCCATGCCGGCACGGCCCTGCGTGATGCCGTCGCACATGGCCGGCACGCCGCCCGCCACCTGCGCCACGCCGCCCGCCCGGCGCACCGCCGCCTTCAGCTCCTGCGGGTACGTCTCGTACGGCTGATGAGCCGACAGCATGTCGTTGTAGCTCGTCACGATCGCGACGCCGGGCTTGGCCGAGCCCATCAGGGCGGGCTTGTCCTCGGCGGGCGCGGCGGCGAAGCCGTGCGCCAGGTTCGCGCACCCCAGGTGGGCGCGGGCCGGGCCCTTGGCGCGGGCGGCCTCGCCGTCGCGGCGGATGCGCTCGAGGTACGTGGCGCGGCTGCGGGCGCTCCGCGCCGCTATCCGGTCGGTGATCTCCTGGATGACGGTGTTCACGCTTCCTCCTCGTGCCAGGCGCGACCGCTGCGGCCGAGCAGTTCGTGGGCGCCCGCGGGTCCGGTGGACCCGGCGGGGTAGGGCTCGGGCAGGGCGGCGGACGCCTCCCACGCCTGCAGGATCGGGTCGATGAAGCGCCAGGCGGCCTCCACCTCGTCCCGGCGCATGAACAGCGTCGGGTTACCGGCCAGCACGTCGGTGAGCAGCCGCTCGTACGCCTCGGGCACGCGCGCGGTGAACGTCTTGCCGAAGCTGAGGCTGAGCGGCACCGGCTTCAGCATGACCTCGCCCGCGCCGGGCTCCTTGGCCATGATGTGCAGCTCGATGCCCTCTTCCGGCTGCAGCCGCAGCACCAGCCGGTTCGGCGTGCCGCCGGGGAAGATGGAGTGCGGCACGTCCTTGAACTGCACCACGATCTCCGAGCGCCGCTGCGGCATCCGCTTGCCGGTGCGCAGGTAGAACGGCACCCCGGCCCAGCGCCAGTTCTTCACCTCGGCGCGGATCGCGGTGAACGTCTCGACCCGGGCCGACGCCTCGGTGGGCGGGGTGGAGCCGGGCTCGTCCAGGTAGCCGGGCATGCCGGCGGCCTCGGTGTACTGGCCGCGCACGGTGAAGCGGTCGACCTCGGTGCCCGCGATCGGGCGCAGCGACTGCAGCACCTTGACCTTCTCGTCGCGGATCGCCTCGCGGTCGTTGCGGGCGGGCGGCTCCATCGCGGTCAGCGTCAGGAGCTGCAGCAGGTGGTTCTGCACCATGTCACGCAGCGCGCCGGCCTGGTCGTAGTAGCCGCGCCGGCCCGGCGTGCCGACGGTCTCGGCGGCCGTGATCTGGACGTGGTCGATCCACAGCGAGTTCCAGATCGGCTCCAGGAAGGCGTTGGCGAAGCGGAGCACGAGCAGGTTCTGCACGGTCTCCTTGCCCAGGTAGTGGTCGATGCGGTAAATCTGCCGCTCGTCGAAGATCGCGCCGACCTCGTCGTTGATCCGCTGCGCGCTCGGCAGGTCGCGGCCCAGCGGCTTCTCCAGCACCACCCGCGACTGCGGCGTGACCAGGCCCTCGCGCTCCAGCTCCCGGCAGAAGGGGCCGAACGTCATCGGCGGGCTGGCCAGGTAGAACACCCGGTCACGGCCCTCGAACCCGGCCAGCATGGCGCCCAGCGCGGCCCAGCCGGACCGGTCGTCACCGCCCACGTCGACCGTCAGGTGGTGCAACCGGCCGAGAAAGCGCTGCCACCCGGCGTCGTCGTCGGCCGGCACCTGGTCACGTACCTCGGCGTCCACCTTGCCGCGGAAGTCGGCGTCGGTCAGCCCGCCCCGGGACAGGGCGATGATGCGGGTCTCGGGGGAGAGCCGGCCGTCCCGGTCGCTGTGGTAGAGCGCGGGCAGCAGCTTGCGCATGGACAGGTCGCCGGTGCCGCCGAACACGACGAGATCGGCCGTGTGGGAGGCAGAAGAGGCCGGGGAGGACGCAAGGGGGGACACGAGGAGAACTCCGATGATCTACCAAGCAATGGACAGAACGGACACTAGCCAGAGTTTGGGTCGTGCACAACCGTAGTTTTGGTATTCGAGATGAAAAAGTCGTGACTTTTCATGACACAAGGCTCTGTGGTTCACTTGGCCGATGGCACGACGTACCGCCGCTAGCCTCGCCACGAGTGGCGAGGTGCTGCGCCTCATCCGCACCGGTGAGGCCGTCACCCGGGCCGACCTCGGCCGGGTGACCGGCCTGTCCCGGCCCGCGGTGCAGCTCCGCGTCGGCGAGCTGCTCGAACGCGGCCTGGTCGTCGAGCGCACCGACGCCCCCTCCACCGGCGGGCGGCCGCCCGTGCGGCTGGAGTTCAACGCCTCCGGCGGCGTCGTGCTGGCCGCCGCGCTCGGCGCGAGCCGCACCCGCGTCGCCGTCTGCGACCTGGCCGGCCGCGAGCTGGCCGGACAGGACTTCGCCATCGACGTCGAGCAGGGCCCCGACGTGGTGCTGCCGCTGGTCATGGACACCTGGGACGACCTGCTCGGCGACCGGCCGCGCGAGTGCGTCCGGGGCGTCGGCATGGGCATGCCCGCCACGGTCGAGTTCGCCCAGGGCCGCACCGAGAGCGCGCGGGTCATGGCGTCGTGGACAGGCGTGGTCATCCCGCCCCTGGTACGGGCCCGCTTCCCGGTCCCGGTGCTGGTCGACAACGACGTGAACGTGCTGGCCATCGGCGAGCACCGGGGCGTCTACCCCGAGCTCGGCGACCTCATGTTCGTCAAGATCTCCACCCGCATCGGCGCCGGCGTCATCGCGGGCGGCGGCATCCTGCGCGGCGCGCTCGGCGCCGCCGGCGAGATCGGCCACATCCCGGTCCGCGACGGCGGCGGCGTGCTGTGCCGGTGCGGCAACATCGACTGCGTCGACTCGGTGGCCAGCGGCACCGCGCTGCTGCGCGAGCTGCGCGCGGCCGGGAAGGACGTCAAGGCCATCGCCGACGTCACGGCCCTGGTCCGGGCCGGGGACGCCGAGACGATGGCCATCGTGCGCGAGGCCGGGCGGCGCATCGGCGAGGTGCTCGCGGGGGCGGTCAACATCCTCAACCCGTCGGTCGTGGTGCTCGGCGGCGACATGGCCGAGGCGTTCGGGCCGCTCGTGTCGAGCATCCGCGAGGTCGTCTACCGCCGCTCCACCGCGCTGGCCACCCGGCGGCTGCGCATCGAGCCCAGCCGCCTCGGCGCGAGCGCCGGCATCAGCGGCTGCGCGGTGATGGTCCTCGACCACGTCCTGTCGCCGGAAGCGGTCGACGAGAGCCTCGCGGTCCGCTGACCGGGCGTCTCACAGGGGCCGCTCGCAGGACAGGCCGCCACCCGCGTGGTTGATCAGGTCCTGGTAGACCACGCTCTCCTTGATCGGCGTGTGGCTCTTGACCGTCTGCACCAGCCTGCCGCCCCGCTTCAGCTCGAACACCGGCGTCGTGCCCGGCTTCAGCGGCGCCTTGAACGACACCATGCCGGCCGAGGTCACCTCCTTGGTCCGCACGTCCGAGCCCTGCCTGATGCTGACGACGCCGGGCTCCTTGAGGAAGGCGACCAGCTCCACCTCGTTCCTGGGCGCGTCGCCGTACGGGACCGTGATCGGGCCGATCGTCTGCTTCGTCTTGTCGAACGGCGCGTCGGTGTGGTGGCTGCGGTGGAAGTAGTACAGCGCGTCACGCTTCACCGCCGGCCACTTGCCGGTCTTGAACCAGGTCGTGTAGTACGCGATCAGGTCCATCGGCGCGTAGCCGCGCTCGACCGACGGCGCCACCCAGGACTCGGCGTAGTCGTTCCAGGTCATGAGCGAGATCATGGCCGCGCCGCCCTCGTCGGCCTTGACGAACGACTGCCGGAGCGTGCCGCTGTTGGACGGCTCCCAGTAGCGCTTGTCGCGCGGGCGCACGTCCTCCAGCGAGGCGGGGGCCATGTAGAACCTGCCGCGCTCGGCCGCTTCGAGGCCCGCCCGCTTGTAGCCCTCGGTCGAGCTCTGCCAGCGCACGCCCCAGGAGGAGTAGCCGGCGACGTGGTCGTTCCACTCGGTCTTGCCGGTGCCCTGCCAGTCCAGGAAGATCGGCACCAGGACGGTCTTCATGCCCTTGCCGGCCAGTTTCGCGCGCAGCTCGTCCCACCAGGCCGGGGGCTGACGCTCGGGGTAGAACGGGGCGAGCGGGATCGTGCCGTCGGGCAGGTGATAGAGCGACGGGTGCCCCTTGGCCATCAGGATGTCGGCGATGACCTTGTCGTGCGGGGCGTCCTTGGCCGTGGGGAAGTCCGGGCTCAGCATGATCCGGAAGCCGGGGTCCACGTTCCTGGCCGCGGCCAGCAGCTTGGGGAACTGGTTGAAGCGCTGGTCGGAAGCCGAGGTGTGGTGCTCGTAGACGAAGCCGTCCAGCCCGGCCGCGATGGCCTGACGCACCTCCACCTCGAAGTCGGCCGTGCGCCAGTCGCCGCCGCGCACGGGGCGGGTCAGCGGCCGGTCGCGCGAGTGGCCGCCCTGCGCGGCGTACATGCCGTTGGAGCCGAGCGGGTTCAGCCAGGAGGCGTACTGGTCCTTCGACGGGTCCTTGTCGTCGATCGACAGCGGGTAGGGCGGGAAGTAGAAGGCGAAGACCTTCCGGTCGTACGAGCGCAGCGCCGAGGCCGCCGGCTTGTCGAACGGCAGGCACACGCCGTCCGGCGACGTGGGCGGCGTGGTGGGCGCCGGGCTGCCCGTGGGGCTGCTCGTCGGTGAGGGGGACGGTGTGGCCGCCGCCGGGATGTAGGTGATCTTGAGCGTCGGGCCCTTGCCCGTGGTCCTGGACGAGTACAGGACCGCCACCGGCCCCTCGGAGGCCGTCAGCCCGAAGGAGTAGGCGCCGTTGCCGGTGAACGCCTTCGAGACGTCCAGCGTGGCGACCTGACCGGCGGTGAAGCCCGTACGCGTGGCCAGGGCCGGGCCGAACGTGGGCCGGGTGTCCCAGGTGGTGCGGGTCTCGGCCCAGTCGCCGGTGACCCGGTGCGCCGAGACCGTGGTGTTGGTCGTCCGGGTGGCGCGCACCTGGAGGGTCATGGTGACATTCCTGGCGTTCTCCGGAATGCCGGACACCTTGAACGCGGTGAGCGCCCGGCGTTCGCCGTCCGTCTTGCCGTTGCACGTCTTCACGCACACGGACATCCATTCGGCGTCGCCGTAAACGGTGGCGGGCGCGGCCTGGCTGATGAACACGTCGCCGGTCGCGGGCGCCGTGATGTTCACCGGCGCGACCGACGCTGTGGCCACGCCGGTCGTGGCGGCGCAGGCGACCGCCACGAAGGCGGCGAGCGCCGCCCGTCGATGGGATGGCAAGGGCTCTCCTCGGAGGGGGTGGAAGATCGCGATCACCCTCCCACGCCGCAGAGGGCACAAGTGGCGCTTTACCGGTATTTCTGGCTGACCGAAATAACGAATTTTGACCGTAATGGTCAATGGACCGTGCCCGTCCGGGGCGGGTCGCTAGCGGTGACCGCGCAACCGCATGTCGCCGCGGTCCTGGGGCGGCTGCGGGGGAGCGGGCGTGCGGGTGCGGCGGCCGGGCCGCGGGGTCGTGACGCCGGTCGGCGGCTGGGCCGCCGGGAAGCCGGAGCGGTCGGCCTCGGTGACCGGGCCGGAGCGGTCCGGCGCCGGGGCCACGGCCGTGGGGCGGACGGACGGCCGCCGGGTCGGCTCGCCGGAGCGGCGCACCCGCGCCGGGACCCGCTCGGTGGGGCCGGCGTCGGGCGAGGCGGGCGTGGCCGCCACGCGGGCGTGGGGCGGCGTGCTGCCGGCCGGGGCGCGCCGCGTCGGCTGCGCCGCCGGGACCCGCGTGGGCACCGACACGAGCATCCCGCTCCGGTGCGCCGGGACGTCGCCGCCGAGGTCGGGCATGCCCGCCTGGGTGAGCGAGGCGCCGGTCAGCCCGCCGCCCGCCAGGACGCCCGCGAGCGCGACCATGACCGTCCCGGTCAGCGCCGCGGCGATCTGCAGGGCTCGCCCGCGCCGTTCCGTCTGTCCCACAGGGGCAGATGATAGTCACGCCTGGGGGCCGGCAGTGCCCGTACGTGACAATCGTGATCAAGTACGCACTCGATCAGCAGGCGCACAGCAGCCCGTTCAGCGCCGTCTCCAGGGCGCGGACGCCGGACGCCGGGGCGGGCCAGGGGAAGCGGATGAGCGCCCCGTCGGCCCGTACGGTGGCGCCGAAGGCGTCGAGCTCCCACAGCCACACGTCGGCGGCCGGCTCGCCGAGCTGCCGTGACACGCCGCTGGCGAGCTGCGGCCGGTGGCAGGCGTTGACGTGCGCGAGCACCCGCTCGGCCGTCTCCGCCAGCGGGTCGGGCCGGGCGTCCAGGTACTCGTCGGCGTCGAGCACGCCCGACTCCTGGCCCGTCAGGTAGACGACCTGGCCCACGTCCAGCCGCAGCAGCCGGGGCGCGCCGGGCCTGCCGTACTGCTCAAGGGCGTCGAACAGGGCCTCGTCCGGGTCGGCGGCCGCCACCGCGACCGCCGCCGCGCGGGCCTCGCGCTCGGGCACGGGCTGCGCCCATCCCTGCACCTCCAGCAGGCCGCGCGGGTGCTCGACGTCGCCCAGGCGGCGCATCGAGGTCAGGTTCACGGCCACCACGGCGTCGTCGCGCAGCCCGTGCAGCGCCTCGCCGGGGCGGACCAGGAGCACCGGGCGGCCACGCTCGTCCACGCCGCCGCGGGCGGGGGAGGGGGCGCCGTCGACGGACAGCCGGGCGACGCTGGCGGTCGCGGCGAGGGTGCGGATCCGCTCCGGGATCGGGAGCATGACGCCTCCTTGAGATCACACTGAATAGTAGGTTAGGCTCACCTAAGTAAGGACTACCTAACCACATTGAGGTGAACGTGCGCTACACCGGTCCCAAGGTGCGACTGTCACGTCGTGCGGGCGTGCCGCTGACCAGGAAAGCCGTCCGCTACTTCGAGCAGCGCCCCTACCCGCCGGGCGAGCACGGCCGCAAGACCAACCGCCGCAGCAGCGGCGACTACGGGCTGCGGCTGATGGAGAAGCAGAAGCTGCGCTGGTACTACGACGTGTCGGAGCGGCAGCTGCGCCGCTACTGGGATCTGGCCGTCCGCAAGCCGGGCGCCTCGGGCGCCGAGCTGGTCACGATCCTGGAGACCAGGCTGGCCTCGCTCGTGCTGCGGTCCGGGCTCGCGCCGTCGATCTACGCCGCCCGCCAGTACATCGCGCACGGCCACATCGCCGTCGACGGCCGCAAGGTCGACATCCCCAGCTACCTGGTCAAGCCGGGCCAGGTCGTCTCGGTGCGCGAGCGCTCGCGCCGGATGCAGCCGTTCGTCGCCGCCGCCGAGGGCGTGCACGCCGACGAGCGGACCGCCGCCTACCTGTCGGCGGACCTGGCGAACCTCACGTTCACGCTGGTCTCCCGCCCCGAACGTGAGCAGATCGCCGTCCCGGTCGACGAGCAGCTCGTCGTCGAGTTCTACTCCCGCTGACGCGCCTGCCGCGCCGGGCCGGTCTAGCCGCGGTCCGGCGTGAGCCGGCCGCGCAGCTCGGCCACCTCCTGGCGCAGCGCCGTCAGCTCGTCCAGGATGCGCTGCGTGGAGGCCGCCGAGACGTCCTCCAGCTCGGCCAGCTCGGCGGCCGACTCCTCGTCCATGGCGCTCACCACGACCGCCATGAACAGGTTGAGCACGAACAACCTTCGCTATACACATGAAAGTAGATTACGATCCGGCTATGAGCAAGGCGCTTGAGGCTGCGATCTACGACCGAGTCAGCGACGACCGCACGCGGGAGCGCCGATCCGTCGGCCAGCAGAACACCGCCAACCGGGCGGCCTGCTCCGCCAACGGCTGGGTCGTGGCCGGAGTCTACGAGGACAACGACCTCAGCGCGTCGCGATTCGCGCGAGGAGACCGCCCCGACTGGGAACGCCTCCTCGCCGACCTGGAGCCCCGCCGCATCGACGTCCTGGTCATGTGGGAGCCCAGCCGCGGCAATCGCGAGCTGGAGATGTGGGCCCGGCTGCTCAACGCCTGCCGCCGCCGCGGCACCCTGATCCACATCACCAGCCACGACCACACCTACGACGTCCGTAAACCACGCGACTGGAAGGCGCTCGCAGATGAGGGGGTGGCGGCCGCCTACGCGTCGGAGGAGACGAGCCTGCGCGTGCTCCGGGACAAGGCGGCGATGGCCATCGAGGGCAAGCCTCACGGCCGCGTCCTGTACGGCTATCGCCGCGAGTACGACGTGCGCACCGGTCAGCTCGTGCGCCAGGTGCTCGACGTCCGCCGCCAGTTCGCCATCCGCTCAGCGTGCCTGGTGCGCAGCACGCCGCCGATGCCGGTCGAGGTGTACACCCGGGCAGGCCTGGTCGACAGCCTTGCCACGCGGGCGCTGAAGAGCGTCGCACCGCACGCCCTGGCCGCCGAGCTCAACCAGCGTGGCATCCCCACGCCGCGCCGCTCGCTAACTGGATGGTCGCACTCGCAGGTGCGTGACCTTCTTCTGAACCCCGGCTACGCGGCGCTACGCGTGCACCAGGGCGCGATCGTGGGACCGGCGGACTGGGACCCGATCATCAGGCCCGAGCAGCACTACTCCCTCGTAGCACTGCTGACCGCGCCGGAACGGCGCACGAGCCGGGACGTAGCCATCAAACATCTACTGTCCGGGATCGCGCTCTGCGGCGTGTGCGGCTCCGACCTGCGCGTGCAGCCCTCCCGGGGCCGGCTGACCTACATCTGCCGGCCCCGGCAGGCCGGAGCGAGCGGTATGGGCCATGTCGGACGGGGCAAGGACCGCCTGGAGGAATTCGTTGTCGAGGTCGTCCTGAGCCGACTGGCGAGCGACGAGATGCAGAAGAGTCTCGCGCAGGCTGGTGACGACGATCCTGAGCTGTCCGGTGTGCTCGCAGAGATCGCGACTCTCCGGGACCGGCTCCTGGTGATCTACTCCCAGGGCGCGTCCGGGGATCTGTCGCCGATGGCGGTGGCGCACATGGAGAAGGAGATCCAGCCGCGCATCGACCGGCTGGAAGCACGGGCCCGCTCGATGCGGTCCGCGCCGCTGGTGCACGCCGTCGCCGACCCCGACTTCCAGGTCGTCGTGGATCGCTGGATGGCGCTGACGATGCCCCAGCAGCGCGAACTGCTGCGCGCCATGTGCGAGCGGATCGAGGTACTCCCGGTCGGCCCAGGCCGTAAGAACTACGCCGACTGGGAGTACACCCGCATCATCTGGCGCGGCCAGTCAGCCGAGCAGACAGGCGTCGATGCCGAGTAGCGGGTCGAGCCCAACGTCGACGTGTACGAGGCCGTCGCACACCGGCCCTGCGGCCGCCTGCTCATCAACGATCTCGGGCCCCTCCGGTACTGGGCCCGGATCGTCCGGGCTGGGCGCCGAGGTGGTCTCCGGACCGGGCGGCGCGGTGTCGGCCGGACCGGGCGGTGGTGTGGCGGGGCCGTTGATCGCGGCGATGGTGGGTTCCCGCTCGGCGGCGCTGGCCCGGGGTGTGGGCCTGGCGGTGCGGGTGCGGGGCGCCGGCGTGTGCGGCGGCCGGGTCCGGGTCGGACGTACGGCTCGCACCGTGTCGGCGGGCCCGGGCCGCCGCGTGGAGCGCTCCCATCCCGGGGGTGCGCTGGTGGTGCTCGCCGCGGTAGGGCTCGTGGCTGGCGGCGGCGAAGGCGTGACGGTGATGACAGGCGGCGGCGGGGCGGCGATCCGCGGAGGGTCGCCCGTCAGGAGAGCGAGGCCTGCCACGGTGAGGGCGCTTCCCATCGTTGCCGCCCCCAGCGGATGGCGGGCACCCATCCGGAGCCAGTCGAGCACGGCGAGAACTAACACGATCGGCAGGAACGCCGGCTGGGTCTCCCGGAAGTAGCGGGCCAGCGCCTCCCTGCGGGCGGCGCGGCGGCGGCGCTCGTCGAGTGCCTCGTTGATGACGATGATGGCTTGCTCGTCGTCGCCGTCCTTCTGGAAGATCCACCGTTGCCCCTCGGGCAGGCGTGCGTACGTGATGCGTGGTAAGCGGATCATGCGAGCACCGCCCGGGTCCCGCGGGCCTGCCGCACGGCGGCCACGACGAGCTGCCAGGCCCGCATCTCTCCGAGCGGGTCCGGGGCGGCGGCAGGGTGGCGGTCGATCTGGATCCACGCGGGCATGCCGTCGACGTCGACCAGTAGCTCGCGGGTCGGCTCCCACTGGGTGGTGCGCAGCGCCTCCACGTACTGCGCTGGCGGCGTCTCGTCAGGGTTGAGGCCTTCGCGGCGCGCGGCGCGCCGCCGCCAGTAGACGACCTCCTCGTGAAGCTCGGCGCGCTCGATGATCGACTGGGCACCCTCAGCGCGCAGCTGGGCGATTTCGGCGCGCAGCTGGGCGATGATCTCGGCTGAGCGGGCGGCCCAGCGCGCCATGGTGGTGATCCGCCGGGTGCGGACCTGGAGGGTGTTGATCAAGCTTGAGTCCGGCCCGTCCCCATCGGGCTCGTGGTGCGCTTGGTGCATGAGACAGGGGACCTCCCCGTTGAGGTGCGATGTGCGTCCCAGGCGTCGTCACCAATAGCACGCTCAACGAAGGAAACTTTCAACTAATTGCGGCGCTTGTGGCGGATTCGTTATCTCGCGTCACCCCGTGCGACGTTCTAGCCCTTGATCGGGTTTACTGACCGTTTCTGTGGATTCGCTGACCATCTCTTCCAGCACGCCGATCGCGGCACGCCGCTCGACGGGGCTCAGCTGCATCCATAGGTCGAGAAGGTGGCGCAGTTGGGCGTCGGCCGGCTCAGGTGCCGGCTCGGGCGCGGGCTGTGCCGGCTTCTGTCCCCGCTCCTGGTAGATGATCTCGTCCAGGATCTCTGCGGCTTCGTCGCATTGGATGCCCCTGAGCCGGTCGGGTGTCACGTCGACTACGAACGCCATGCGGGCCAGGACTTTGGGTGTTGCGGTGGTGGGGATGCGCTCGCCGCTGCGCACGGCGTAGCCGTTCTCGATCTGCCTCCACCGGCTGGCGCCGATCAAGCCTCTGGTGAGCGGGGCTGCTTCTTCGGGGCTCAGGCCCTTCGCCTTGCGTGCGAGGCGGATGAGCTTTGCCTCCGGTGGTGGCTCCGGCGCTTCACTCATCACCTGTCTGACCTCTCGATAGACCAGTCAGAGAATACGAGATTTTGCAATAGAGCGCTAGTCAGGTTCGGTCCTCGTCACCTTCATGTCCGTAAAAGTCCAAGAAAAACTTGTACTCTCTCACACTCAGTCGTACTCTCGTGGATGTGAAGACGGATGAAACGCCCAAACCGTGGCGTCGGCGACCCGGCCCGCAACGGGAAGGGAGCCGACCGCCGTCGAAGAAGGTCCCCCAGGACGGTGATCGCATCTACAAACGCCGCATCGAGAAGCGCCTGAAGCAGGGCGAGCTGGCACACCTCGCGGGCATCTCGCCTCAGCACATGTCGCACATCGAGAGCGGCAAGTACGGGGCGTCGCCGGAGGTCCTTCACAAGCTCGCCACCGTCCTGGACTGCACGGTCGCCGACCTGATGCCGGAGGCGGCGGCATGAAACCTCAGCGCCAGCCCCAGCCGCCGGCCCGGCCGATGTGGACGTGCGACGAGTGCGGCACCCGCAACGAGGCGTGGCGGCGCATCTGCCGCAACTGCCAGACCGCTGCCGGCATCGACCAGTGCGACCCCGAGCGCATCGCGGCCGTCGCCGCGATCGTCGCCGCCGCGCCCCCGCTCACCGCCGAGCAGATCGTCAAGATCCGGCGGATCTTCGGCGGCACGACCTCCCGCCAGCTTGCGGCCTGACCCCGAGAGGACTCCCCGATGCTCGACTCCGACCAGCGTGCGTCCCGCTACCTGACCCAGACCGGCCGGGCCACGCTCACCCCCGCGCAGCGTCGGCGGGTGAACAGGAAGCTCCGCCACCGGTCGGTCGAGGCGCAGAACCGTCGCGACAGCGTCGCGCGGGACCGCCTCTTCGCCCTCGCGGCCCGCCGTCGACGCCACGACCCCCTGCCCGCTTAGGGCTCACCGCGTCCGCTCCGGACTGGGGCGGCACAAGGCCGGGTCACCGGCCCCAACCTCACAGAAAGATCACGATGAAGAAGATCCTCATCTCGCTCGCCGCGTTCGCGCTGGCGTTCAGCGGCCTGGCCGCCTCGCCGGCGTCCGCCGCCACGTCCGCCGCTGCGGTGGCTCCCGACAGCGACGACCTGCGGATCGTTCGCGTCGGCACCGACGCCATGGGCGCGGACTCCTACAGCAACAGGAACCGGGAGTACGTCACGTTCAAGAACGTCTCCGACCACGCCGTCGACATCGCGAACGTCCTGGTCGAGGACAACTGGGCGCACGGCCGCACGCTGGCCAACAGATCGCACTCCTGCAACACGTACAAGATCACCGACCTGCCGGACAACAGCACCACCGAGCTGGCGGCCGGCGAGTACGTGACCGTCTTCAACGGCGTCCGCGCGGGCGGCGACCACAAGGCCGGCAGCGAGTACCGGCTGTACGCCGACTCGGACGTCGACTGCGGCACCGCCGGCCAGTTCTACAACAACGACGCCGACACGGCCTGGGTGACCACGGCCGCTGGCGTCGAGCTCGCCAAGAAGAGCTGGGACTGGAACGGCGGCTACCACGTCTACGGCCACTGAGCCGTAGCACGCCGAGCAAGCAAAAGACCTGGCCAGGTGCAACTGGCCAGGCCGCGCCGGAAGGACACCGGCGATCCCAACCCTACCGCTCCACCTGCAACCGGAAGGACAACCGATGACTCAGAAGCAGCCGTTCACCACGGCGGAGGTCGCGGCGATGTTCCGCGTCAACCCCGGCACCGCGGCGTCCTGGGCCAAGGCGGGCAAGGTCCCCGCGATCCGCACGCCGGGCGGCCACTGGCGCTTCCCCGAGGACGGCATCCGCGCCCTCATCGACGGCGACCAGAAGGCGAGTGCGTGATGGGCCACCAGACGATCACCGCCGAGGCGGCCACGACGCACCCCACGACCAACGTGGTCTTGCTGCGCCAGGTCCTCGCGCACATCGAGCAGCACCCCAAGACGTGGGTGCAGAAGGAGTGGCGCTGCCGCACCGGCATGTGCTTCGCCGGCTGGGCCGCCGACCTGTCCGGCGGCCGGTGGGCGACCGACGCCGACCACTGGCTGTCCCGCTACCTGACCCCCGAGGCGGACGACCGCCCCGACGACGTCGTCGAGCGTGACGAGATCGGTTCCGTCGTCGACGTGGAGGACCGTGCCAAGCGGGTGCTGGGCCTGGACATGCGGCAGGCCGACAGCCTGTTCCACGGCGGCAACGACCTCTCCGACATCCGCGACGCCGTGACCGAGCTGGCCGCCGAGGTCCACCACGTGACGGTCCGGATCGTGCCGGACTCCGAGCTGGTCCTGGGCGAGCGGATGCCCGACGGCCGCTCCCCGCTGGAGATCGTCGAGCACCGGCCCGACGACCAGCCGATGTTCCACGGCGGCGAGCGCGGCATCCCCGCCCACCGCCTGCGCGACCACGCCCGCGACGTCGCCGACCGGCTCGGCGTCCCGTACATCGACCCGATCGACCCCGCCGCCATGGAGCGCCTGACCAGGGCGGAGGCCGCGTGATGCCGAACGTCCCCCTGCTCAAGTCCGCGTTCCACCACGTCGCCGCCCACCCCGAGCAGTGGGACCAGGGCGACTGGCGGCGCTGCCTCGCCGCCCACGTCGTCACCCAGGCCGGCGGCCGGTGGGTCACCGACGACGTCACCGAGGAGCCGTCGCTCGCCGTCGTCGCCACCGCCGACGAGCGCGAGGTGTGCCAGGCGCACTACCTGCGCCTGCCGTCCGGCCACGTCGTCGAGGGCGTGTGGGTGTGGGAGCGGGCGTGCCGTCTGCTGGGCATCACCGACCGCCAGGGGCGGCAGCTGTTCGCGCCCACGAACACGCTCGACGAGCTCCGCCAGACCATCCACGACCTGTGCGAGGTGGCGGCGTGAACACCGAGCTGCTGCGCGACACGCTCGCGCACATCGACGCCAACCGCGCCGAGTGGCGGCAGAGCAACTGGCGGATGTGCTTCGCCGCGCACGCCGCGCTCCTGGCGGGCGGCCGGTGGGCGACCGAGCCCGGCGGCCCGGTGGACTTCCTTCTCAAGCCGGACAGCGGCGACGCGGCGGCCAGCGTGGTCGTGGCCGACGTCGACGGGCGGCAGGTGCGCGGCGTGCCCGTCGCCGCCCGCGCGGCCCGCGTCCTGGGCCTGAGCGAGGCGCAGGCGGAGCGGCTGTTCCTGCCCGGCAACGACCTGCCCCTCATCCACCTCATCGTCAGCGAGCTGATCGAGGAGGCGGCGTGAGCGTCCTCAAAGAGGCGACGGCCGCGCTCCGGCGCGGCGAGGCGGTCGAGGTCATCCGCGACAAGCAGCGGCGGCTCCGGGTCTACAAGCCGCAGCCCGCCCACTTCTACGAGCTGCCGAAGGGCATCAGCTTCGACGAGCGCGTCGTGCCGCTGGCGCTGCCGCACTGGCGCATCGTCGCCGGCGAGCACGAGACGTACGCCGTCGAGCACGTCGGTCACAGGCCCGGCGGCGACCTCGACGTGGTCGTGTCGGCCACCCCGCACGACCACCGCGCGATGGCCTACATCGCGTTCCGGCGCGACCAGGGCGTGTGGCGGCCGCTGGCCGGGCGCGACCAGGACCTGGAGGCGGCGGTGTCCCGCGCGCAGCGCGAGCAGCGCTACGCGGGCTGGGACTCGCCGGAGCTGGCCACGCTCCTGGCCGCCGTGGACGGGGGTGCGTGATGCCCCTCCTCACGCGCAAGGAAGCGATGCGCGAGGCCGGGCTGTCGTGGCAGGGCTTCCGCCGCGCGGTGCGAGCCGGCCGCCTTCCGTACCTCGTGCGCGGCGGCCGCCGCCTGTACCGGCCGCAGGACCTGCCGGTGCCGGGCCGAAGGAGGCGCACATGATCACCGGCCGCAACTGGCTCGCGCTCGCCATCATGATCGTGCCAGCCTGCGTCACCATGGCTGGCGTCCTGCTCGCCGACGTCGATCGCGCACTCGGCGGCGTCATCATCGCCGCCGTCATCCTGGCCGGGGTGGTCACGGGCGTGCTCCTCCTGCCGGAGGACGAGCCCGCTCCTGACCCATGGGAGCCGACCCGCGCCGCGATCCGCACCCAGCAGACGCCCGAGCTGCTCGCCAGGTACCGCGAGATCCGCCGCTACGCCGCCCTCGGCAGCGCCGTGCAGCTGCACGAGGAGGTGTTCGAGCCCGCGATCCGCGCCGAGCTCGCCCGCCGCGGCGTCTCGCTCTGCTCGTGTCCCACCCCCGACGGCCCCCACTCGACCACATGCCAGGAGACCCGATGACCAGCGTGCCGTTCACCGACTGGGGCGAGATCCCGATCGACCAGATCCGCCACACCCTCGACGAAAACTGGTCCACCTTCCACATCGGCCTCCGGCAGTACGGCGTGCACCGCGGTGACCTGGACGGCATCCGCGCCCGCCGCCAGTTCGCCCAAACGCTGGCCGGCCAGGCCGCTATGTGGGACAAGGAGCTGGCCGCGCTCGAAGAGGTGCTGGCCCCCACGAGCGCTCCGGAGCCGGACCTCCCTGCGGCTCCGGAGCCCCCCGTCGCCGTCGACGAGCCGTACGGCGGCGACGACCCGGCGCTCGACAAGGCCGTGGAGAAGGTCGCCACCCTGCCGGAGACGCGCCGCGCTCCCGCCCGCCGGACACCCGGGAAGGGGAAGTGATGGCCGGCCGCCACCGCGCCGCTCCCGGCGCCGTCACCGAGCCCATCCAGATTGTGCGGCAGGAGCTGTCGCCGCCGATCGACCCGGCGCCGAAGACGGCCAGCATGCTGAAGATCACGGCGGCCGACGTGGCCGAGTGGGAGCAGCGCCGCAAGGCGATGAGCCCCGAGGAGTGGCTGGAGCCGCTCCGCCACGGCGGCACGCGCACCGAGCGGCGGATGCGCGCCACCATGCGCGAGCGCGGCCAGCTGCTCGCCAGGCGGGTCAGCGACCAGGCCAAGCGGCTGCGCGCCGCCCTCGCGAAGGGCGGCCGTCGATGAGCGAGAACGCTCCCCAGAAGAAGAACCCGTACAAGGCCCGCCGAGAGGCCATCGCCCGCGCCCTCAGGACCTGGCAGCAGGGCGACGGCAGCGACTCCGGCCACGAGCTGGGCGATGCCACGGCGCTGGAGGACTGCCTCCTGGACGAGGGCCTGGCCCTGATGCCCCGCTCGACCGGCCACGGCAAGTGGGTGGTCGAGGTGGACGGGCAGCGCGCCCCGTTCTTCGCCTCGAAGGTTCCGTCCGGCCTGCTGGACGCGGAGGAGGCGGCTGATCTGTTCCTGACGCTCAGCGCCGCCGACGAGTACGCGGAGCATCAGCCGACGATCCGCCCGGCCACCGAGATGGAGTTCAAGACGGCGCTGGCCAGTCACCTGTTCGGCGGTGCGGCATGAGCGAGATCGCCACCTGGCCCGAATGGGCGGAGAAGATCAGCGAGCCCGGCGTCTACGACATGCCCGACGAGCTCTACCACCTCGACCCCGTTGAAGGCGGCTCCCTGTCCTCCAGCGGCGCCCGCAAGCTCCTCCCACCGCACTGCCCCGCCATCTACAAGCACGAGCGCGACAACCCGCCCGCACCGAAGAAGCACTTCGACATCGGGCACGCCGCGCACAAGCTCGTGCTCGGCAGCGGCCCCGAGCTCGTGCGCATCGACGCCGAACGCTGGGACACCAACAAGGTCAAGGCCGAGGTGGCCGCCGTCCGCGCCGACGGCGCCATCCCGCTCAAGCCGGGCGAGTACCAGCAGGTGCACGACATGGCCGACGCGATCCGCAAGCACCGGATCGCCGGCGCCCTGTTCGACCCCGAGCACGGCCAGCCCGAGCAGAGCCTCATCTGGCAGGACGGGCCGACCAAGGTGTGGCGGCGCGCCCGCTTCGACTGGCTGCCCGACGTCACCGAGGGGCGGCTCATCATCCCCGACTACAAGACCAGCCACTCCGCCGACCCGGGCGCCATCGCCCGCACCGTCTACCAGTACGGCTACTACCAGCAGGCCGCCTGGTACCTCGACGGCGCCGAGGCGCTCGGGCTCGGCGAGGACCTCGCGTTCCTGTTCGTCGTCCAGTCCAAGGACGCCCCCTACCTGATCACCGTCGTCGAGCTGAGGCGCACCGCGCTGCGCGTCGGCCGGGAGCGCAACCGCCAGGCGCTGGAGGTCTACGCGGAGTGCGTGGCCACCTGCCACTGGCCCGCGCACAGCGACGAAATCGAGCTCATCTCCCTGCCCGCATGGGTGGAGAACGACTACCTCCAGGAGGCTTCGTGACCACGCGCCGCGACATCGAGCCCGCCATCACCCGCACGGCCGCGCCCGGCCGTGTCGGGCAGGGCACCGCGGTCGAGCAGTCCCGCGCCGTCGCCGAAGTCCAGGCGGCCGTGATCGTCGCCCAGCAGTGCCCGCGCGATATTCAGGCCGCGCAGTTCGAGATGCGGCAGTCCTGCAAGCAGAAGGGGCTGGCAGCCCGGGCGTTCTACAGCTACAAGCGGGGCGGCACCACCGTGAACGGCCCGAGCGTGCACATGGCGCGCGAGCTGGCCCGCTGCTGGGGCAACGTCCAGTACGGGATCGTCGAGCTGCGCCGCGACGACGACTACCACCAGTCCGAGATGCAGGCGTGGGCCTGGGACGTCCAGACCAACTCGCGGTCGTCGACGACGTTCATCGTGCCGCACAAGCGCGACGTGGCCGGCGGCCCGAAGGCGCTCACGGACATGCGCGACATCTACGAGAACAACGCCAACATGGGTGCCCGCCGCCTGCGCGAGGTCATCTTCTCCATCCTCCCGCCGTGGTTCGTCGAGGAAGCCAAGGAGATCGCGCACAAGACACTGGCGGACGGGGGCGGCAAGCCCCTCCCGCAGCGCATCGCCGACGCCGTCGCCATGTTCGAGAGCCTCGGCATCACCACCGACCAGCTCGCCGACAAGGTCGGCCGACCGGCGGCGAAGTGGACCGAGTACGACGTCGCCCAGCTCGGCATCACGTTCAACAGCCTGCGCCGGGGCGAGCTCTCCATCGAGGAGGAGTTCCCGCCGCCGCGGGTGAGCGTCGACGAAGTGGTCGGCAAGGCCGCGAAGTCGAAGGAGAAGGCCAAGGCGGGGAGCGGCCCGGCCCCCGCGACGGCTGAGGACCCGGCCGCGCCGGAGCGGCCGGCGGCGGACTACCTGTGCGAGACGTGCGGAGTCCGCGGCGACCACTTCGAGGACGAGTGCAAGGGCGGTGCGTCCTGATGGCGATGGACGTGCGTGCCCAGGCGTGCTCCTACCTCCGGGCTGGCAGGGTCACGGTCACTGCGGCGGCGGCCACCGAACACGACGGCCAGCGCCGCGCCGACGTCGTTCGAGCTCACGTCGACGGTCACTCCTCGACCTACCTCGTGCACCTGGTCGACAACACGTGGTCGTGTACCTGCCGTCGGCCTGCCGAGTGCGCCCACGTCGCGGCCGTGCAGCTCGTGACCGGCCATCCCTCGCTGGCCAGGAAGCCGGGGAAGCGATGAGCGACCGCAACGACCTGATCGAGGCGGCGGCCCGCCTGGCGGAGCAGCTCGCGGCCGACGTGCGGCGCGAGGCCATCCGGACCGGCCGCACCGTCCGCACCACCCCCATGCCGAAGGATCCGAAGGGAGGCAAGAAGTGAACGGCCCGGCTCACTACCGCGTGGGCGAGCGCCTGCTCGCCTCGCTGGACATCCCGTGGGAAGCGGCGCTGGACACGAACCTGTCACTGGAGGAGCGGCGTGAGGCATGCGCCGTCTACCAGGCACAGGCGACGCACGCCCTGGCGCACTTCACCGCCGCCCAGGCCGCCGCCACGGCGCTGACCGGGCACGGGGCCGGCTACCTCGACGACCCGGAGATCCGCGCGTGGCGTGAGGCTGCGGGGGTGGCCGATGCGTGAGGAACTGCCCCGCATGATCGCCTTCCTGTTCGTGTCGAGCGCGATCGGCCTGCTGGAGATCGCCATGGCGAAGGCGTTCGCCCGCGCCGTGCGCGAGGCCCGCGAGGACTTCACGGTGTGGCGCTTCCGTCGGAAGGTCCGCGCCCACGAGGCGAAGAGCGCGGCCGACCTCGACGAGCAGTCCCGGCGAGGTGAGCGATGAGCGTCCACGGCCAGGCCGAAGGTATCGAGCACGGCACCATCCGCGGCTACCGGCAGCACAAGTACCGGCAGGTCGAGGCGTGCGAGCCGTGCAAGGGGGCGAAGCGGGAAGACCAGGCCCGCCGCCGTGGCAAGCCTCCAGTGATCCCGGGCGCCCGCTTCCGGTCCGACGCTCAGGCGGCCTGGTACGGCGGCACGATGAGCCCTGACGAGATGGCGGACGCCCACCAGAGGCAGCGCGCCCGCAGGCAGGCTCCGGGTGAGCCGATGCCGCGCATGTACACGCGGCCGTACAGCCCGCACCCGATCGGCTGGGAGGACCCGGCCTGGGGCGTGCGCGTCACCGGCCCCGAGCTCACCGTGGGCGACGTCATCGTCCACCTCGGCAGGCACTACCCGATCGACCGGTTCGAGCCCTACGAGGGGTCGCTGGACGCCGTTCTCGGCGAGCACGCCCGCGTCGCCTGCTCGGGCGACTGGGGCCTCCCGGTCAGCGCCACCCACACCGCCCGCATCCTGCCTCGGGAGGCAGCGTGAGCCACACCATGACCAGTCTCAATGACCGGAAGCTGATGATCGCCGCCTCCGGCAAACACTTCACGGGCGTGTGGCTCGGCGAGCCGGACTTCTCCGGCTGGCACTTCGCCCCCGAGGACCTGCCAGAGCTGGTCGCCGCGCTGTATCAGGCGGCCGGGCAGGAAGCGCCCATCATCCTGCCGCGCCCGAGCACGGAGGACCTCCGCGCTCACGGCTGGATCGACGGCAACCGCGTCAACGCTGACGCGGGCCGCGTCGCCGGAACGACCACGCCTGGCGTGGCGCGTGAGCTCGCCGCCTGCCTTGCCGCCGCTGCCGACGTGGCCCAGGTTGAGCCCGATCCTGAGCAGCTCAAGCAGCTCGTCGCGCTGCTCGACCCATGGGCGACCGTCGAGGCCAACGCCCGCGCCGTTCTGGCCGCCGGATACACCCGGAGCGAGTCGTGAGCCCCGAGCAGGAGATCGCCCAGGCCGCCGCCAAGCTCCGCGAACAGCCCAACCGGCCCATGGACCGGCCGCTCGCCGACTGGCTGGAGTCCTGGAGCGGCGTGCCCTTCACCGAGAGCGGCCCGCTGCCCGACGACCTCCAGCACGCCCTCGCCATCGCCCGCGCCGTCAACGGAGACCGGCCATGACCCACACGGAGATCGTCCGCCGCATCCGCGACATCGCCGACCGCGAGCCCACCTACATCACGCACGAGCTGCTCCGTCTCGCCCGAGAAATCGAGGAGAGCGCCACCGCGGGCGTGCCCGCGCCCGAGCGCAAGATCCCCGCCGACGAGATGGAGGCGCTCGTGCGCGCCACCCAGCCCGCACGCCGGCCCAGCCTGCTCGGCGCACTCCTGAGGGGGCGGCGATGATCCTCACCATCACCTGGGAGATCCCGCCCGGCCTCACCGCCGAGCGGGCCGCCGCCCTGGCCGAACGATGGGCCGCCGGCGAACTCAACAGCGAGGACGAGCGGCTGCCCCGGCCCAAGCGGATCCGGGCCACCGCCACCGACGAGCCCGAGATCGTGTCCGCCGCCCGCGCCCAAGCCATCGCCGAAGGACGCATGCTCAACCAGCGGCGCAACCAGCTCGGACTCAGCCAGCGCAGCCTCGCGCGGCTCGCCCGCGTCCCCAGGGCCGCCATCACCGACGTCGAGAACGGACGGCGCGGGCCCGGGAGCGCGACGGCCATCGCCATGCGGCGCGCCCTCGACGCCGTGAAGGCCGCGCGATGACCACCACTACCACCAGACTCGCCGCGGTCGAGCACCGCTCCTGCGGCGACGCCCACCGGCCGGCCGGGGATCCGGCTGCGTGGGCCAGGCCGGACGGCCCTGACCAGCCGTCCGGCGGCCTGCCTCGCTCTCTCCGGGGGGTCAGGGCGGGGCAGGCCCTTCACGTCCAGGCCCGGCACGAGCTGGGGGGTTCCAGCCGGGCCTGGATGCACACGTCCGTGGCCGCTCGGGGGCGGACACGGGCACCGGGCCCGGCGCGCTGGACCGCCGGGCCCGGCCAGGCGGTCCCGGCCCGCGCGCCCGCGGGGCGGGGCCCCCCCCCGGGGGGGGCCGGCCGCGGGGCCCCCCCGACCCCCGCCCCCAAACCCCCCCAACCCCCCCCCCCCCCCC